>JAEZCN010000103.1 GCA_023433515.1 Pseudomonadota bacterium
CGCGGGCTCCCGCCCCGCGTGGGGGTGGCGCCGCGCGGGCGAGCGGCGCGCGCCGGAAAAGTGGAGTACGGGACCGAGCTCGTCGGATGGGATGCCGCTGAGCTTCGCGACCGCGGCCACGCGCTCGTCGCTCGGCATGCGGTCGTAGGCGGGCAGGTGGCGCAGCGCGGCATCGCGCAGCGCGCGCACCATCGCCGCGTGCAGCGCCACGCCACCACCGTGGCGCAGCGCAAACTGGCCGGTGCCGCGGATCTGTTCGGCCAGCGAGCGCCGCGCGCTGTCGGTGGGTGCGGTGAGGGGGCCGAAGCGCGCGACGGCGCGCCACAACGTGAGCGCGATCAGCGCCAGCAGCAGCAGCACGGCGGGCGCGCCGTAACGCCAGATCAGATCGAGGATCGACGTCTGTTCTTCCTCGCTCAGGAACAGCACCGTGTCGCCGCGGTCGAGCTGCGCCGCCCTCACGAACAATCGGGCGTTGTCACCTTGGAGCAGATCGCGAAAACGGAAGGGTTGGGCGTTGATGACGGTCACGCTGCCGCGGCCGACGGCCGTGCGCAGCACGTGGATGTACTCACCCTCGCGCAGCGCCCAGAGGATCTTGCGTCTGGTTTCGAGGGCGCGGGAATGATCGACGTTGCAGACCTTGAATTCCCGTCCGGTACCATCCTCGACCAGCCGGTCGCACTCACGCTTGAAGAAGCCCGACAGGAGCGGTTGCTCCGATTCGCTCAGCGATTCGGCCAGATCCTCGCCTTCGTCTTCATCTTCTTCATCGTAGGTGGTCGACTTGTCGACGCCGCTCCACTTCGCGAACTGGTCGAAGTCGCCGAGGAACGAGCCGTCGACGATCAGTCGGCCGCCGCCTTCGACCCATTCCTGGATTCTCTGCCGGCGGGAGTCGATCAGCGTCCAGTTCCAGTTCGACAGCACGATCACGGCGTCCGGATCGGGCGAAGTGAAGATGTATTCCCGCCGCGCTTCGGCGCCGAGTCCCTCGGATAGTTTGATCGCGGCGTAGTACGGGTTGGTCAGGGCCTCGCCCTTGAGCGGCATCGGCACCTTCTCTTCCTTGAACTTCAGCTTCGTCGCCAGCGCCACGAGCGGCACGATGACGATCAGCGCGATCAGGATCCTGACGACGGGGCTTTTCATCCCGCGGCTTCCGCCGGATTCGATCCGGGTGCCGCGGCCGGATCGGCCGGATCGAGGTGCTGGGAGAAACCCGCGCACAGTGCGTACACGTCGGCCGTGTCCGCCTGGATGCCGCCGTAGATCGCGCGTTGCCAGGTGCGCACCAGCCGGGTCGCATAGTCGACGCGGGCGGCATCGAGTTTGCGCGCGGCGAGTGTCAGGCAATCGCCTTCGGTGCTCGAATCGCGGATCGGCACTTCGTGAACGTGCGCCAGGCGCGACAGCATTCCGCGATACAGCAACGCGAGCGCGGCGCGATGCTCGCCGCGGTCCCACAATTCGCGTGCCGTCGCGCCGATGTCGGACGGCAGGCTCTCCGGTCGTATGTCGAGATCCTGCACGTGCGTCGGCGCCACGAACCGGGCGCCGCGGCCCGGGCCGCCGCGGCCGCTCGCGAAGATCCGGACGAGGAAGGTCGCGAGCAGCCCGACCAGGATCGCGATCAGGATCCACATGAGCACGCGCGATGCCTGCCCGATCCACATGAACAGGTCGCCTAACCACTCGAGCCAGTCCGGCAGGCCGGTGTCCCGGCGCTCCTTTTTCTCCTCGGGATCCGGATCCCAGTCGAGCGTGCGGACCGTGCGTTCCGCGGCGAGATTCGGATCCTTCCTGACGTCCTCGAGCGCGCGTTCGACCTCGGCGTCGGGTATCGGGGCGGGCGGCGCGGCGGGCTCCTGCGCGAATGCGTGAGCCGCGAGCCACAGTGCGCCGAAAGCGAGCAGCGGCCGCAGTCCGCGCGACCGGCGCCGGTCAGTCGGCGAACGCACGGCGGAACTCCTGCTCGATGTCCCAGGCCTCGAGCTCGGCGCGACGGTTCAGGTACATGCCGAAGCCGGCCGCGACGTAGAACGGCTCGAGGAACAGCACGGTCAGGAAGTAGGCGATGGTCACCGCGAGCTGGGCGAATCGGGAGGCCTCATCGCTGAACATGGCCATGAGCTGGAGATCCTCGCCGGGCGGCGTGAACCAGTACAACATCGAAACGGCCGCGAATGTCAGCCCGGTTTCCGCCCAGAAGAAGGCCTTGGTCACCATGAACGCGGAGCCGCCGTACCTGCGCCGCAGCTGCGCGATGCGCCCGCGCATCTGGAAGAACGGCAAACCCTCGAGCTGATAGACCGGCTGGGTGAACGAACGCCACGGAGAGAGCCTGCGCCACGTCCAGGTGATGAAGAACTGGCGCCACAACACCGCGCGTTGCTCGCGCCACAGATCGCCGACCGTCGTGGCCTGGCCGAAAGCGGCGCGCGCCAGCACGAACAGCACCACGCGGTCGAGCCACGGCTTCGACCACCACAACGCGAGCCACGGCAGCCAGGGCGCGATTTCGAACAGGGACATCGCGACCAGGCCGATGGGCACAGCGACGAGTAGATAGCACGCGTACACGGAGCGCGCGGTTTCCTGGCACAGGCGCACGCCGAGGTCGGCGGCCTCGTGTGCCGCGCGCGGTCGCATCTGCAGCGCCAGCGTGTCAATCCGCACGACGGCCCTGCAGCGTGAAATAGGAGATCACCGCGATCCAGCACGCGGCAGCGACGCCGTACTTCAGGGCATTCGGCAGCCAGCGGGCCGACGACCAGAATGCCTCGATCGCGGCCGCGATGAAAAACATCACCGCGAAGCCGTACACGATGATCATGCACTCGCGCGCGGCGAGCACGAGACTCTGCAAACGCGTGCTGCGTCCGGGCGCGACGAACGAATGTCCGAGCCGCAGTCCCGCCGCACCCGCCAGGACGATGGCGGTGAGCTCGAAGGCGCCGTGCGTCACCACGAAGGAGTAGAACGTTTCGGAAAAGCCGCGCTCGGTGAGGTAACCGGCGATCGCGCCGATGTGCACGCCGTTGAACACGAGGAAGAAGATGCTGCCAAGCCCCGCGAACAGTCCGCCCGCGAAGCACTGGAAGCCGATGCCCGTGTTGCGAAAGATGTAGGTGCCGAACATGTACCAGTCGGTGTCGGCGCCGCGAACGTTGCCGATGGATTCGGCGGACTCCGAATACATCTGCTCGAACATCGCCGCGGTAGCGGCGTCGGTCACCGACAGGATCAGGTCCGGCCGCAGGTACACGAGAACGCCCATGATCAGCATCGGCAACGCCAGCAGCGCGGCCGAGAGCCACACGTAGGCGGAATGCGCGCGCACCGCGCGCGGGAAATCCACGAGGAAGGCACGCCGGATGCGCGCCAGGCCGAACTCGCGCCGCTGGTAGATCACCTGGTGGGCTTCGCTCGTGAGCTTGTCGAGCCGGTCGAGCAGGTAGCGCGGATAGGAGCGGGCACGGGCGAGCGCCAGGTGCTCGCAGGCGCGCCGGTACAGCGCCGCGACGCGCTCGCCCTGGATCGAGCTCGCGCCGCGCGAAAAACCCTTGCCGCCCAGGATCAGCTTCACCTGGGACTCGAGCTCGGTCCATTCCGCCTGGTAGAGGCTCTCGAACTGCAGCGGCGTCATGCGCGCCTGCCTAACAACCACTGCGCGACGCCGAGCACGCGCCGGGTCACCTCGGATTCGGGCCGCGGATCGTTGCCCTGGATGGGCGCGGCGATGGCCGCGAGTTCGTCGAGACGTTCGATCGTGAGCGTCGGCGCGCGCGCGGCCAGCGCGATGACCGCGGCCTGGTCGCGCGGCGCGATCGGGCGCACGGGTGCGAGCGGGGCAACCATGTCGAGCGTGGCCTTCGGTGCCGGGCGGCGCTGGTGCACGACGAGCGTGGCCGCGGCGATGTCGCCCAGGCGTTTGCCGTCCTTGCGCAGGAGCATGCTCAGGATCCCGAAGCCGAAGGCGGCGGGCATGAAATCCGCCACGCGCAGCAGGTTGCGCGTGATGGACGCGGCCGGCGTGATCGGCAGGCCGTTGTCCATGACGACCTTGAGGCCCATCGCGCGTTTGCCGGGCGTCGCGCCGTTGCGGCCCAACTCGAAGACGACCGGATAGAACCACATGAGCAGGAAGATCAGGATCAGCCAGAAGCCCATGCCGACCCCGCCCAGCAGCATCGCCACGAACGCGCTCGCGTAGTAGATGGCGAGGATGATGAGTTCGTCGATGAGGAATGCGCAGAAGCGCGCGGAGATTCCGGCCGGGCGCAGCTCCAGCAGAATTCCCTCGGGTGTTTCAGCCGCGACGATCGAATCGAGCACGAGACCTGTGGTTGTAATTGTCCGACCCCGCCGATTCTCGCCTAACCACGGAGGAATTGTCGCCTCGCGCGCCACATTTTGCGTTGACCAATGTGACGAGGCCGGCCAGCATTGTCGTGCGGGGGCTCTCCCGCGGGAGCCTGCGCGTGTCCGGAACAGAAATGTTGACGAGTGTTCTTGCGTGTCCGCGCTGCCGGCGTGGACGGCTCGCGCTCGAGCGGGCCGGCTGGATGTGCTCGGCGTGCAGCAGCGGTTATCCCGTGATCGGCGAGATCCCCTGGTTTTTTCCGGATCCCCGCATGGCGCTCGCCGACTGGCGCGCCCGCCTCGTATTGCTGACGCAGCATCTCGGTTCCGAGGCGGCCGCGATGCGCGCGGGAGCGGGCGCGCAGATCCCGGACGCGACTCGCCGGCGTCTCGAGAGCGTCGCGGCGGCATACGAGGACCAGGTCGCTCGCCTGCGCGCGCTGCTCGCGCCGCTCGGGATCGACACGTCCGGCACGCCGGAGCCGGTCCACCACGCGCTCGGCACGCGGTTGCCGATCGAGCAGGGACTCACTAACTACTACGTGAACCTGCACCGCGACTGGTCGTGGGGCGAGGAGGAGAACGCGGCGGCGCTGGCCGAGATCGGCGCCGTGCTCGATGACGGGTTGGCGGGGCTGGGACTCACGCTGGTCCAGGGCGCGGGCGCCGGCCGGCTCGCCTACGACCTGCACGCCGCGGGCGGGGCGCCGCTCACCGTGGCGACGGACTTCAATCCACTGCTGCTGTTCGCCGCACGCGAGTTGTACGCGGGCCGCGAAGTGGAGCTCTACGAATTCCCGATCGCACCGCGGCGGATCGAGGATCACGCGGTGCTGCGGCGTCTGACGTCCCCCGGCCCGGCCCGCGACGGGCTCGTGCTCGTGGCCGCGGATGCCCTGCAGGCGCCGTTCGCGGAAGGCGTCTTCGATACGGTCGTGACGCCGTGGTTCATCGACATCGTCGGCGAACCCTTCGCGCGCGTGGCGGCGCGCATCAACCTGTTGCTCAAACCCGGCGGACGCTGGATCAACACGGGCTCGCTCGCGTTCTCGCGCGCCCCGCACGCCGAGCGCATCGGACTCGAAGAGGCACTCGAGCTGTTGCCCGCCGCGGGCTTTGGCACACCTCGCGTGCGCGAGACGACCGTGCCTTACATGCGTTCGCCCGCCAGCCGCCACTCGCGGCTCGAACAAGTCGTGACCTGGGTGACGGAAAAAGTCGCACCCGCGCCCGAATCGCCACGCACCCGCGTACTCCCCGACTGGCTACTCGATCCCACGCAGCCGATCCCGAAGACGCGCGCCTTCGAAATGCAGCAGGTCTCGAGCCGCGTGCACGCCTTCCTGCTCGCGATGATCAACGGCGAACGCTCGATGCGCGACATGGCACGCATGCTAGTCGAGCAACGCCTCATGGGCGCCGACGAGGCGGAGTCGCACCTGAAAATCTTCTTGACGAAACTCCACGAAGATTCGGAGTCACGCACGACGTTTTAATGGGGACATTCCTCGTTTCCTAGCAAACGGGGACAGACCTGATCTGATGGCGCGCTGTCATCCGGTCCTGCTGGCGGATGCTCATTCCACCTGCGAGTGATACCCGGTGATAGTCGTGTCGGTGTGAACACGGTGAGTCCCGGCGATCCCTGCCGCTCACGTAAACGCAGGTAATCGCCGGGATTCCCCGAGCGCCTCATTGAGGTCTGTCCCCGTTTGCTAGGAAACGAGGAATGTCCCCATTACCTTCGAGCTCACATCTTTTGCCACGATTCACCCCCGGAACGCCCGAACCCCGCCCGATCGCGCGCCGGATCCGGCGTTGAACTGTCTCTCAGAGAGCAAAACCGCTCTTGGTTACGCAAACAACTGGAGAGGGCACATGGGCACCTGGACGACGAAGTTTCGCAATTCCGCGCTGGTCGCGGGCGTGTTGGCAATCAGCCTGGCCGTGAACCCGGCTTCCGCGGGAACGTCGGGCAGCCACAGTGACAAGGGCGCCGCGAAGCGCGGCATGGCCGGCTTCACGGGTGGCGCGATCATCGGCGCCGCCGCGGGTGGACCGCTCGGCATGGTCGTTGGCGCGGTCATCGGCGGCAAGATGGGCGAGCGCAGTCATGAGAAGAGTCAGGCCATCGCCGAGCGCAAGGCCGAGGCCGCGCTGCTCGCGGGCGAGGTCGATGCGCTGACGAACTCGCTCGATTCGCTGTCGGGCAACGCCGGGCAGGTCGGTTCGACCGTCCAGTTCCGCACCAACGAAACGACGGTCCGCGACAGCGACCGTGCGCGCATCGCGCGGCTCGGCACGCTGGTCGCCGGTCTTCCCGACATGCGTGTGCGCGTGTCCGGGTTCGCCGATGCGCGCGGCGACGAGGAGCTGAATCTCAAGCTTTCGCAGGAGCGCGCCACCTCCGTCGCGCGGGAACTGGAGCAGGCGGGTGTTCCGAAGGAGCGACTGATCATCGAAGGCATGGGCGAGCGGTTTGCTTCCTCCGAAGCCGCGGTGGATGACCAGGCCTTCGAACGCTGCGTCGAGATCCGTCTCGAGAAGGGCGCGTCGCTCGCGAGCAACTGAAGGCGCAGGCAACTTCGAGGAGCCAGCAACCAAAGGAGAGTTGCGGGGACGCGGGCGGCGCGCTCATCCGGGCGCGCCGCCCGCATACTGGTGCCCTGGAACGGAGGCACCATGAGCAAACAGATAGTCGATTTCGCCCAGCCCCTCGAAGGCGAGACCTCAACACCCGCGGCCGACCGCCTCATCTCCGGCGCGCCGCGCCAGACCGTCAGCAACTACTTCGCCGACGCGACGGAACAGTTTTTTGCTGGCATCTGGTCCAGCGCGCCAGGCAAATGGCGCATCCGATGCACCGAGTCCGAGTTCTGCTGTCTTACGAAAGGCCGCGTCGTGCTGGAAAACAAAGACGGTCAGCGCTGGGAGTTCGCGGCGGGCGCCGCCTTCGTCGTGCCATCCGGCTTCGAAGGAACCTGGGAGGTACTAGAAGAGTGCACCAAGTTCTACGCCCTCTTCGAGAGCCGCACTTAATTAGTGCAAACGTCTCCCACCTCACGGCATAATCGCCGCGTCCCAGTGCATGTGTCTTGTTTTGCACTACACGTAATTCATTGAAATTCCTGAACGTTTACGCGGTCGGCGGCATGTATGGCACACCCTTTGCTTTAGCAGAGGGGCCCTTTAGCCCTTGGAGGAGACAATGAAATCGATAAGAACCCTGGCGCTCGTGACCGGCCTCCTTGGCCTTTGCAGCGTCGCCCAAGCTCAATTCAGTTCGACCTGGACTGCGGTGAGCGACTACGACTTCCGCGGTTGGAGCCAGAGCGCGAAGGACCCGGCGCTGCAAGGCAGCGCGGACTACGCGTTCGGTGACAGCGGATTCGCGATCGGCGCCTGGGCGTCGAGCAGCATCGACTTCGGAGACGGCAACGATGCCGACATCGAGCTCGATCTCTACGCCGGCTACACCGGCACGATCAACGACACGTTCTCGTGGTCGTTCCTGGCGAACTACTACACGTATCCCAGCTCCGACGACACCGAGGACTTCCTCGAAGTGAACGTGGGCTTCGATGCCGGCAACTTCGGCATGAAGCAGTGGTACAGCGACGACTGGCTGGGCTCCGGCGTCAGCGCCTGGTACACCGAAGCGAACTACTCGCAACCGATCGGCGAGAGCTTCTCGCTGGATTTCCATGCGGGTTACTCGTGGGGTGATGCCTGGGAGGACTTCGAGATGTTCGACTACTCGGTCGCGCTCACGTACTCCTTCAGCAACTTCAGCGTCTTCGGCAAGTTCACGGGCACGGACGCCAGTGGTTTCGACAAGGTCACGAGCGACGCGAACAACAACGAGCCGCGTTTCCTCGTCGGCTTCTCGACGACGTTCCCATGGGGCGATTGATTTGACGAGTTGACGAGATCAGCGAAGAATTCACGCTGATTCGGAAAGGCCGGTCCCTCGCGACCGGCCTTTCCTTTTGCCCGTTCCGAACGGATAGCTGGACGCATGAAAGACCTCAGCAGCGGCTCGATACCGGGACACATCGGCACGATGTCGATCCAGATGGCGATCCCGATCTTCGTTCAGACGCTGTATTTCTTCACGGACCTGTATTTCGTCACCAAGCTCGGTGACGCGGTGACGGCCGGCGTCACGTCGGCGGGCAACATCTGGTTCGTGACGCTGGCGCTCACGCAGATCCTCAACGTCGGCACGCTGGCGCTCGTGGCGCAGGCGGTCGGCGCGAAGGATCGCGACCGCGCGAACCTGGTCTTCAACCAGGCGCTGATGTTGTCGCTGTTCCTGGTGGTCGCCGTGATCGCCGGGCTCTACGCCTTATCCGGGCCCTACATGCGCGCCGTCGCCGCGGATGCGGACACCGCGCGCGCCGGCATCGAATACCTGTACTGGTTCGCGCCCGGCCTCGGCCTGCAGTTCATCATGATCGCGATGTTCGCGACGTTGCGCGGGACGGGCATCGTGATGCCGACGATGATCATCCAGCTGCTGACGCTGGTCGTGAACACCCTGCTCGCGCCGGTGCTGATCGCCGGTTGGGGAACGGGCAGGCCGCTCGGCGCCGCCGGCGCCGGCCTCGCGAGCACCATTGCCGTCGTCGTCGGCGTGATCCTCTGCGCCTACTACTTCCACAAGCACGAAAAGTACGTGTCCATCCATCGCGAGCAGATGCGCCCGCGCACCCAGGTGTGGGGCAGGGTGCTCGCGGTGGGGCTGCCGGTCGGGCTCGAGTTCATCCTGATCTCGATCGTGATGACGGCTATCTACTACCTGATCCGCGAGTTCGGCGCGGCCGCGCAGGCCGGATTCGGCGTGAGCCAGAGCGTGATGCGCATCATCATGCTGCCCGCGATGGCTGTCGCGTTCGCCGCCGCGCCGATCGCCGGCCAGAACTTCGGCGCCCGCAAGCCCGCACGCGTGCACGAAACCTTTCGCTGGGCGGCGTTGCTCAGCATCGCGATCATGACGGTGCTGACGCTCGTATGTCAGTTCGAGGCCGAGTGGTTCATGCACTGGTTCTCGCGCGAAGAGGCCGTGGTCGCCGTCGGCGTCGAGGTGCTCGTGATCACGTCCTGGAATTTCATCGCGACCGGCGTGATCTTCAGCTGTTCGTCGATATTCCAGGGACTCGGCAACACCTGGCCGGTCAGCGGCGCGAGCGCGTTCCGGCTCGTGTTGTTCATCGTGCCCGCGTTCTGGCTGACGTCGCGCCCGGGATTCACGCTCGATGAGCTGTGGTACCTGTCGGTCGTAACGATGTTCCTGCAGGCTCTCGCGAGCTATCTACTTCTGCGCCGCGAGTTCTCCCGCAAGCTGGGGTCCCCGAAAATGGGGACATTCCCTGTTTCCTAGCAAAAGGGGACAGGGTTGCGGTTGACGTGCCCAGGCAGGATTCCTCGAGCCACGCGCCGACTTCCCCGCTCAGGTCTGTCCCAATTTGCCAGGAAACGGGGAATGTCCCCATTATGCCTTCAGGGCCTGGGAGAGAATTCCGATCAGCTCGTCGACGTGTTTGGGCTCGATGATGAGCGGCGGGGAGAGCGCGATGATGTCACCGGTCGTGCGGATCAGCAGGCCGCGCTCGAAGCATTTCAGGTACACGTCGAATGCGCGTGCGCCGGGCGAACCGGCGGCCGGCGCGAGCTCGATACCCGCGACGAGGCCGTAGTTGCGCACGTCGATCACGTGCGGCAGGCCTTTCAATGAATGTACGGCCTCCTCGAACGCGGCCGCCATCTGCTTCGCGCGCGTGAGCAGGTTCTCGCGCTGGTAGATGTCGATCGCCGCGAGGCCCGCGGCGCAGGCGATGGGATGCGCCGAATACGTGTAGCCGTGGAACAGTTCGATCGCTCCCGGCGGACCTTGCATGAACGCGTCGTAGATCTTCTTCGAGACGAGCACCGCGCCCATCGGCACGCAGCCGTTGGTCAGGCCCTTCGCGCAGGTGATGATGTCCGGCGTCACGCCGAACTCCTGCGCCGCGAACGGCGAGCCGGTGCGGCCGAATCCCGTGATCACCTCGTCGAAGATCAGCAGGATGCCGTGTTTGTCGCAGATCTCGCGCAGGCGCTTCAGATATCCCTGCGGCGGCAGGATGACGCCGGTGGAGCCCGCGATCGGCTCGACGATGACGGCCGCAATCGTCGACGCATCGTGCAGCGCGATCAGCCGCTCGAGGTCATCCGCGAACTCGACGCCGTGAGCCGGCAACCCGCGCGTGAACGCGTTACGCGCGGGATCGTGCGTGTGACGCAGGTGATCCACGCCCGGAATCATCGCCGCGGGCCACACCTTTCTATTGGCGACCATGCCGCCGACGCTTATCCCGCCGAAACCCACGCCGTGATAACCGCGCTCGCGCCCTAACAACCGGACGCGCGCGGCATCACCCTTCGCGCGGTGATACGCCAGCGCGATCTTGAGCGCGGTGTCGACCGACTCGGAGCCCGAGTTCGTGAAGAACACGTGTTCGATCCCGGCGGGCGCGATGCTCACCAGGGCATTCGCAAGTTCGAACGCGGCCGGGTGCCCCATCTGGAATGGCGGCGCGTAATCCATCGCTTCGAGCTGCCGAGCGACCGCCTGCGTGATCTCCTGGCGGCCATGACCGGCGTTGACGCACCAGAGCCCGGCGACCCCGTCGAGGATCCGCCGTCCGTCCGGCGTTTCGTAGTACATGCCCGTGGCCCTGGCCAACATGCGAGGCTTGCTCTTGAACTGGCGGTTCGCCGTGAACGGCATCCAGTAGGCGTCGAGGGAAGAGCCTGGGGCTAGCGGCTGGGCGGGCATGCGCGTCTCCGGAGGTGGCCCCGGCATCATAATTAAAAGGTGAGCGCTCGTTGACACGACCGCGAAATCGCGCCGAAATCCGGGGAGTAATCCAACGGGACCGTCACCGGAACCAGCCATGACCATCGACGTCGGAGCACGGCTCAAACACGTGCGCGAGCTGCACGGCCTCTCGCAACGCGAGCTCGCGCGCCGGGCGGGCGTGACGAACGGACTCATCTCCCTGATAGAGCAGAACCGCGTGAGCCCTTCGGTCGGCTCGCTCAAGAAGGTGCTCGACGGCGTGCCGCTGTCGATGGCCGAGTTCTTCACGCTCGACGTCACGAGCGCGGCGCAGGTCTTCTACTCGGCCGACGAGCTGGTCGAGATCGGTAACGATGGGGCCTCGCTGCGGCTGGTCGCCGCGCAGCGCCCGGGCCGGCAGCTCACGGTGCTGCACGAGCGGTACGAGCCCGGCGCCGCGACGGGCGACGACATGTTGTCGCATCGCGGGGAGGAGGGCGGCGTGGTCGTGCGCGGCAAGGTCGAGCTCACCGTGGGCGGACAATCGCGCATCCTCGAGCCGGGCGACGCCTACTATTTTTCCAGCACCACGCCGCATCGATTCCGCAACGTCGGCCGAGAGGTCTGTGAGATCATCTCCGCCTCCACCCCGCCGACTTTCTAGGACGCCCCGATGTCCGCGCAGCCGAAACTTTCCGTGAACCAGTGGCGCGAGCGCGCCGCCGCCGTCAAGCCGCGCTCCGGCGTGTTCGTCGACGGGCGCTTCGTCCCATCCGCGAGCGGCAAGACGTTCGAGAACGTCAACCCCGCCACCGGGCGCTCGATCGGGCCGGTCGCGCTGGGAGAGCAGGCCGACATCGACGTCGCCGTGGCGAGCGCGCGCAAGGCGTTCCGCGCGGGTAGTTGGGCAAGCCAGGAGCCGAAGGCGCGCAAACGCGTGTTGACGCGTCTCGCCGAGCTCATGCTCGAACACCGCGACGAACTCGCGTTGCTCGAGACGCTCGATACCGGCAAACCGATCTCCGACAGCCTCGCCGTGGACATTCCCTCGGCCGCCAATTGCATCCGCTGGTACGCGGAGGCCGTCGACAAGATCTACGACGAAGTGGCGCCCACCGGTCCTCGCGCGCTCGCGACGATCACGCGCGAGCCCATGGGCGTGGTCGGTGCCGTCGTGCCGTGGAATTTCCCGCTGCTCATGGCGTCGTGGAAGATAGGCCCGGTGCTCGCGAGCGGGAATTCGCTCGTGCTCAAGCCTTCGGAGAAATCGCCGCTGACCGCGTTGCGCGTC
The DNA here is from genome assembly GCA_023433515.1 of Pseudomonadota bacterium. Taxonomy (GTDB): domain Bacteria; phylum Pseudomonadota; class Gammaproteobacteria; order Steroidobacterales; family Steroidobacteraceae; genus CADEED01. Next base: position 12,480 of record JAEZCN010000103.1, read on the forward strand.
GCCGAGCTCGCGGTGGAAGCGGGTCTGCCGCCCGGCGTGTTCAACGTGGTGCCGGGTTTCGGCAATCCCGCGGGCGCCGCGCTTGCGTCGCACATGGACGTCGATTGCATCGCGTTCACGGGCTCGACGACCACCGGCAAGGTGGTGATGCAGCTCGCCGCGCAGTCGAATCTCAAGAAGGTTTCGCTCGAGTGCGGCGGCAAGTCGCCCAACATCGTGCTCGCGGACTGCCCGGATCTCGATCGCGCCGCGACCGCGGCGGCGTTCGCGATTTTCTTCAACCAGGGCGAGATGTGCTCGGCGGGCTCGCGGCTGCTGGTCGACGCATCGATCAAGGACGCCATGCTCGAGAAGATAGCCGCCGTGGGCCGGCAGATGGCGCCCGGCGACCCGCTGGATCCGGAGACGAAACTTGGAGCGATCGTCGACGAGATCCAGATGAAACGTGTCCTCTCTTATATAGACGTCGGCAAGTCCGATGGCGCGCGCGTCGCGCTGGGCGGCTCGCGCACCCGCGAGGAAAGCGGCGGCTTCTTCGTCGAGCCCACCGTGTTCGACGGCGTGAAGCCCGCGATGCGCATCGCGCGCGAGGAGATCTTCGGGCCCGTGCTCGCGACGATCACGTTCAGGGACGTCGAGGAGGCCATCCGGATCGCGAACGACGTGGATTACGGCCTGGCCGCCGCCGTGTGGACGCGCGACATCAATACCGCGCATCGCACCGCGCGGGCGTTGCGCGCAGGTACCGTCTACGTCAACTGTTACGACGCCGACGACATCACCGTGCCGTTCGGCGGCTTCAAGCAGTCGGGCATCGGGCGCGACAAGTCGCTGCACGCGTTCGACAAGTACACCGAGCTCAAGACCACGTGGATCGACCTGA
>JAEZCN010000122.1 GCA_023433515.1 Pseudomonadota bacterium
CCAACAACGGGCTCATCCTGGTCACCGGCAAGACGGGCTCGGGCAAGTCGACGACGCTCGCGGCGATGATCGACGACATCAACTCGCGCGTGAAAGGACACATCCTCACCATCGAGGATCCGATCGAGTTCGTCCATCGCCGCAAGAACTGCCTGATCAGCCAGCGCGAGGTCGGCGTGCATACCAAGGGGTTCGCCGCGGCCCTGCAATCCGGTTTGCGCGAGGATCCCGACGTCGTGCTGGTCGGCGAGTTGCGCGACTACGAGACGATCAGCATTGCCGTCACCGCCGCCGAGATGGGCATCCTCGTGATGGGCACACTGCATACGAACGGCGCGGCGCAGACCGTCGACCGCATGGTCAACGTCTTCCCGGCCGACAAACAAAGTCACGTGCGCACGATGCTCTCGACCTCGCTGCGCGGCGTGGTCTCTCAGCAGCTGCTGCAGAAGGCGGACAAGAGCGGCCGCGTCGCGGCTCTCGAGATCCTGGTGAACACGCCCGCGGTCTCGAACCTGATCCGCCAGGGAAAGCTCGACCAGCTCGAGACCACCATGCAGTCGGGCAGCCAGTTCGGCATGCGTACGATGGACGCCGCGATCGAAGCGCTGCTCAACCAGCGCATCGTGACGGGCAAAGAGGCCTACAAGAAGGGCATCAACAAGGCCAAGTTCGAGCCTTTCAAGGATCAGGGCTAAGAGGCCCGCCGGCCGCTTATACTTGCGGGCCCAAAACCGACCCGGACTCGATCAAGCGCGGCTTCGGCTGCGCGGCTTACTATGACCCGCAAGATCCTCGTCACGAGCGCGCTGCCGTACGCCAACGGCTCGCTGCACCTCGGCCACATCATCGAAGCCGTCCAGACGGACATCTGGGTGCGGTTCCAGCGCATGCTGGGCAACGACTGCATCTACGTCTGCGCCGAGGATTCGCACGGCACGCCGGTGATGATCAAGGCGCAGTCCGAAGGCATCACGCCCGAGCAGCTCATCACACGCATGGCGTCCGAACACGTCGCCGACTACCAGGGGTTCCTGATCGGCCACGATCATTTCCATTCCACGCACTCGGCCGAGAACCAGGCGATCACGGCCGACCTGTATCTCAAGCTCAAGGCGGCGGGACACATCACGACGCGCAGCGTGCGCCAGGCCTACGACGCGAAGGCCGGCATGTTCCTGCCGGACCGGTACGTGAAGGGTGAATGCCCGGTCTGCCACACGGCGGACCAGTACGGTGACTCCTGCGAGAACTGCGGCACCACGTACACGCCCGACAAGCTCATCAATCCGTATTCGACGATCTCGAAGACCACGCCGGTGTGGCGCGAGTCCGAGCATTACTTCTTCAAGCTCGGAGATTTCGAGAAGGTGCTGCGCGAGTGGCTGGAGGGCGGCGGCGCACGCCAGGCGGAAGTGCGCGCCAAGCTCGACGAGTGGTTCACCGCGGGTCTGCAGGACTGGGACATCTCGCGCGACGCGCCCTACTTCGGCTTCGAGATTCCGGGCGCGCCCGGCAAGTATTTCTACGTGTGGTTCGACGCGCCGATCGGTTATCTCGGCAGCTTCAAGGCGCTGTGCGACAAACGCGGACTGAACTACGACGAGTATCTGAAGGCCGACAGCAGCACCGAGCTGTATCACTTCATCGGCAAGGACATCAGCTACTTCCACAACCTGTTCTGGCCGGCCGTGCTGCACGGCTCGGGTTGCCGCAAGCCGACCGCGGTGTTCGTGCACGGCTTCCTGACCGTCAACGGCGTGAAGATGTCGAAGACGCGCGGCACGTTCATCACGGCCAGCAAGTACCTCTCGCTGCTGCCGCCGGAGCCGCTGCGCTTCTACTTCGCGAGCAAACTCAACGCGGCGGTCGAGGACATCGACCTGTCGCTCGACGACTTCGTCGCGCGCGTGAACTCCGACATCGTCGGCAAACTCGTGAACATCGCGAGCCGCTGCGCGGGCTTCGTCCAGCGCGGCGGTGGCCGGCTCGCGGCCGAACTACCCGATCCGCGGCTCTACGAGGAGTTCGCGGCGTTGCGCGGCACGATCGCCGATCTCTACGACGGCCGCGATTACTCCGCGGCGCTGCGCGGCATCATGGGCCTCGCCGATCGCGCCAACCAGTACGTGGATTCGAACAAGCCCTGGGCGCTCGCCAAGGATCCGGCGAAGGCCGCCGAGGTCCTCGCCGTCTGCACGCAGGGCATCAACCTGTTCCGGGTACTGATGAGTTATCTCGCGCCGGTGCTGCCGCAGATGGCCGAGAAGGCGGGCAGGTTCCTGCGTATCTCGTTCGCGGATTGGAGCTCGGTCGCAACGCCGCTGTTCGATCACCCGATCGAGCCCTACGAACCGCTGGCCGTGCGGCTCGATCCGAAGGTGGTCGCGCAGCTCGTCGAAGCGCCTGCTCCTGCCGAGAAGCCCGCCGACAAGCCCGCGAAACAGGCGAAGAAGAAGGAAGCCGCCGTCAACGATTCCGTCACGTCCGCCGCCACCGACGGTCTCGTGAAGATCGACGACTTCGCGAAGCTCGACCTGCGCGTCGCGAAGGTGCTCGACGCGAAACACGTCGACGGCTCGGACAAACTACTGCAGCTCACCCTCGATCTCGGTGCCGAGCAGCGCAACGTGTTCTCGGGAATCCGTTCCGCCTATGACCCGGCGAAACTCATCGGCCGCCAGGTCGTCATGATCGCCAACCTCGAGCCGCGCAAGATGCGCTTCGGCGTGTCGCAGGGCATGGTCCTGTGCGCGAGCGCCGATGACGGACCGGAAGTGTTCCTGCTCTCGCCCGACAGCGGCGCGACGCCGGGCATGAAGGTCACGTAGCAGGCACCGACAGATGCGCACGCAGGGCGCAGCCGCCATGTTCGCGCGCGCCGCGCTCCCCGTCTTGCAGGGGCTCGAGCCGGAATTCGCCCATCGGCTTGCACTCGGGGGCTTGCGGCTCGTGCGCCCGGCGTGGCGCACGCCGTCCGTACCCGCGACGCTTGCCGTCGACGTGCTCGGACTGCGTTTCGCGCATCCGCTCGGACTCGCCGCCGGCTTCGACAAGAACGGCGACTACCTGGATGCGCTCGGCGCCCTGGGATTCAGCCACATCGAGATCGGCACGGTGACGCCGCGGGCGCAGCCCGGCAATCCGCGCCCGCGCCTGTTCCGGTTGCGGCGCGCGGGAGCGCTGGTCAATCGCATGGGCTTCAACAATCGCGGCGCCGCGTACGTCGCGGACAGGTTGCGCGGCAGCGGTTACACCGGCGTGCGCGGCGTGAGCATCGGCAAGAACGCGGACACACCGCTGGAGCGCGCGTCGGACGACTATCTCGAGTCATTCCGCGCATTGTTCCCGCACGCGGACTACTTCGCTCTGAACGTCTCCTCGCCCAATACGCCGCGGTTGCGCGAGCTTCAGGCGGGCGATGCGCTCGCGGCCATCGTCGGCGCGCTCCAGGCCGAGCGCGAACGCCTGGCGGCGACGCACGGCCGCCGGCCGCCGTTACTCGTCAAGGTCGCGCCCGATCTCGCGCCGGCGGAAATCGCCCTGTTGTGCGCGCAGATCCGCACGCTGGGGCTGGATGGCGTGATCGCGGGCAACACCACCGTCCATCTCGAGGACGTCGACGGGGTCCTGCCGATCCACCAGGGTGGCGGCCTGAGCGGACGGCCGCTGCATGCCCGCGCGCTGTCGCTGGTACGCGCGCTGCGCGCCGGGCTCGGCGCGGCGTTTCCAATCGTGGGCGTCGGCGGCATCATGGACGCGAGTTCCGCACGCGCGATGCTCCAGGCGGGCGCGAACCTGCTGCAGATATATACCGGCTTCGTATACCGCGGACCCATGTTGCTGAGCGAAATCCTCGAATCGTTGCCCGCGTCGGCGGGAGTTCGCGCGTGACTCCCGAACTCTCGGCGGCCGACATCGACGGCCTGTTGCCGCAGACGCAGTGCACGCGTTGCGGCTACGAGGGCTGCCTGCCCTACGCGCGCGCGGTAGTTAGCGGCGAAGCGGACATCAACCAGTGTCCGCCGGGCGGCGCGCAGACCATCGGCAAGCTCGCGGCGCTGATCGGCAGACCACCGAAGCCACTGAATCCCGCGAACGGCGTCGAAGCTCCGCCCACGGTCGCTTTCATCGACGAGGAGCGCTGCATCGGCTGCGCGAAGTGTCTGCCGCCCTGCCCGGTCGATGCCATCGTCGGCGCGCGGCGGCGCATGCACACGGTGCTGGCCGGGATCTGCACGGGCTGCGAACTGTGCGTCGCGCCCTGCCCGGTCGATTGCATCTCGATGGTCCCGCGCGCGTCGGTCGCCGACATCGCCGCGCAATTGCCGCCGCCGGACGAATCGCGTGCGCGATACGCGGCGCGCAACGAGCGCATCGCGCGCCGCGCGGCCGAGAAGAGCGCGCGGCTCGCGGCCATGAAGAGCGCCGCACGTCTCCCCACGGGAAACCCATGAACGCCGCCAAGCGCCGCGCGATCTTCGAGAAATTCCGCGCGGCCGATCCTCGCCCGACCACTGAACTCGAATACCGGACGCCGTTCGAACTGCTCGTGGCCGTGATCCTTTCAGCGCAGGCCACGGACAAGAGCGTGAATGCGGTAACCCGTAAGTTATTCCCTGTGGCGCGCACGCCCCGCGCGATCGCGGACCTCGGCGTCGAAAAATTGTCGAATTACATCCGCACGATCGGCCTCTGGAAAGCCAAGGCGACGAACGTCGTGGCCACGGCGTCGGCGATTGCAGACGAACACGGGGGCGAAGTGCCGCGCGCGCGTGAAGCGCTCGAAGCATTGCCGGGAGTAGGACGCAAAACTGCGAACGTCGTCCTGAACACGATTTTCGGAGAACCCACAATCGCGGTCGACACACACATCTTCCGCGTCGCCAATCGGACGAGGATCGCGCCGGGGAAAACGCCGCGAGACGTGGAGGATGCGTTGACGAAACTGATACCCGGGGAATTCGCGCATGACGCTCATCACTGGCTCCTCCTGCACGGGAGGTACGTATGCAAGGCGCTGAAGCCCGCTTGCGCCGCGTGCCTCATAAACGAGCTGTGCGAGTACGCCCCCCGACGCCGGATTATCGCAGCCGCATCCAGGAGCACTGGATGATCTACGAGGGCACGTCACGCGACCAGCTGCGCGAGATGTACCGCGCGGCCTGGCGCAAGTTCAAGAAAGAACAGCCGCTCTCGGCGCTCGAGAAGCAGCTCGTCGCGGTCATCTCCGAACATCCCGAGTACCACGTTATCGTGGAATCCGCGGCCGCCGACCTCGCTAACTACTCACCGCGCGGCGGCCAGCTCAATCCCTGGCTGCACATGGGACTGCACCTCGCCATCCGCGAGCAGGTGGCCACCAACCGGCCTCACGGCATCACCGGACTTCACGCCAGACTCGCGGCGCGCGCGGGCGATGCGCACGAGGCCGAACATCGCATGCTCGAGGTGCTGGCCGAGGCGCTGTGGGAAGCGCAGCGCGCGGGCAAGTCACCCGACGAAAACGCCTACCTCGAACGCCTGAAGACGCTCTAGGCGATTCGCCCCGGACACGCGCCGGGGCGGATTCTGTGAACCAGTACCCACCTCGGAGAGCGGTCGAACAGGCCGGCTCGGGGGCCGGACTACACTCCAAGGAAGTTACGCCGGGGCCAGCTTGCGTCCGGCGCAATCGAGAGGTTCAAGGGATGGGTCTGTCGGAAACCATCGTCGCCGCGATCATCGGCGCGATCGCCACCGTGGCTACCGCCATCGTGCAGATTGTGAAGAACAGCGTATCGGGCGAGGTCGGCCGTCCGAAGAAGAGCCGGACCCGCTCCACCTTCGCCATCATCGCCCTGGTGCTCGGCGCGATGTTCGGCGGCTATTTCTGGTCCGAGCTGCGCGCCGTGGGCGCGCGCGAGGAAATCGCGGCATTGCGGGCGGACCTGAAACTCGCGATGCGGAACGAGGCCGCCAGGCAGGCCGAGGACACCCCTTCTCCCGCCGATCCAGGCGTGCCGCATCCGGCGCTGGCCACGCGCGTGGGTGAGACCGCCAGCGCGGAATCCGTGGCGCATCTGCCGCCGTGCCGCGTCACGCCGCAGGCCGAGGAAGCCGGCCCGACGGCCTGCAACGATTCGCTCGCCACGGTCGTCGCGGTCTGCGCGAGCTTGCCTTCCGGCACCCAGACGACGGCCGTGCGCGTCCACGCGCGGGTTCCCTCGAGCGAGGAACCGTGGCTGGAACGCGATGCGGGCGCGCCGACGCTCGGCAGCCTGCGCGTCGCGCAATCGCATTCGGAATATCCGACGAGCGCCGACCGGCGCGCGGTATGTCTCGACGTGTCGAACTGGAGCGTCGAGCAGACGCTCGCGGTCCGACTTACGGTCGATTACGTCTTCGGCCCCCCGCCGGCGACCGAGCTGACCGCCGCGGCGCCCACCGGCCACCCTCTTTGAGGACTTGCCGGACCTATGCCTTCTTCGGCATGTAGAGATCCGTGATCGTCCCTTCGAAGGCTTCCGCGGAGAGGCCCACCGTTTCTGAAAGCGTCGGGTGCGCGTGGATCGTGAGGCCGATGTCGGCCGCGTCCGCGCCCATCTCGATCGCGAGCGCGACCTCCGCGACGAGCTCGCCCGCGTTGGGGCCGACCATGCCGCCGCCCAGCACACGATGCGTCGCGGGGTCGAACAGTAGTTTGGTCATGCCCTCCTCGCGGCCGAGCGCGAGTGAGCGGCCGCTGGCCATCCACGGGAAGCTGCCCTTCTTGTATGGCGTGCCGTTCTTCCTGGCGTCGGTCTCCGTCAATCCCACCCAGGCGACTTCCGGATCCGTGTACGCCACCGACGGGATCACGCGCGCGTCGAAGTAGCTCTTGTGGCCCGCGGCCACCTCGGCGGCGACCTTGGCCTCGTGCATCGCCTTGTGGGCCAGCATCGGACCCGGCACGAGATCGCCGATCGCGAACACGTGCGGCAAGTTCGTGCGCATCTGCTTGTCGACCGGGATGACGCCCCGGTCGCTGACGTCGATGTCGGCGTTCTCGAGCGCGATGCGCTTGCCGTTGGCGCTGCGACCCACGGCGACCAGCACGCGGTCGAAAATGTCTTTGCGTTTGCCGTTCGCGTCCTCGAACGTCACCTCGAGTCCTTCGGGCTTCGCCTCGCAGGCAGTGACCTTGGTATTCAGCAGGATCTGCTCGTAACGCGCCTTGAGACGCTTCTCGAGCGGCCGCACGAGATCCGGATCGGCGCCGGGCATGAGCTGCGGCGTGAGTTCGACCACCGATAGCTTCGCGCCGAGCGAGGAGTACACGGTGGCCATCTCGAGGCCGATGATGCCGCCGCCGATGACCAGCAAACGCTTCGGCACGCCGCCGAGCTCGAGCGCGCCGGTCGAATCGATGACGCGCGGATCGTCGGGAATGAACGGTAGTTTGATCGGCTCCGAACCGGCCGCGATGATGCACTGCTCGAAGCGGATCTTCTGCGTCTTGCCATCGCTCCCGATGACTTCCATGACGTGCGGGCTCGCGAAGCGGCCGATGCCGGTGACGACCTCGACCTTGCGTTGCCGCGCGAGCACCGAGAGTCCGCCGACGAGTTTCTTGACGACGCCGTTCTTCCACTCGAGAAGTCTGGGCAGGTCGATCTGCGGCGCGCCGAATGCGACGCCGTGCGCGCGCATGTCGGCCACTTCGTCGATGACCTTGGCCGCGTGCAGCAGCGCCTTCGAAGGGATGCAGCCCACGTTGAGGCACACGCCGCCCAGCATGGGCCAGCGCTCGACCAGCGTGACCTTGAGCCCGAGATCCGCGGCGCGGAACGCGGCGGTGTAGCCGCCCGGACCCGCGCCGAGCACGAGCAACTGGGTCTCGCGGTCGTGCGGCACGTCGGGCTTGAGCGGCCTCGAAGATTTCGGTGCCACGGCCTGCGCAGGTGCCCGTGCGGCAGCAGCAGGCGCGACAGCCGCCGGCGCGGCCGACTTCGCGGGCGCAGGGGCGGCCGGTTTCGCGGGAGCGGGCGTCGCGGCCTTGGCCGGCGCTGCCGTGGGAGCAACGCCTTCGATGCGCGCAACGATGCCGCCCGCGCCGATCTTGCCGCCCTTCTTCACCAGCACCTCGGTCACCGTACCGGCGGCCGTGGACGGCACGTCCATCGTCGCCTTGTCGGTCTCGAGCGTGACGAGCGGCGTGTCGACTTCGATCTTGTCGCCGACGTTGATGAGCACGTCGACGATGGCGACCTCGTCGAAGTTGCCGAGATCCGGAACCACGAGATCGATCTTGCTCACGACATCGCCTCGAGCAGATCCTTCGGTCGCGCCAGCGTGTCGGCGATGAATTTCGTGATACGCGCGCCGAGCGCGCCGTCGATCACGCGGTGGTCGTACGAGAACGACAGCGGCAGCATCAGTCGCGGCTGGAAGGACTCGCCATTCCACACCGGTTTCATCGAGGACTTCGACACGCCGAGGATCGCCACCTCGGGTGCGTTGATGATGGGCGTGAAGGCGGTACCGCCGATGCCGCCCAGGCTCGAGATCGTGAACCCAGCGCCCTGCATGTCGGCGCCGGGTAGTTTGCCCCCTCGCGCTTTCTCGGACAGCGTCGCGAGCGCGCGGGCGATCTCGAACACGTCCTGGCGGTCGGCTTCCTTGATGACGGGCACGAGCAGGCCGTTCGGCGTGTCGGCGGCGAAGCCGACGTTGAAGAACTGCTTGAAGACGAGGTTCTGTCCGGACTCGTCGAGCGAGCTGTTGAGCACCGGGAACTCGCGCATGGCGCGCAACGCCGCCTGCACGATGAACGCGAGCGGCGTGACTTTCACGCCCTGCGCCGCGGCTTTTTCCTTGAGCGAGCCGCGCAGCGCTTCGAGATCGGTGATGTCGCTCTCGTCGTACTGCGTGACGTGCGGGATGTTGATCCAGGCGGCCTGCAGGCGAGGCCCCGAGATCTTCTGCACGCGCGACAGCGGCTTGACCTCGACGGCGCCGAACGCGGAGTAATCGACCACCGGTACCTTCGGCAGCGAGGGACCCGCCGCGACGACGCCGCCGCCGGACATGACCAGTTTGACGAACGCCTTGACGTCGTCGAGCAGGATGCGGCCCTTCTCGCCGCTGCCGCGCACGCTGCCGAGATTCACCCCGAGCTCGCGCGCGAACTTGCGCACCGACGGCGACGCATGCGCCGTGCTGAAACTGGCTTCGTCGATCGCGGGCAAC
>JAEZCN010000161.1 GCA_023433515.1 Pseudomonadota bacterium
GGCCCCCGCACGGCCCGCTGGCGCAGCTACTACGAGCTGACCAAGCCGCGCGTCGTCATGCTCATCGTGTTCACGTCCATCGTGGGCACCCTGCTCGCGGTGCCCGGGATGCCGCCGCTCGACGCGCTGATCTTCGGCAACATCGGCATCGGTCTCGCCGCGGCCAGCGCGGCCATCATCAATCACGTGCTCGACGAGCGCATCGATGCGCAGATGTCGCGCACGAAGCGCCGCCCGCTGCCGACCGGCAAGTTGTCGCCGCGCGCGGCGCTCGCGTTCTCCGCCGCGCTGTGTGTCATCTCGATGACGATGTTGTGGTTCCTCGTGAATCCGCTCACCGCGGTGCTGACGTTCGCCTCGCTGATCGGCTACGCGGTCATCTACACCGCGTGGCTCAAGCGCGCGACGTCGCAGAACATCGTCATCGGTGGCGCCGCGGGCGCCGCGCCGCCCGTGCTCGGCTGGGCCGCCGTCACGAACAGCATCGATCCGAACGCGCTGCTGCTGTTCCTGATCGTGTTCGTGTGGACACCGCCGCACTTCTGGGCGCTCGCGATCGCGCGCAAGGACGAATACGCGAAGGTCGGCATCCCGATGCTGCCCGTCACGCACGGCATCCCTTTCACGCGGCTGCAGGTGCTGCTCTACACGATGCTGCTGACCGCCGTCACGCTGATGCCCTTCGTCACGGGCATGAGCGGGCTCATCTATCTTGCCGCGGCGCTGATCCTGAACGGCATGTTCGTCTGGTACGCGTGGAAGATGAAACAGACCGAACGCGCGCACCTGCCGATGAAGGTGTTCCGCTTCTCGATCACCTATCTCATGTGGCTGTTCGCCGCGCTGCTCGTCGATCACTATCTACCGACGACGCAGCACATGCAGAGCACGTTCATCCTGAATTGATGCAAGACCTCGCGCTGCCCACACGATTCACCGGCCGGTTCGGGCTGGTGCTCTACTACCAGCATCACGGCGTATTGCTGCTGCGCTCCGGCGATCGCGACGACGGTGGGCCGCGGCGCATCGACCTGCTGTTTCGCGGCGTCGTGTGGATGTCGATTCCGTCGTGGTTCGGTGGGTTCTCGATCGAGCAGTGTCTGGTCGACGAGGTCATCGACTACCTCCCACCGGGTCTGCGCGGCAAGGCGCAGTCGCGCAAGGTCTATCGACTCGACATCGACGAGACGCCTCACTACATCGTCGCCGGATCCGTGTTCGCATCGTCGGATGACCGTGCCTACCTGGATCCCTCTCCGCTGCTGCCCGAAATAGAAGTCGGACTCAAGTTCGACGCAGTCGAGGAGCACGCGGGCTGATCGCGCTGCCGCGGCGCGGCATTTCGCGAGTGGCACTCTGGTCCAATAGGCCCGTCAGCCGACGCGGCCGAGAATCACGCTCCTTCAAATATGAGGAGTCGCTTCCATGGCAGTCGCGAAAATCATCGAGATCATCTCGGGCAGCAAGGAGGGCTTCGACGACGCCGTGAGAAAAGGCGTCGCCAAGGCCTCGGAAACCATCGAAGGCATCGAGTCCGCGTGGTTGAAGGATCAGAGCGTCGTCGTCGCGGCCGGCAAGGTCACGGAGTACCGCGTGACCCTCAAGCTCACGTTCTTGCTCAAGGACGGCAAATAATGGGGACATTCCCCATTTCCTAGCAAAAGGGGACAGACTCGATTCGGCGTCCGGATTGGAAACTGGACTGAGGCGGTCGCGACCTGGCTGGCTGGCCTGCGCGAGGCGCGTTCAGGTCTGTCCCCGTTTGCTAGGAAACGAGGAATGTCCCCATTTCACATTTCACATTCGGCGGACGATGCGGTTGAGCCTGGCGGCTGGTTTGGACACGCGTTCGCTTTCGTCCGTGTCGGACATGAGCGACGCCTTCGAGACTTGCGGCTGGGATACGCCGGTCGCGGCGGGGCAGGACTGGTTGTTGCTCGCGCGGAAGGCGAGCGCCGCGGCGATGCGCGCCTCGGTGGGATCACCGAGCTCGTGCGTGTAGTCGTCGGCCACGGAGCAGCCCGGAACGGTCGTGCCGGGCTGCGGCTGGTTGGCCGGCGAAAAGCCGTCGCTGTAGTCGCCGAAGCTCGCGGCGTTTTCGCCGCGGAACTGGATCGAGAAGTAGGTCGTGCCGCAGTTGTCCGCGGGATAGAAACCGTACGGCTTGCCGCAGGTCGTCGAACCGATGAGATAGACCTCGACGTTCACGCCACGCAGGCCGTTGATGATGGATTCGCTGGCCGAACACGTGCCGGGACCCGAGATGATGTACACGCGATCGAGATCGAGCGACGGCAGCGGCTGGCCCGCGGGCATGCCCGGGAAGCCCAGCGTCGTCGTGTGAAACGGTTGGGGCGCCAGCAACTGGCCGGTGAACGGATCGCGGTTCGGATGTTTGTCGTTGAACACGAGGCGTTCGAACGTGCGGCCGGCGGTCAGCGTCCGGTTCGCGATCATGTACGAAAGCTCGTTGGCGATGTCCAGGTAGCCGCCGCCGTTGTATCGCAGATCGAGGATCAGGTCGGTCGCGTTCGCCGCGGCCACGGTGTTGATCGCCGAAACCAGCTGCGATTCCGCCGTCGCGATGTGATCGTTGAACTGGATGTAGCCCACGGGCCCCGACGGCGTGGTCAACGTCGTGACCACCGGCACCGGGACGCGCGTGATGGTCGCGGAAGTGAGATTCACCGTACGCTCCGAGCCGCCGACGTCCCGCACGACGAAGGTGTGAGTCTCATTGGTCGCTTCCGGGAACAGGCCGTCGTTCAGCACGTTGGCATCGCCGTCCACCACGGCCGCGCCGTCGATCCGCACCAGCTCGTCGCCACGCGCGAGCACGCTCGCCGCCGGCGAGCCGGGCTCGGTGTACACGACCACGATCCGACGCGGTGGATAGGGGGAGACGATGTCGAACTCCGCGCCGTAACCCGCTTCGATTCCGCCCTGGGACAGCGCTTCCCACTCGTCGGTGTCGTACGTGAAGTGGAACTTGTCCTTTGGATTGCCCGACGGCGTCGTCGCGTCGGTCTTCAGCAGATCGAAGTAGTTTGTCGTGTTGTACGCCGCGGGGTTGCGGTCCGTGACTTCGCCGTACCAGAGGTAGTACTCGTTGGTCCACGAACGCAGCCAGTTGTTCTCGTCGATGAAGGTGCCCTGGCGGTCCGACGTTCCGGGCCTCGGGTTGGCGCACCTGGCGTCGAAATTGCTGGAGGGCTGGTAGACCCCGGCCTGCCAGGTCGATCCGCCGCCGCTGGAGCTGCTCGAGCTGCTCGATCCGCCGCCGCCGACCGGGCCGTCGCTACCGCCGCCACCGCACGCGGCCAGCGTCGCAAGGACCGGGATCAACATTAAGCTTTTGAATTTGTGGCGGCTTTTCACGCTTTCCCCTCGACAACCCTGCGAACTAGGGTTCACCCTGACCTTCTGCCAGCAAACTACAAAATGTCACCATCAAGCTACGGCGCAAGTCTCGTTCTATCATTGCTTCGGTCATGAATCGTCATCTACGACCGTTCGGACTGAAGTTAGGTCCCCTGCTTGCGGGGATTGCCTATTTTCCGCTTCATTTCCTCGCGGTCGGAATAGGGCTGACCCTGCTCATTTCGCCGCACGGGGTCGGCGTCTTCTGGCCCGCCACCGGCACGCTGTTCGCGTTCCTGCTGCTGTATCCGCCCCGTTTCTGGCTCGCCCTGTTCATTTTCGCATATGCCGCGGAGCTGCTGGCCCACATGCTGTTCGCGGCCCAGATCCCGTTCTCGGTCTCAGGGCTGCTGTTTCCGATCAAATTCGCCGCCGCGCTGCTCGGCACCTGGCTCGTCCATGTGACGATTCGCGGGCCGATCTTCTTTGCGCGCCTGCGGCACGTGCTCGGTTTCGCCGGCGCGGCCTTCGTGGCGACCCTGTTGTGCGCGCTCGTCGCCCAGTGGCTGCGCGGCACGGGCTCCGCCGGCAGGTACGAATTCTGGCTCGGCGTGCAGAACTGGTGGATCGGCGATTTCCTCGGCGCGCTCGTCATCACACCGCTGCTGCTCACGATCGGCTTCCATGGTTTCGCGCGCAGCGCGAACGGACGCGGCAGCCGCGGCACGACGATCGCCGCGTTCGCGGTGCTGATCGGGCTGCTCGGCGCGGTTTTCCTCAGGAAGGCCGGTGAATGGACCTCGCCGCTCGACGTTCCCTACATCGTTTACCCGGTGCTCGTGTGGATCGCGCTGCTCGGCGGGCCCCGACGCACGGCGCTCGCGGCGGCCATCACGGTCGCGGTGGCTTCGCTCGCCACGACGCGTGGTTACGGACCCTTCGAAGACGCCTATCAACTCCAGACCTTTCTCGCGTTGTCGGTGCTGCCGTTGCTGCTGCTGCAGGCGGTCATGGCCGAGCGCGACGGCGCGATCGCGCTCGCACGCAGCAGCGACGAACGATATCGCGCCTTCATCGCCAACAGTTCCGAGGCGATCTTCCGCTGCGAGCTCGCGGTGCCGATGCCGGTGACGCTGCCGCTCGACGAGCAGATCGCATGGGTGCGCAAACACGGTCATGTCGCGGAGTGCAACACCGCGTTCATGGTCGCGCTCGGCGTGCGGGATTCGGAGAAGCAGGTCGTAGGTTCGCGGCTCGCCGACCACCCGACCTGGTCCCGCATCTACATCGACCGTCTTCGAGATGCGATCCGCAACGGCTACCAGGTCCGCAACTTCGAACACGTCGTTCACGGACCGTACGGTCTCGATCGCGTGCTGCTGATCTCGATGGTCGGCATCGTCGAGGACGGACTGGTGCTGCGGTTCTGGGGCACGGGCCGCGACGTGACCGCGATGCGCGAAGCCGAGAACGCGCTCGCGCAGCACGACGCGCAGTTGAGCGCGCTCGCGGCCGAGATCACGCTGGCCGAAGAACGCGCGCGACGCAAACTCGCGAGCGAGCTGCACGACGGCCCGGCGCAGAACCTCGCCGGCATGGCGCTGCAACTGGCCGCGCTCAAACGCGGCACGTCCGATCGGGAGGTCGTGGAACGACTCACCGAGGCGGAACAGGTGCTCGCCGACACCACGCTGCAGACCCGCACGCTGATGCTCGAGCTCGCCCCGCCGGGACTACACGACACCGGCATCATCGAGGCCCTGCGCTGGCTCGCGGACCGCGTTTCGAACCAGCAACGCATCGCGGTCACGGTCGAGGACGACGGTCATCCGAAGCCGCTCGAGGACCAGATCTCCGTACTGCTGTTCCAGACGGTGCGCGAGCTGTTGCAGAACGTCGTCAAACACGCGCGCTCCAAGCGCGCCACGGTGCGTTGTACCGTCGACAGCGAGTCGCTGTGCCTGGACGTGATCGACCCCGGTGTCGGATTCGAGGTCCAGTCCATCAATCGGCTGCCAACACGACAGGGCGGATTCGGACTGTTCAGCATTCGCGAGCGACTCAAGCTCATGGGCGGCAGCATCGACATCCATTCCATCGTCGGCGAGGGCACCACGGTCCGTATCCGCGTGCCGCTCAAGCCGCAACATGGATTGTTCGACGAAGCGCTGCGGGCCTGACCCCGGATTCCCGGAAGGATTCTCATGCTGATCGAACGCATCTGGGCCGCGAACGATCTGCGCAACTTCCAGTATCTCGTTGCCTGCCCCGAAACGGGCGAGGCGCTGGTGATCGATCCGCTCGACGGCCGCCAGTGCCTGGCGACGGCGCGGGCACGCGGCTTCACGACACGACAGATCCTGAATACCCACGAACATCGCGACCACACGGCGGGCAACGAGACCGTCGTGGGCGAAACGAGGGCGCGCGTGCTGGCGCACGCCGGCGCCGCGAGCCGCATCGGCGGAGTAGACAGGGGGCTCGCCCACGGCGACGTGATCAAGGTCGGCCGCACCGTCGAGCTCGAGGTACTCGATACTCCGGGACACACGCGCTCGCACGTCTGCCTGCTCGCGCATGGCGACAGCCCGGCGCTGTTCTGCGGCGACACGCTGTTCAACGCGGGCGCCGGCAACTGCCACAACGGCGGTGATCCCGGACTGCTCTACGAAACCTTCGTCAACCAGCTGGCGAAACTTCCGGACGAGACGCGCGTGTTTCCCGGCCACGAATACATGGCGCGCAATCTCGCGTTCACGATCGACCGCGAGCCCGGAAATACCGATGCGGCCCGCGCGCTGGCCGTCGCGCGCGCGCACGATCCGGCTCAGGCGCGCGTGACGACGCTCGGCGAGGAGAAGCGCGTGAACGCCTTCCTCCGCCTCACCAACCCGGAGATCGTCGCGAAGCTGCGCGAGCAGTTCCCCGAGATCGGGGAGAAGCCCGACGCGCGCACGGTATTCGTGAAGCTGCGGGAACTGCGCAACCGCTGGTAGCTAGTCCGGCGCGCCGTCGCGCGCTTTCCGGATGATGTCGGCGAGGTCCGGATCGATCGGCATCGGCTCCAATGGACTGACGTTCGCGCCGCCGGTATTGCCGGTGGGCACGAGGCCGACGAAGGTCTTGGTCGCGGCACCGATGAGGCGGAACACCTGCCCGAACACTTCACGCGCGTCGCCGCGCGCGAGTCCCCACCGCAACATGCGCCAGTGCACCCGCACGTGTTCGCGCGTCGACTCCTGGCCGAGCACGTGGGCGCGCTCGAGGTGCCTGAACGCGTCGGGACCGCCGGCCTCGGCCGCGCGCAGCTCCGCATCGACGTGGGGCCGGATGTTGTCGGCGAAACGGCTCATGCCTTGAACTCCCCGCGGCCCTGCGGGTAATGCTTTTCCCAGTTACGGCCGTCGACGGCGTTGACCTTCATGGTTGCGATCGTCGGCGAGTCGATGCAGCGCGCGTTCACGCTGAAACCGTCCGGATGCGAGCGCGGTACGTAGAAAGGCTTCACGCCGCAGGTCGCGCAGAACATGTGTTGCGCGGTGCCCGTGTTGAACGTGTAGGTAGTCAGGGCGTCCGGTCCCTGGACGATCCGGAAGCGCTCCGCCGGCACGATGAGATGCAGATAGGCCGTGCGGCTGCACATCGAGCAGTTGCATTCGTCGATGACGAGCTCGGCCGGCGCGTCGACTTCGAAGCGGACACGGCCGCAGTGACAGCTGCCGGAATGGGTGATCATCGTGCGCCCTTCGATCCGAACCGCAGCGCCCAGGCGAGTCTGGGCGCCATGAACATGAAGGCGAGCCCGATGAGCATCAGCCCGCCGCCCGCCAGATTGTAATCCGAAAGGATCCGCGTCCAGTCGAGGCCGAGCATACGGCCGAGGACGATCTCGAACGCGAGCGTCAGGACCACCCACAGGACGCCCGTGCGCCACTGCGCCTGCCGGGTCCGCGCGCCCATCCAGCGCGCGGTCAGCCACGCGATCGCGAAGACGATGCCGCAACCGACGAACACACCGAGCTGCCGCGCCGGCAGGGCGCCGATGACGGGCGCGATGAAGACCTCGCGAATGGCGCCGTGCCCGCTCTCCGCCAGCATGATCAGCATCCAGACGGCGATGGCGCGATACCCGGGCACGCGTTCCTCCGCGCTATTTCGATGCCTCATGATCCAGCGCCCATTGCAGGGCGTCGGCGGCGGCGGCGTCGGCAGGGCGCCCCCGCTTGCGCAGCTCCGCGATGACCTTCTCGCGCCGCGGGCGGTCGCGATTCTGCGCGAGTTTCCATTTCACCTTGCGCGCACGCACGCTCAGCGTGAGCGCCGCGATCGTCCCGAGCGGTGCGCGGTACATCGCCTCCGCCGATTCGACTGCGCGATAGCCGCCCTCGGGCTGGTACTGCTGCATGAGCCGCCGCTGCTGCGCGGCGAGTACGTCGCGATCCTCCGAGATGTCTGCGTCGCATTCGAAGGTCACGACGCGATGGAAAGCCGTCGCGAACATCGCGCTCGTCGCGTGCACCCAATGCGACGGGATCGTTCCGTGGATCTCGTCCACCTCGAACGCGCATCTTGGATTCGAGCGCAGATCCGCGAGTTGCTCGTCGTTGCGATGCAGGTGCATCTCGATTGCGTCACCCGAGAACACGAATGGATAGAGGCCGATGTGCGGCTGGCCGTCGGTGCCCACGGTCACGAGGCGGCCCAGCTCCTGGCGCCTGACGAAATCGTCCTGGGCCTGCACGGGTACGTCCGCGTAGTAGTCGTAGAACATCATGGTGCTGCCACCATAAGCGAAATGCAGTCCGGGATCGCCGTACACCTGACCGGAAGTCTCCAGACAGTGAAATGTCCGATTGGAGCCTATCCGCAGGCCACGCTAGCGATTCGCACGATACGCGCCCCATGCCAGTGACGACCAGCCCGCCAGGAACGCCAGCCCGCCGAGCGGCGTCACCGCGCCTAACCACCGCTGGCCCGTCATCGCGAGCAGGTACAGGCTGCCGGAGAAAACGACGATCCCGACGATGAACGCCCAGCCCGCAATGGCGAAACCGCGTCCCGGCCAGCGGGACCAGCCCCAGGCGGCCGCGCACATCGCCAGCGCGTGGTACAGGTGATAACGCACGCCGGTCTCGAATGCGGCGAGCAGCTCAGGCTCGAGCCGCGCCTTGAGCGCATGCGCCGCGAACGCGCCGAGACCCACACCGAGGAAGCCGGCGATACCGGCACCGATGTAGAAGAGGCGATCCAACTACACCGACCGGCCGTCGTATTGATGCACCGGGATCTTCGACAACTCGAGCCCGTCGATGCAGCGGATGTTGACCGCGGCTACCCGGTTGCCCTTCGGATCGACCCCCTCGCCGAAAGGCTGCACGCCGCAGACCTTGCAGAACCGGTGCTTGATGACGTGTTTGTTGAACGTGTACGTCGTGAAGTCGTCGTCCGAGCCCTGCACGGTCGCCTGGTCACGCGGCACGAACCACAGCAGCGACCCCTTGCGCTGGCAGATCGAGCAGTTGCACGACAACGCGTTGGTGATCTCGCCTTCGAATTCGATCGCAACCTTGCCGCAGTGGCAACTCGCCTTGTGTTTCATCGGTTCTCCCTCGTCGCTTCAGGTTCTTGTTTCAGGTCTTGATGGGCATCAGCAGATTCGCATCGCGCGCGAGCAGCCAGCGGCCATTCTCGCGTCGCAGTATGGCCAAGGTATGGCCCGCGCGCTTCGTCGATTCGCCGCTTCCGGTCGGCGTGATTTCCACGGTGAGTCTCGTCCGTAGATAGGCGAAGTCACCGGACACCACGATCTCCAGGATGTCGCTGCGCCCGTCGATCTGCGGCCGCGCCTCTCCCTCGGCCGGCGGCCGCATGGCGGCGGCGAACTCGCGTTTCCCGAAGGGCTGCTGGCCCGCGACGAGGAATACCGCGTCATCCGTCATGAGGTTGAGCACCGCGGCCACGTCACCCTGCCGCGTGGCCGACATCCAGGTCTCCACGAGCTCGCGAATCTGCTGTTCGTCGGATGCGGACAGGGCCATGGCTCAGTCTTTCTTTTCGGGCTCCGGCGGTGGCGGGGGCGTCGCGCTCACCGACACGCCCACCGTGGCGGGCGTCGCAAGGGCCACGTTGCCGCGCGGACCGGCGCCGGGCAGGGGCATCATCCGGCGCGACACCGCGAACTGCTCGCGCATTTCCTTCTGCCACTGCTGGTAGTCGGAGTATGCGTTGTACTGCTCGTTGTCGAGGATGGCGCGTGCCTGCGCGTTCACCCGTTGCTCGTAGTCGGCCTGCCAGTCATTGGCGAGTTTCGCGTATGCCTCGGGATCGGCGATGCTTTCGTATTGGGGCATCGGTACGCGCCCACGCTCCTCGGCGATCACGGCGATGAGTTGTTTGCGTTGATCGTCCTTCAACGGCGCGTCGGAGCCCTCGAGCTGGCGTGCGATCATCTCGACCTCGCCGCGCGCGGGCATCGTCTCCTGGTATTTGCGGAATTCTTCGGCCTTGGCGGGGCCGATCAGGTCGACGATCTGGTTCTGCTGCTCGCGCTGCAGCTGTTCCCATCGCTCCCGCATGTTCGTGGTATTCGTCGGCGGCAGCTGAACGGATTGCGTGGTCATCGCCAGCTGCTGGTCGCTGATCAGATCGATCAATCGATTCGCGTCTTTCTCGCTGAGTCCCAGATGGGCGCCGAGCTCCGCGTGGGTGCGGCGATTGTTGGCCCGGAACTGCGCGCGCATCATTTTCTGATAACTCGGGCTGAGCTCGGGACGCGGCATCTGAAAGCCCGCCTGCGCGACCTGGGCCCGATCTCTGGATTCCGCCGCTTGCGGAACCGCACCCGGGTCCACAGCCGCGGGAGGTACGGAATTCATGCCGTTTTCGCTCGCAAGCCGCATTTGCGCAACCTGTTCGCGCGCCTGCTCGAGTTCGGCGATGCGCGAGTTGAGCCGGTGGGTGAGCTCCGTGACTTCTTCGGCGCGCGCGCGTTGTTCCGCGAGCTGATTCCACAGGTAGATGGAACTGCCCGCGAAAGCGAGCGTGGAGATTGCGAGACCCAGAGTCGGCGACTTCATCGATTGCTCCCGAGGCCAGTCCCCCGAAGAGACCGTTCACACGCGCACCTGTTCCCAGGCGGCGACATCGGGGCATTCTCCGCCGATCCGGCGGGAAAAGACTAGGCCCGCTGCTGGGCCAGCATCAGGTCGAGGTACGCGCCTTCGATGAGCTGTTCGGGCTGAATTCCGAGCCGATCCATGAGTTCACTCGCTTCACGAATGCCCTGCTCGGTTGATTCGTCGCCCACCAGCATGACCTCGAGCTCGAGAAAATGGCCAAGGCCTTCGACGCGGTCCAGGTGAACGCGGGTACGTCCGACCAGGAAGAGAGTGCGGTACTTGCGGATGCGACCGATTTGTCCGTAGGCCAGCGAAAGCGATTCACGAAGTGTCTCGGGTGATGAAGTTGGTGATCGTATGTAGAACGACTCCTTCGGCCCGGCTTGGTTCACTCGTCGATAGAAAATCAGCTCACCGGAATCGGTCCCGAACGCGCGCAACTTCAGTCGGCCGGAATCGCATGCGAAAAAGGTATCGTCCTGCGCGATCTCGATCGGTCCTTCCGTTGCGAGCGAGGCAACGATCGGAGTCAGCGCGGCGACGTTTTCGATGCGGGCCTTTATTTCGATGTTGCGGGCCATGCCTATTTCATCAGGCGGACGCCGCCCGTCGTGCGTGGGGCTTCATTGGCGCCGATCGCTGCGTCGATGGAGTAGCGGCCCGCCCCATGTGTCGCCAGGTACAGACCGATCACGACCAGGCATCCCGACGGGAAGATGCCGCGCATGCCGCCGAGGTAATCGACCATCACGATCGCGACCACGAAGTTGATGACGCAGAGAACCCCGGCCCAGCGTGTGAGGAGGCCGAGAACGAACGCAACGCCGATGGCGAACTGCGCATAAACCGAGATCGGCGCGAGGATGCGCGGACTCGGAAAGCCGTGTTTCTCGAGGAAACCCACGAATTCCTGCATTCGCTCCGGGCTCGTGATGTTGTCCCACACGCCCCAGATCAGGAACAGCCCTACGAACAAGCGCAACAACAGCAGCGCGAAATCGGAGAAGCGCTGTGACTGGCTCAACGAAAGGATTTTGCGCATGTGAGTCCTCGGGCCCGAACATCAAAGGGACCCGCAAGACTAGCCGCGTTCGGCGATATGCGACAACGAAAAGTGATTCCCGGTGTCAGCCGGCACTCACGTCGCGATGTGGCGACTAGCGGCGTTATTCCTCGCCGGCGGAAAAGCGGTAGCTGCGCTCGACCCGGGCGATCCGGGTTTCATAGTGCGAATACCACTTCTTCCTGCCCGTGACCTGCGCCACGCGATGCTGGGCATCGTTGCGCCAGTTCGCGATGGCCTCGAGCGTGGTCCAGTACGAAACCGTCATGCCCAGGCCCGTCGCATCGCGCGCGCTCTCGACCCCGAGAAACCCCGGTTGGCGCGCCGCGAGTTCCATCATCTTCGCGGACGCGTCCTCGTACCCGTCTTCCACGGGCGTGCGCCGCGACGTGAATATGACGGCGTAATAAGGCGGCTCGATCATGCGGGCCTCGCGAGCAGGGCCACGTGATTCGGCCGGGCCGCGACGCGGGCTAACCACTCTCGCACCTTCGGATACGGCTTCAGGTCGTGGCCACCATCTTCGGCGACGTGAGTGTATGCGTACAGCGCGATGTCGGCGATGCTGTAACGGCCGTTCACGAAGAACTCGTTGGTCGCAAGGTGCGATTCCATCACTGCAAGCGCGGCGCGTCCCTTCGCGAGCCGGTCGGGAAGTTCCGAGCGGCGCGGATGATCGGCGGGGAGGTGCCGCACGATGTAGCGCGGCGTCGCGACGTACGGCTCGTGACTGTATTGCTCGAAGAACATCCACTGCAGGACCTGCGCACGGCCCAACTGCGTCGCCGGCACGAATCGCGAAGCTTCCGCGAGGTACCACATGATCGCGTTGGACTCGAACAGGCAAGTCCCACCGTCGAGCTCGAGCGTCGGGATGCGTCCGTTCGGGTTGCGCTTGAGGAACTCCGCGGTGCGCGTCTCTCCCTTGTCGATGTCGACCTCGGTCCATTGGTACTTCTGGCCGAGTTGCGCCAGCAGCAGTCGGACCTTGTAGCCGTTGCCGGAGTCGAGATAGTCGAACAGTTGCATCGTGATTTCCTTCGGGCTCGTTTGCCGGGAAGTATCCGGCGCGGGCGGTCAAGGCGCGAGGAGCAAGGCTTTTCGCTGAGGCTAAGTTATTCTTTCCGTGGCCATGAGACGACTCCCTCCCCTGAACGCGCTGCGGGCCTTCGAAGCTTCGGCCAGGCTGGGCAGCTTCGTCCTGGCCGCGGCGGAACTGCGCGTATCTCCGGCCGCGGTGAGCCAGCAGGTTCGCCGGCTCGAGGAGTATCTCGACACTCGACTCTTCGAGCGCCTCGCGCGCGGTCTCACGCTCACGGACCAGGGGCGAGACTATCTACCTGAGCTCTCGGCCGGCTTCGACCTGCTGGGCGAATCGACCGCGCGGGTGCGCGCCAAGCGTGCGGACGGCGTATTGGCGATCACGACCCTGGCCGCGTTCGCCAACGGGTGGTTGCTGCCAAGACTGCATCGATTCCGGGAGCGCGCGCCCCGCGTCGACGTCGTGATGCGCACGTCCCGGCGTGTCATGGATTTCCGGCGTGACGCCATCGATCTCGCGATCCGCTTCGCGCCCGCGCCCGGCCGCGGCCTGCACGGCGAAGTGTTGTGCCGCGAGGAACTGTTCCCGGTCGCGAGCCCGCAGCTCTTTCGCGGCGGACGCATGCCCGACACGCTCGCGGCGCTCGCGGACTATCCACTGCTGCACGACATCGACGCGAACCCCGAGCAGCCCTGGCTGGGATGGCGCGGCTGGTTCGAGCGCGCGGGGTTGTCCACCGCGGGCGTCGGGCGCGGCCCACAGTTCAGCGATTCCATCGTCCTGATCGGCGCCGCCGTCGCGGGGCTCGGGATCGCGATCGGACGCGCGCCGCATGTCGCACCGCTGCTCGAACGCGGCCAGCTCGTGCGCGTGACCCAGGAATCCTGGCTCGCGCCGTGGAGCTACTTTCTCATGGCGCCGCCGGCGCACTTCCGGCGACCCGTGGTGCGCACCTTCGTCGACTGGGCGCTCGAGGAAGCGCGCGCCACGCCCTGAAGATCAGGTCACAGACAGAGCGGCGTTTCGAGGTGTTTCGCGTACATTTCGCCGAACTCAGTGTCCGGCTTTTCCGGTTCCACACGGGACCCAGCGTCGTGACGTCATGCACCGACAATTCCGCACCAGGTGGCCCTGACGGAGTTAGCGAAGCTTTTGCCTGCACAAGAATTCCCAGGTCAATGTCGATCACGCGCACCGATGCGCTTGCCTACAATGGGTGGATGTCGAAGCGCGGCTGGATCCTGTTCATTTCGCTGGGGCTCCTGTGGGGAATGCCCTACCTGCTCATCCGCGTCGCGGTCGTCGAGCTCGATCCGCTCATCGTCGCGGTCGGGCGCACGTTCATCGGCGCGCTGCTGTTGCTGCCGGTCGCCCTGCATCGTAATGCCCTCGCCCCCGCGTTCCGCAAGTGGAAGTGGCTGCTGGCATTCACGCTGATCGAGATCAGCATTCCGTGGGTACTGCTCGGGCACGCCGAGACGAGGATCAACAGCTCGACGGCGGGTCTGCTGATTGCCGTGGTCCCGCTATTCGCGGCCATCATCGTCACGCGACTCGGCCACGAACGTCTCGAGGCGCGCCGCATCCTCGGTCTCGTGATCGGCTTCGCGGGCGTCGCCCTGCTCGTCGGGCTCGACATCCATTTCTCCGACTACCTGGCCGTCGGAGCGACCATCATCGTCTCGCTGTGTTACGCGATCGGGCCGATCATCATCGATCGCAAGCTCGGCGACGTGCCGGCGATGGGCGTGATCACGGCCTCGCTGATCGTGGCCACACTCATATATGCGCCGCTCGTGCCGTTCCTGTGGCCGCAGGAAATTTCGCTCCAGGCCGCCGGATCGGTGGTCGGGCTCGGTGTGTTGTGTACCTCGATTGCCTTCATCGTCTTCTTCGCGCTCATCGCGGAGGTCGGGCCGGCGCGCGCCACCGTGATCACCTACGTGAATCCCGCCGTGGCCATCGTGCTCGGCGCGCTGGTGTTGCAGGAACCGCTGACGCTCGGGATGGCCATCGGATTTCCGCTCGTGATCATCGGATCGATTCTCGGCACATCGCGCGCCGCCGCGACACATCATCCCGTCGAAGCCAGCTCGGAACGGGCCTGAGGTCGACGCGGTGGATCACCCGATCCGGCATGTTCACTTGCCGGCGTCGGGGGCCTTGAACAGCATGGCCGCGACCGGCTTCGCGCCGAATATCAGCGTGAGCCCGATCGCGAGCTCGAACACCGTGGCCAGCGCGTTGGCCTTCTGGTCCGCGTCGAGATCGAAGAAGCTCAGGTTGTATCCCGTTGCCATCGCGGCGTAGGTCACCCAGTAGATCGAGTCGGGAATGGCGCGCGCCAGCGCCAGCAGGCCCACGAAGATGACGCCGAGCACCTGCCACTCGGAGATCGGCCGGGCGGGTGCGGGCATTTCGGGGTCGGGCGCGGAGCGCAGCAGGTTGGCGGCGATCGTCGACGGAAAGAACCACAACACCAGGCACACGATCACCTGGAACGAGGCCGAAAACATCACGATGGGCCGGCTCACCAGTGCGCCCGGATCTCCACGGATCACGGCGAACAATCCGAAGACGTGCGTGAACGTGTAGAGCAGCCAGACCAGCGCGATCAGCCGCAGTACGACGACGACTATCTGGTGTGGAGTCATGTCCGAACGCTATCACGCCGCCGTCCGAATGACCGCCGCCCTTCAATCGCGTACATTCAGTCAGCCGCGTCCCAGGAGCCCGCAGCGTGGAGTTCTACACCAAGGCCTTTTTCGTCGCGCTCGCCGCGCTGATGGGCTATCTGCTGTTGCTGGTCCTCCAGCCCTTCGCGGGTTCGATGGCCTGGGCGATTTTCCTCGCCTTCATCCTCTATCCGCTGCACACCTGGCTGACGCGCAAGCTCAAGGGACGGAACGGCGTATCCGCCGGCATTCTCACGGCCCTCACTCCATTCGTACTCCTGGTGCCGCTGAGCTTTCTCGGCATCACGTTCGTCAACCAGGCGCGCGGGCTGGTCGACTACATCCAGGAGCGGGACGTGAAGCTCGACGGGAGCCTGTTCCTGAACCTCGAGCGATATCCGGTGATCGGGCCGGTTGCGCGCGTCGCCCGCGAACAGCTCCAGGTGAGCGGAGCTGACATCCAGAACTGGATCACGAACTCGGCGCAGGGACTGCTCAAGAACGTCGCGGCCGTGGGCGGCGGCTTCGTGCTGTCGGCGATCGGCACGCTCGTCGGGTTCTTCTTCATGTTGTTCATCCTGTTCTTCATGCTTCGCGACGGCGCGGCGATGTTCAACCGGTTGCAGCGGTTGATCCCGGTGCCGGAGGAGCATCGCGAACAGTTGTTCAGCCACCTCTCGAGCGTCACGCGTGGCGTGTTCTACGGCACCGGACTCACGGCATTCCTGCAGGGCGCGATGGTCGGCATCGGCTTCGCGATCGCGGGGCTGCCTTCGCCCGTGGTGTTCGGAGTGCTCGCGGCCGTGCTCGCGCTGCTGCCGGCCGGCGGCGCCGCGCTGGTGTGGATTCCCGCGGTGTTGTATCTCGCCTACTCGGGGCGCTGGGGAATGGCGGTGTTCATGTTGATCTACGGCGGCATCATTTCCACGTCGGACAACATCATGCGTCCGATACTCGTGGCGCGATACGCGCCTGTTTCCGCGTTCACGGTGTTCGTCGGCGTCGTCGGCGGCATCGCCGCGTTCGGCGCGATCGGTGTCGTCGTGGGTCCGGTGTTCCTCGCGCTCGCCGCGGCGATCGTCAACTACTTCGACGAGAAGGTCATCACGCCGAACAAGCCCGAGCTGGACGCCCGGGCGAACGAGAATTCCCAGGGCTGACACCCGCGGCGGAAAACGCCCGAAACGGTGGCGTCCGTAAGGAAATTTGAACTGCACTCGCGTTCCGGCCACCGGTATTATTCGCGCCCCGATGAACGACACCTCCCCCATTCTCCAGGGCCTGAACGACGCGCAACGCGCCGCCGTTTCCGCGCCGGTCGGTCCCGTGCTCGTGCTCGCCGGCGCGGGCTCCGGCAAGACGCGCGTGCTCACGCATCGCATCGCGTGGGTCATCCAGAACGAAGGCGCGTCGCCGCATTCGATTCTCGCGGTTACTTTCACGAACAAGGCCGCGGCCGAGATGCGCGCGCGCATCGAAAGGTTGTTAGGCATCCCGGGCAGCGCGATGTGGGTCGGCACGTTCCACGGCATCGCGCACCGCCTGCTGCGCCTGCACTGGCGCGACGCGAACCTGCCGCAGAGTTTCCAGATTCTCGATGGCGAGGACCAGCTGCGCCTGATCAAGAAGATCGTGCGGGCGATGGAGCTCGACGAGGCGCGCTGGGTGCCGCGCGAGATCCAGTGGTTCATCAATCACAACAAGGATGAAGGGCTGCGCCCGGGCGTGCTCAAGGACGCGGGCGATCCCACGCGCCGGCAGCTCATCCGCATCTACAGCGAATACGAGGCGCAGTGCCAGCGCACGGGCGTCGTGGATTTCGCCGAGCTGCTGCTGCGCGCATACGAGTTGTGGCGCGACCGGCCGGAGATCCTGAATCACTATCGTCGACGCTTCCAGCACGTGCTGATCGACGAGTTCCAGGACACGAATGCCATTCAGTATGCCTGGGCGCTGCAGATCGCGGGCCTCGACGGCGCGCCGTTCGTGGTGGGCGACGACGACCAGTCCATCTACCGCTGGCGCGGCGCGCGCGTGGAGAATCTCACGCGTTTCACCAGGGATTTTCCCGCGGCGAAGATGTTCCGCCTCGAGCAGAACTACCGCTCGACCGGCAACATCCTCAAGGCCGCGAACGCGCTGATCGCGAACAACACGGGCCGGCTCGGCAAGAATCTCTGGACCTCCGGCGCCGAGGGCGAGCGCATCCGGCTCTACGCCGCGTTCAACGAACGCGACGAAGCCGAATTCGTCATGCACCGCATCCGCGACTGGATGAACCAGGGCGGCGCGCGGCGCGACGTGGCCATTCTGTATAGAAGCAACGCCCAGTCGCGCGTGTTCGAAGAAGTGTTCCTCTCGGCGCGCATCCCGTACAAGGTCTACGGCGGCCTGCGGTTCTTCGAGCGCGCGGAAATCAAGGACGCGCTCGCGTACCTGCGTGTCATCACGAATCACGCCGACGACGCATCGTTCGAGCGCGTGGTGAACCTGCCGGTGCGCGGCATCGGCGCGAAGTCGCTCGACGTGATCCGCGAGCAGGCCAAGGCCGCGGGCACGCACCTGTGGACGGCGGCCGCGCATTGCGTCGCGCACGGCACGCTCGGGCCGAAGGCCGAGGCGGCGGTCAATGGATTCCTGAAGCTCATCGAGCAGCTCGGCGCCGACATCCAGGGTCTCGAGCTGCACGAGCAGGTTGACCACGTCATCAGCAACTCGGGACTGATCGAGCATTACAAGAAAGAGAAGGCGAGCGATCGCGGCGAGGCGCGCGTCGAGAACCTGAACGAGTTGGTCTCCGCCGCGCGCGGCTTTTCGCCCGACGTCGCGAACACCGAGACCGAACAACTGCCGCCGCTGGAGGCCTTCCTCGCGCACGCGGTGCTGGAGTCCGGCGAAGGTCAGGCGGAGGCCTGGGAAGATTGCGTGCAGATGATGACGCTGCACACGGCAAAGGGTCTCGAGTTCCCGGTCGTGTTCCTCGCGGGCATGGAAGACGGGCTGTTCCCGCACCAGCGCTCGCTCAACGATCCTGAAGGGCTCGAGGAAGAACGGCGCCTTTGCTACGTGGGCACGACGCGCGCGATGCGCCAGCTCTACATCACGTACGCCGAGCAACGCCGCCTGCACGGCATGGACAGCTTCGGCACGCCGTCGCGGTTCATCTCGGAGATCCCGGACGAACTCGTGGAAGAGGTGCGGCCGCGCATCCGGATCTCGCGCCCCGTCGCCGCGGGACGGTTCCGCGCCCCGAGCGAAGAGCTCGCGCCCGGCGTGAAGCTCGGTGCGCGCGTGCGGCACAAGAAATTCGGCGAAGGCGTGATCCTGAAAGTGGAAGGACAGGGCCCGCAGGCGAACATCGAGGTGAACTTCGAGTCGCTCGGGCGCAAGATCATGATGCTGGAGTATCTCGAGGTAGTTAGATAATGGCGGCGCAATCGTTCGGCGGGAAACTCGCCGCGGCCTGGAAGGCGACGAATTCCCTCGTCTGCGTCGGGCTCGACCCCGAGCCGAAGAAGTTTCCCGACCGGTTCCGCGAAACGCCCGGCTCCATCTTCGAATTCAACAAGGCTATTGTCGATGCGACGCGGGATCTCGTGTGCGCGTACAAGCCGCAATTCGCGCATTACGCCGCGCATGCGGCGGAGAACCAGCTCGAACACACCATCGATTACATCAAGGCGACGGCCCCGAACGCGATCGTGATCCTCGATTCGAAGCGCGGGGACATCGGCAGCACGGCCGAACAATATGCGCACGAGGCGTTCGAGCGCTACGGCGCGGACGCCGTGACGGTGAACCCGTATCTCGGGCGCGATTCGGTCGAGCCGTTCCTCAAGCACGAGGACAAGGGCGTCATCATCCTGTGCCGCACCAGCAATCCCGGCGCGAAGGACTTCCAGGATCTCGACGTCGGCGGCAGGACGCTGTTCCAGGTCGTGGCCGAACGCGTGTCGAAGGAATGGAACACCGCGGGCAACTGCATGCTGGTCGTCGGCGCGACGTATCCCGACGAGCTCGCGGACATCCGTTCGCGCGTCGGGGATCTGCCCTTTCTCGTGCCCGGCGTCGGCGCGCAGGGCGGCGACGTCGCGAAGGTGATGGCGAAAGGCAAGACCTCGGCCGGCACGGGACTCGTGATCAGCTCGTCACGCGCGATTCTCTACGCGAGTTCCGGCGCGGATTTCGCCGAGGCCGCTCGCAAGGCCGCGACCGACCTGCGCGACACGATCAACCAGCACCGGTAGCAATCGCCGATCACGGCGCCTACGGTCCCCAGCGGAACGGTGGGGGTGGGACGACTTCCGGGGGGCCGGGCGGGGCGGCGCGCGGGTCGGGAACGAGGACTCGCCAGGCCTGCAGCGGATTGGCGATCGCCCAGAACGGGGCCACGATGCCGACCGGCACGGCCTGCTGCGACTTCATCGGCAGCAGCTCGCGCTCTCCTTCGACGATCACGGTGTTCTTCTCGGGGTCCGGCATGGTCACGGCCTGTCGGAACTCATTGGGCATCATGTAGTTGCGCACGTTGCCCACTCGCAGATCCAGCCTCGGAGTGGCGGGCTTGGCGGCGGTCTCCTTCGGTGCGGGCTTCGCGGGGGCCGGCGGCGGATCGGCCGCGAATGCGGCTCCGCCCAACAGCAGGAAGGCTATCGCGGACTCGATTCGCATACCGCCTCCAGTTTCTTCTTTCCCCTGCGACCCGATCAGTCGTGGGCGGGTTCCACTAACTTCCGTCGCCCGCGGATTCCTCCAGCTCGCGCAGGATCCTGGCTTGCCGGTTCAGCTGCTCCCAGGCGCGCTGCAACTCCGGATCCGCGCGGCCTTCCGCGTCGGCCAACGAAGTCGCCGTGAGTGCAAAGGCGCGCTCGTAGGCAACGCTCAGATTCTGCGCGGCCGCGAGTCGGCGCGCTGTCAGCGAATCGGCCGGTTCGGTGGACGAGCGCTCGCGCAATTCCAGTGTCGCCAATTGCCATGGCCTCAATACCTGTTCGCGCAGCGCGTCCGCCGCGGCTGCCGGCGGGATGTTGCCCGTGGCCAGTTCCTGCGTGATTTCATTGAATCGCCCGAGCGCACGTTTCTCCGCGATTTCCAGGTCGAGCAACAGGCGATTCACCTCGAGTTCGGCGCGGCGCGTCCCGTCGCCGGACACCATGGGAGCCGCCAGCATTCCGAGCAGAGCGCAGGTGCCGAGCGCGACCGCGGCGATGCGTAAGGGTTGCGGCCGTGCGCGCGCCTCGGGCTCGAACGGGCGCACCAGCAGGAATCCCGAGAGCGCGCCACCCAGCAAACCGCCGATGTGCGCGGCGTTGTCGATCCGCACCTCGCTGTCGAACAGCGTGCTCGCGAGTCCGAATCCGAGCGAATAGATACATA
Source organism: Pseudomonadota bacterium (assembly GCA_023433515.1). Lineage (GTDB taxonomy): Bacteria > Pseudomonadota > Gammaproteobacteria > Steroidobacterales > Steroidobacteraceae > CADEED01. The sequence continues at coordinate 20,635 of JAEZCN010000161.1, forward strand.
ACAGCAACGCGCCTCTGCCCGCCGAGCGGTACAGGTGCAGCGGAATGTCCGTGCGTCGCACCGCGAAGAACATCAGCAGCGCGCCGTACACGCCGAACACCGCGCCGGATGCGCCCGCGCTGTTCGCGTACGGATTCCACCATCCGCTCACGACGCTGCCCGCCAGCCCGGACAGGAGATAGATCACCGCGAAGCGCACGCTGCCATACAGGCGCTCGGTCAGGTCGCCGCCGTTGTACAGCGCGTACATGTTCAGCGCTATGTGAAAGACGCCGAAGTGGATGAAGGTCGAAGCGAGCAGGCGCCAGTATTCGCCGCTCCAGGTCAGCGGGCCGTAGTTCGATCCGAAGCGGAGGTGCACCTCCGGATTGGTCGCCGACAAGCCGGCGCCCGCCATCAGCATGACGACGAACACCGCGACGTTCAGCGTCACGATGGTCGGCGTCACCGGCGCGCGCGGTGCGAGCGTGCGCATGCGCTCCTGGAACCTGCGGATACTTTCCTGCTGCGCGAGGAATTCCGGAGTGGTGGTCTTCGGCAGCAGCCCGAGGAGCGCCTGCGCATCCTCGCGAGTCTGCATCCACAGGGCGACGTAGCGATCGTCGGCGATCGTGCGCACGACGATGAGCCGTTCGGCTTCGCTGTAACCCACGTTCGCGATGTCGGCCAGCCGGATCCGGCGGCTCTGCGCTCCGCGCGAATCGACGCGATCGCCCGAACGGCTGTCGGCGAAGACCGCCTCTTCCGGGCTCAACGTGACGGTTCCCGCGGCGGTTAGACCGAGATTATTAGAGCCACCACCGGCCCTCAGCGCGTCCGGAGGACTGAACCGCACCGTGAAACGCAATGCTCCATCGGGCGTACGCTCCGGGGCTGTTCGTGTCGCGTGCTCCATCGAGCGGCTACAATAACGCCCCCATGAAGATCGTGATACTCGGCGCCGGACAAGTCGGGCGCACCGCGGCGTACCACCTGTCCCGCGAGGAATCGAACGAAGTCACGGTCGTCGATACCAACGAAGAGGTGCTGCGCGACCTGCAGGGCCGTCTCGACATCCGCACGGTCGCGGGCAACGCGGCCTATCCATCGGTGCTCGACGCCGCGGGCACGGCTTCCGCCGACATCGTCGTCGCCCTTACCTCCAGCGACGAGGTGAACATGATGGCGTGCGAAGTCGCCTACACGCTGTATCGCACGCGCACGAAGATCGCGCGCATCCGCTCCGCGGAGTACACCAAACATCCGAAGCTGTTCAGCGACGAGGCGCTGTCGGTCGACGTGTGGATCAGCCCCGAGCAGCTCGTCACCGAATACATCGAGAAACTCATCCAGTATCCCGGCGCGCTGCAGGTGCTGGACTTCGCGGACGGGCGCGTGCGCCTGGTCGGCATCCGCGCGCGCAAGGGCGGATTGCTGGTCGGCCAGGCGCTGCGCGCGCTCAAGGAACATCATCCGAACACCGAGGCGCGCGTGGTGGCTATCTACCGCGCGGGCCGCAGCATCATCCCCGATGGCGACACCGTCATCGAGGAGAACGACGAGGTCTTCTTCATCGCGGCGCGCGACGACATCCGCAAGTTCATGAGCGAGATCCGCAAGCAGGAGGCGCCGGCGCGACGCGTCGTGATCGCCGGCGGCGGCAACATCGGCCTCGCGCTCGCGCGACGGCTCGAGGAACAGAACCAGGTCAAGCTGATCGAGCGCGATCCGAAGCGCGCGCGCCGCATCTCCGAGCTGCTGCTCAACACCATCGTGCTGAACGGCGACGCGGCCGACGAGGAATTGCTGATCGAGGAGAACATAGACAGCTGCGACGTGTTCGCCGCGCTCACGAATTCCGAGGAGGCGAACATCCTGTCCGCAATGCTCGCCAAGCGGCTGGGCGCCAAGAAGGTCATGGCCTTGATCAACAGGCCGTCGTACGCGGAACTCATGGAGAGCGGCAGCATCGACATCGCGATCTCGCCACAGACCATCACCATCGGCTCGCTGCTGGCCCACGTGCGTCGCGGCGACGTGGTGCGCGTGCACAGCCTGCGCCGCGGCGCGGCCGAGGCGCTCGAGGCGGTGGTGCACGGCACCGATCGCACTTCGCGGGTCGTCGGCAGGAAGGTCGAGGACATCCCGCTGCCGGATGGCGCCGCGATCGGCGCGGTGGTGCGCGACGACGGGGTCATGATCGCCCACCACGACACGATGATCCACAACGACGACCACGTCATCGTGTTCCTTTCCGATCGCCGGCACGTCGAGCAGGTCGAGCGCCTGTTCTCCGGGCCTGGCGGCCGCTGATCCGGGCGGATTCGCAGCTTGTTAGCCGTCGCGCACGTTCTCGGGCTGATGATGGCGTTCTTCGGCCTGCTCTATCTGCTCCCGATCGCCTGGTCGCTGGGCGTGGGCGACGGAGCGGTCATCGACTTCGTCGCGGCCGGCGTCATCAATGCGGTGGTCGGGCTCGCCGTGGCGTTCGTGACCCGTCCATTCCGGCGTGAACTGAAGCCGCGCGATGGTTTCCTGCTCGTGACGCTTTCCTGGGTGCTCATGTCGGCGTCCGCCACGATCCCGCTCATGATCGCGCTGCCCGACCTGTCGTTCACCGACGCGTATTTCGAAGCGATGTCTGGCCTCACGACGACCGGCTCGACCGTGCTGAACGGACTGGACGAACTACCCGAGTCGATCAACCTCTGGCGCCACCTGCTCCACTGGCTCGGGGGCATCGGCATCATCGTGCTCGCGGTCGCCGTGCTGCCGCTGCTCGGCGTCGGCGGCATGCAGCTCTACAAGGCGGAGACGCCGGGGCCGGTGAAGGACGAGAAACTCACGCCCCGCATCACCGAGACGGCCAAGGCGCTGTGGTTCACGTACGCCGCGATCACGGTCGTCGGCATCGTCGCGCTGCGCGTCGCGGGAATGAGCTGGTTCGACGCGATATGCCACGCGTTCTCGGCGATCGCGCTGGGCGGATTCTCGACACACGACGCGAGCGTGGGCTGGTTCGATTCGAGCGTCATCGAGGGAGTATTGATCGCGATCATGGTGGTCGCGGCCTTCAACTTTTCGCGCCACTTCCTCGCGCTGCGCTCGCTGTCGTTCGCACCGTACAGGACCGACTCCGAGGGAAAGGCCGTGCTCATCGTGCTCGGAACCTCCATCGTATTCGTGGGCTTGCTGCTGTGGGTCCACGGCACCTATCCGGTTATCGGCGAGAACGTACGTCATTCCGTTTTCACCGTCGTGTCCATCGCGACGACCACGGGCTTCGTGACCGAGGATTACGAGCGCTGGCCGTCGTTCCTGCCGATCTGGCTGCTGTTCCTGGCCAGCATCACCTGCAGCACCGGCTCCACGGGCGGCGGCATCAAGATGTTCCGCACACTGCTGCTGGTGCGTCAGGCGCGGCGCGAGCTCAAACTACTCGTTCATCCCAGCGCGATGATCCCGATCCGCATCGGCGGCCATCCCGTTCCCGAGCGGGTGGTCTACTCCGTGCTCGCGTTCATCTTCCTGTACTTCGGCACGGCGCTGGTCCTGACCTTCGCGCTGCTCGCGACCGGCCTCGACTTCGTGTCGTCGTTCTCGGCCGCCGTGGCCTCGATCAACAACCTCGGCCCCGCCATGGGCGCCGTCGGTCCCTCGACCAACTTCTCGGGACTGACCGACGTTCAGACCTGGATCTGCACGGTCGCGATGCTGGTCGGCCGACTCGAAATCTTCAGCCTCGTGGTGCTGTTGACCGCGACGTTCTGGCGGAAGTAGCCGACGATCACGCCGGCCGCAGGCGCAAGCCGTACTCGAGCTCGAGCGAACGCGCGTATTCGATGTGAAGCACGCGGCGCGGCGCGTCCGAACGCAAGCGGGCCGAAGCGTGAACGATGAGCGGCCGCATCGCGACCACGCTGCCGGTGCGCGCGATGCAATTCATCGGCGCGATGGTCAGTACGAGGCGCTCGACCTCGGAGTCGCTCAGTATTCCTCGGGCGTGCGTTCCCGGTAGCACACGCAATGGTCCGCTGAGCTCCGTGCAATCGTCGAGCTGAAGTCGCAGCGCGATGATGTTCTCCATGGCGCGCGCCGGCGCACGCGCATACGGCACGCCGTCTTTCTCGGACCAGGGCCCCCAACCGTCGATGTCGCCTTTCGTCGCGAGCGGCAGCGTGGTGTCCTGGTGCCATGCGACGGGCCAGTTCGATTCCGGCGTCTTGTCGAACAACGTGGCCTTGAAGGGAATCGCTGTCCCCGCGAGCCAGCGCGATGCGATCTCTAGCAAGCGTGGGTCGCGGGCGATTGCGCCGATGGGCTCGTGATTCAGTACGTGGCGAGCTCCGGCACGGGAGCGAGCGAAGGCCAGGCCGGCGATGTTCCCGAGAAGCCCACGAATCTCACCGCCGCCGAACACGGCGTCGTAGATCGCGTAGCCAGACGCTTCTTCCTTCGCGTGCTCGTCAATCGGCTGGGAAGTCGCCTTCATCCGTGGATGTAGGTCTCCAGGTCCGCGATCGTGCGCTCCTGCTCTTCGATGACGGCCCTCACGAGGTCGCCTATCGAAAGTATCCCGACCACCTTCTCGCCCGTTACCACCGGCAGGTGCCGGATGCGCCTGTCCGTCATGAGACGCATGCAGTCGTGCGCGTCCTGCCTGGCGGTCACGGTGATGACCTTCGGTGTCATGATTTCGTCGACCCGGGTCTCGTCGGACGAACGTCCCATGAGCACGACCTTGCGTGCGTAGTCGCGCTCCGAAACGATGCCGGCCAATCGGTCCCCGTCCATGACCAGCAATGCGCCGATATGGTGCTCGGCCATCTTCCGTATGGCCTCGATGACCGGATCACCAGGTCTCACCGAATAGATGGTCTTCGGCTTCTGATCCAACAACTGTTGCACGGAAAGCATGGGTTACCTCCGGCGGGTCGAATGTAAAACATCATACGCCCGGGTCGCCGAAACCGTACGTAGCTGCACGGCGACATGGGAATACCCCTGCGAGTTTGCGATGATTCGCGGGCCAGGGAAGCCAGCGAAGACGCCAGCCGATCAGAAGCGGGCGCGCGCCGGGAAACCGCCTTAGTATCAGGTCGCCGTGTCAGAAGCCCCCGTTCCGGAAGTCAGTGTCGAGCCCGATCATTTCGATGTCGTGACCAGCGACGTCGTGCTCGTTGCCCAGCTGGAGTCCACCTTTGCGTTATGTCTGTATGACGCGGTGCTCGAATCGGGAGCACTGGTTCACCTGCGCGTCGGCCCTCCGGGCCGCGTTCAGGATCCCGAGCTCACGGACACGACCCTCTCGACGGATCTGCTGCTGCTCGATCGCTGCTTCGCCGAATTGCGCAAGAGCGAGCCGCGCGCGCAGCACTGGCAGGCGAAGGTCGTGGGACAGGTCCAGGACTCGCCCGGCGCACGCGAGCGTTTCGACGGCGTACAGAGCTTCCTTTCCGCGTTTCTCGCAGACACCAACGTCAAGCTCGTTTCGTGCGAGGTCCACGTCGAGCACGCGCGGATATTGCGATTCCGTCCCGCGATGGGGCATGTGAGCAGCGAACCCCTTGCCGCTTCCCGCTTGGGTGGCTGAGAATGGAGCGGCTATGCGCCGCAACATACTGATTGCCTTGTTGGCCCCTCTGGGATTGCTCACCGTCGACGCGGCGCTCGCCGCCAGGAAGCCGGCCAACGCGCCGCTCATCAAGCTGTTCGACAACACGTGGCAGGAAGACCTCGCCGACGACCCGATCGGCGCCACGCAGCTCGGCGAGACGCGTTTCAACGACCGCCTCCCCGACATGTCGATCGAGGCGATCGACCTGCGCCACAAGAAGAACTACGCGCGCCTGCAGGCGCTCACGAAGATCAACCGCGAGAAGCTCGACAAGGCCGACCAGCTCAACTACGACCTGTTCCAGTACGAGATCAAGACGCGCATCGGCGAATACCAGTTCAAGCCCTGGATGTTCGCGACCCGCACGTTCGACGGCCCGCACCTGCTCGCCGAGACCGTCGATTTCACGCCGTTCAAGACCGTCAAGGACTACGACAACTGGATCGGGCGTCTCAACTCCTCCGGCACCTTCATCGACCAGTGGATCGTGCTGCTGACGCAGGGCGCCAACGAGAAGCTCACTCAGCCGCGCATCACGGTCAACAAGGTGCTCGAGCAGATCAAGCCGCAGCTCGTGAGCGATGCGGAGGACAGCCCCTTCTACGCGCCTTTCAAGAACATGCCGGCCAGCATTCCGGAAGCCGAGAAGGCCCGGCTGCAGGCCGCCGGCAAGGCCGCCGTGCAGAACGTCACGCTGCCGGCGTTCCAGCGCTTCGACCGGTTCTTCCGCGACGTCTATCTACCCGCTTCGCGCGACACCGTGGGCATCTACGACATCCCCGGCGGAGAGCAGTACTACCGCAACCGGATCAAGCTCTACACCACGATCGACAACCCGGAGCCGGCGCGCATCCACAACATCGGGCTCGATGAGGTGAAGCGCATCCGCGCCGAGATGGAGAAGACGCTGGAGGGCATCAACTTCCTCGGCACGCTCGAGCAGTTCCTCGGCTTCCTGCGCACCGATCCGCGCTTCTTCTACAAGACGCCGGAAGAGCTCAAGGCGGCGTACGACAAGACCGCGCGCCAGCTCCAGGCGCAACTGCCCAGCCAGTTCGGCGTCGTGCCGAAGACGCCGTTCGAAATCCGCGCGGTGCCCGCGACCATCGCGCCAACGACCACGACGGCTTACTACCTGCCGCCGACGCTCGACGGCTCGCGCCCCGGCGTCTTCTTCGTGAATCTCTACCAGCCCGAGTCGCGGCCGATGTGGGAAGTGGAGGCGCTGACCGCGCACGAGGCGGTGCCGGGTCACCACCTGCAGATCGCGCGCGCGTACGAGCTCACCGGCCTGCCGGAGTTCCGCCGCAACGCGGGCTACACCGCCTACGTCGAGGGCTGGGCGCTGTACAGCGAGAAGCTCGGCTACGACATGGGTCTGTACCAGGACGACTTCTCGAAGTTCGGTCAGCTCAACTACGACATGTGGCGCGCGGCCCGCCTGGTCGTGGACACGGGCATGCACGCGTTCAAGTGGACGCGCGAGCAGGCTATCTACTTCATGAAGCAGAACACCGGCCGCAGCGACCTCGACATCACCAACGAAGTCGACCGCTACATCTCCTGGCCGGGCCAGGCGCTGGCCTACAAGATGGGCGAGCTCCGGATCAAGGCGCTGCGCGCGGAAGCGGAAAAGGCGCTGGGCGACAAGTTCGACGTCCGCGCGTTCCACGACAAGCTGCTCGGCAGCGGCGCGCTGCCGCTGGCCGTTCTCGACACCGAGATGCGCGCCTGGATAGCCGAACAGGCGAAGCGCTGACCATCTAGTTGTTTTCCCTGCGGCTCTCCAGCGCGCCGATGGCGCGCTGGAGCCGCAGGCAACGCGTGTCCGCCGCGGCCTGCTGGCGGCGCGCCTGCGTCAGCACGTTCTCCGGAATGTCGTCGCGCATCTCGAGCAGCTCCAGCTCGATGCTCGCGTGCACCGCGGCGCGCGTCGCGGCCGCATACTGGCGTTGCAGCTGCTCGAGATGATCGTCGACCGCGCACGTCGCGGTATCGACGATGTCGTCGAACTGGGTCGACACGAATCCGTTGTAGGAAATGGTGGCAGCTCCGGTCACGGACATTCCTCGTTATTCGCGCGGGGGTGATCGTCGCGAACATCCTCGAAGAACGAGTTTGCGACCGGAAGTCGGCGGCGTGACGGTTCGATGTCGGAGATGTGAAGGGACCCTGTCGGAAACCGTCGACAGGAACGGGTGCTTCAACCGGGCGGACCGTTCACCGCGAGATCCTGCGAATAGACCACGTTCATGATGTTGTCGTACCAGCCGCCCACACCCGGCTTCACCAGGTGTTTGTTGACGTAGTAGTACAGCGGGATCAGTGGATGATCGGCGAGCGCCGTCCGTTCGGCTTCCTCGAGCAACGTGCGCCGACGCGTCGGGTCGGTCTGGATCGCGGCTTCCTCGAGCAACGCGTCGTAGCGAGCGCTCGAGTAACGCGGCAGGTTGATGCCGAAGCTGCTCTTCAGGTACTGCAGGAACGTGTAGGGGTCGTTGTAGTCGCCGATCCATGACGTGCGGAACACGTCGACCTCGCGCCGATCGATGTCCTGCATGAGGGACTTGAACTCCACTGCCGCGAGCCGCGGCTCGATGCCGAGCGCCTCCTTCCACATCGCGGCCACCGCCACGGCAACTTTCGCGTGGACTTCGCCGGTGTTGTAACGCAGCTCGAAATCGAGCGGCTTCTCCTTCGAGAATCCCGCCGCGCGCAGCAGCTCGCGGGCTTCCGCGATGCGTTTCGGCATCGGGTCATCCGAGTAATCAAAGGCTTGCGCCGTGTAATCGTTCACGCCCGGCGGCACCCAGCTGTAGGCGGGCACTTCGCCGACCCGCAGCACGCTGTTCGTGAGCCGCTCGCGATCGATCGCCATCGACAGCGCGCGCCGTACGCGCAGATCCTTGAACAGCGGGCGGTCGAGGTTGAAGCCGAAGTAATAAGTGCTGAGTTGCGGCGCGACGTGCAGCTCGTTCGCGAGGTTCTCCTGGATCCAGCCGAACTGTCCGCGCGGAACGACCGCGGTGCAGTGCAACTCGCCGGCGCGATAGGCCCGCAACTCCGCGTTCTCGTCCGCGATGTGCAGGTACTTCACGGCGTCGAGCTTGTTGGCCGCGTCGTTCCAGTAGTTCTTGTTGCGGCGCGCGATGATGTAGCTGCCCTGCAGCCACTCCGTGAGGACGAAGGCGCCATTCGACACCTGTTGGCCGGGACGCGAGAAGCGGTCGCCATGCTGGGCGAGCGAGGCGCGATGCAGCGGCGAGGTCGACGGGTGCGCCATCAATCCCGGCAGGAACGGCGCCGGGTTCGTGAGCATGACGGTCACCGTGTGATCGTCGGGCGCGGCCACGCCGAGCTGCTCGACCGGCTTCTGGCCCGCGGCGATATCGGATGCATTCAGGATCACGTCGACGACCTGCGCGTACTGCGATGCGGTAGCCGGATCCACGAGGCGCCGCATACCCGCGGCGAAATCTTCCGCCACGACCGGATCGCCGTTCGACCAGCGCAGGTTCGGGCGCAGCTTGAACGTGTACACCCGTCCATCGTCGCTGACCGTCCAGCTCTCGGCCGCGGCGGGAATCGCCTTCGCGTCGCGGTCGAGACGCGTCAGGCATTCGAACAGGTCGCGCAGGACGACCATGGACTCCCACAGGCGCGCCCGGTGGGGATCGAGGGAATCCGGATCGGGGCCGTTGCCCCGCAGCAGGATGGCTTCGTTGTCCGCGCCCTTCGCTCGATCGCGATCGGCGCAGCCACTCAATGCCAGCGCCGCGGGCGCCGACATCAACAGGTGACGGCGAGTGATCCGCGCCATCAGGCCGCGCGGCTGGATTTCTTGAGGTGCACGAGCAGGATGGACACGGCCGCCGGCGTGACGCCGGAAACGCGCGCCGCCTGGCCGACCGTCGTTGGCCGGATCTGTTCGAGCTTCTGGCGGACTTCGTTGGAAAGCCCCGCGACGCGCGCGTAGTCGAGGTCGGGCGGCAGCCGAGTTTCCTCGTTGCGGCGCTGGCGAGCGATTTCCTCTTCCTGGCGCTCGATGTAACCCGCGTACTTGGCGGCGACTTCGAGCTGCGCGCGGATCTGCGGAGCGAGCCGCTCGTCGGCGTGGGAATCCATCGGGCCCCAGTCCATGGAACCAACAAGCTCGATGACGTCGTCGTACTCCACCTCTGGCCGCCGCAGCAGGTCGAAGGCCGTCACGACGTCCCGCGTCGCGGTATCACCGAGCACACGCGCCTGCCAGTCCGTCGGAATTTCGTTCGCCTTGATGCGCGTGGCGCGAAAGCGGGCGAGCTCGCGTTCGCTGCCCGAGCGCTTCGCTTCGAAGAACGCCCAGCGCTCGTCGTCGACGAGGCCGAGCTCGCGCCCGATCGGTGTGAGACGCAGGTCGGCGTTGTCCTCGCGCAGCAGCAGCCGGTGTTCCGCGCGGCTCGTGAACATGCGATACGGCTCGCGCGTACCGCGCGTCACCAGGTCGTCGATGAGCACGCCCACGTAGCTTTCCGCGCGCTTCGGCACGAACGGCTGCGCGCCGCGCGCGGACTGCGCGGCGTTGATGCCGGCGATGAGTCCCTGCGCCGCGGCTTCCTCGTAGCCCGTGGTGCCATTGATCTGTCCCGCGAAGAACAGGCCACCGAGCGACTTCGTCTCGAGCGAAGGCCTCAGGTCGCGCGGATCGAAGAAGTCGTATTCGATCGCGTAGCCCGGGCGCGTGATGTGCGCATTCTCGAAACCCTTGATGGTGCGTACGAATTCGCGCTGCACGTCGTACGGCAGGCTGGTCGAGATGCCGTTGGGATAGATCTCGTGCGTGTCCAGGCCCTCGGGCTCGATGAAGATCTGGTGCGAGGCCTTGTCCGCGAATCTAACTACCTTGTCCTCGACCGAGGGGCAGTAACGCGGGCCGACGCCTTCGATCTTGCCCGTGAACATCGGCGAGCGGTCGGTCGCGGCGCGGATGATCTCGTGCGTGCGCCCGGTGGTCGCCGTGATGTGGCAGGGCAACTGGCGCGGATGATCGGACTGCCGGCCGAGATAGCTGAACAGCGGATGCGGCTCGTCGGAGTGCTGCACGGCGAGGCCGGTGTAAGCGATGGTGCGGCCGTCGATGCGCGGCGGCGTGCCGGTCTTCAGGCGCGCCGTGCGGAACGGCAGCGCGCGCAGGCGCTGGGCGAGTTTGTTCGAAGGTGGATCGCCCGCGCGGCCGCCCGCGTAATTGTCGAGGCCGACGTGGATGCGGCCGCCAAGGAACGTACCCACCGTGAGCACCACCGCGCGCGCGCGGAATTCGATGCCGGTCACGGTGACGACTCCACGCACGGCGTCGTTCTCCACGATCAGATCGCCGCACTCCTGCTGGAACAGCGAGAGATCCGGCTGATTCTCGAGCGTGTGGCGGATGAAGGCCTTGTAGAGCTGGCGGTCCGCCTGCATGCGCGTGGCGCGCACCGCGGGACCCTTGCTTGCGTTCAACGTGCGCGACTGGATAGCCGCGGCGTCGGCCGCGCGCGCCATCACGCCACCGAGCGCGTCGATCTCCTTCACGAGGTGGCCCTTGCCGATGCCGCCGATTGCCGGGTTGCAACTCATCTGTCCGAGCGTCTCGATCGACTGCGTGAGCAGCAGCGTGCGCGCGCCCATGCGCGCGGACGCGAGCGCGGCCTCGGTGCCTGCGTGGCCACCGCCGATCACGATAACGTCGAAGTCGCCCGCTGAAGCCACGGAATTTCCGCCAGATCAAGGAGTTAAGGCCGCGCATTGTAGGCCCGGCCGAGGGTCAACGCCACCGCGTGCGGGCGGCCGTTGTTCGGTCCAGGGAGCGCCGATTTCCGGCCCCCATGGAGTAACGGGAGGAAAGGATGAATACCAGCACCGCGCCGAGACCCGCCGCCTCACCGCCGGACAGGTCCACCTGAATCGCGTCGAAGCGCGCGCCAAGGCCGATGGCGTGGGCACACTGCTCACGTGAGCGGTGCCCGTTTACATTCTGGCGTGTCGTGTATCCTGCGCGCCGCATGATGCGACTTCGCCTGCTGGCAGGGCTCCTCACTCTCGCACCTCTGGCGCTCGCGCAGGCGGAGCCGCCTGCGAAGCTGTCATTGAAGCCGTGCCGCCTCGAACATCCCGCTCGCATCCATGCGTTGCCCGCCGAATGCGCGATGTTTTCCGTTCCGGAAAATTACGACCCGCCAGATTCCAACGAGCCCGCGGGCCGCTCGATCGAATTGTTCGTCGCGCGTGTCCCGGCCATCAGCCTCAACGCGGCGAAGGATCCGCTGTTCCTGATCGCGGGCGGTCCCGGTGGATCGGCCGTGGACATGTACACCGCGGCCGCGGCGGCCTTCGAACGCGTGCGCCGCGATCGCGACATCATCGTCGTGGACCAGCGGGGCACCGGGCGATCGCATCGGCTGGACTGCCCCGGCATGGACGGCGACCTGTTCCAGAAATTCTCCGAAATCGAAGTCGGACCGGAAGCGAACCGCTGCCGCGACAAACTGCTCGAGGGCTCGGACCTGCGCCAGTACACGACGAGTGTCGCGGTGCGGGATCTCGACGCGGTGCGACGCGCGCTCGGCTACGCGCGCATCAATCTGTACGGTCAGTCGTACGGCACCCGCGTCGCGCAGCATTACGCGCGCCGCTACCCGGACGCGACGCGCAGCGTGATCCTCGACGGCGTCGTCGATCCGGCCACCGTGCTCGGTCCCGCGACCGCCGTGGATGCCGAACGTGCGCTGGAGCGAATCCTCGAGCGGTGCGCGAAAGAATCCGCCTGCGCCGACGCGTTCAAGGATCCATTCGGCGATTACCGCGCGTTGCGCGCGAAACTCGCGGCGGATCCGCCGACCGTCACGATCAACGACGCGAGCGGCAAGCCGCTCCAATTCGAGTTCACGGCGCGACACATGTCGGCCGTGCTGCGATTCGCCAGTTACAACGACGACCAGGCCGCGCTGTTGCCGCTGTCGCTGCACCTGGCCGCGCATGAGAACAATTACATTCCGCTGGCCAACCAGTTTCGTGTCTTCGCGCGTACGCTGGACGAGGCGTTCGCGTATGGCATGCACAACAGCGTCGCCTGCAGCGAAGACATCCCGCTGATCGAATCCGGCCAGCTCGACCGGGCGGCGCTCGAAGCGACCCACATGGGCGCGGAGATGGTCGAGCAGCTCATGGAGGCCTGCCGCGATTGGCCACGCGGCGTGGTCGACGCGGATCTGCACGCGCCGCTTCAGAGCAAGTCCGCCGCGCTCTTGTTGTCGGGCGCTGACGATCCGGTCACGCCGCCTGAATACGCAACCCGCGCGCAGGAGGCTTTTGCCGACAGCAAACACCTGGTCGTCGCGGGACACGGCCACGGGCAACTCATCGCCCCGTGCGTGGATCGCATCATCGCGAGCTTCGTGGCCGCGGGCACTGCGAAGGACCTCGACACCGCGTGCACGGAGAAGCTCCGGCCGATGCCCTTCTTCATCACGCTTTCCGGCCCGGCGCCCTGAACGATGCTCGAAGCACGCGAACTCACCAAGTCCTTCGGCCGCGTTGCCGCCGTGCGCGGCGTGAGATTCACGGCGCGCGACGGACAGATCACCGGATTGTTAGGCGCCAACGGCGCCGGCAAGTCGACCACGCTGCGCATGTTGTACACCGTGCTGCGGCCGGATTCGGGCGACGCCTTCGTCGACGGCGTGAGTGTGCTCGCGGATCCGCTGACCGCGCGCCGTTCGATCGGCGTGTTGTCGCACGGGGCGGGCGTCTACGCGCACCTGACCGCGCGCGAGAACATCGAGTACTTCGGCGAGCTGCACGGGATGTCGCGCGAGGATCGTTCCCGGCGCGCGGCCGAGCTCATCGAGCTGCTCGAGATGCAGCCGTTCGCCAACCGGTTGGCCAAGGGCTTCTCCCAGGGCCAGAAGCTCAAGACCGCGCTCGCGCGCGCGCTGGTGCACAAACCGCGCAACGTATTGCTGGACGAGCCGACCAATGGCCTCGACGTGATGGCGGTTCGCGGGCTGCGCAAGTTGTTAGGGCAACTGCGCGACGCCGGGCACTGCGTGCTGTTCTCGAGCCACGTGATGCAGGAAGTCGAGCAGCTCTGCGACGAGGTCGTCGTGATCGCGAACGGCCAGGTCGTGGCCGCCGGGGCACTCGCCGAGATCCGTTCCCGCGCGGGCAATGCGCAGCTCGAGGACGCGTTCGTGAGACTGATGAACGACAACGGGAACGGCGAAGGAAAGGCGCCGTGAGCCTGCAGGGAATCTGGGCGGTCTTCCGCAAGGAATTTCGCGAGAACCTGCGCGACCGGCGCACGCTGCTGTCCGCGCTGGTGTTCGGCCCTGTGCTCGGCCCCGTGCTGCTGGCCTGCCTCGTGCAGTTCATGATCACGCGGTTCGAGGTCCAGTCCGACGAGAACATCGCCGTGGCCGTGAATCACGCGGACCGCGCGCCCAACCTGCTCGCCTACCTCGAAGCGCGTGGCATCGACATCGAGAAGGTGACGCTCGACGAAGCCGGCGCGCGCGCCGCGATCGTCGCGCAGACGCACAAGATGATCCTCGACATCCCCGAGGATTTCGGCGCGCGCCTGCGGGAAGGTCAGCCCGCGCCGATCGCGCTCTATTCCGACAGCTCGCGCGGCTTCGACCGGCGCGGCGTGAATCGCGTGCGCATGCTGGTCTCGCAGTACGGCCTGGACATCGCGCAGCTGCGATTCCTCGCGCGCGGCATCGATCCGATATCGGTGCTGCCGATCTCGGTGCAGGAGATAGACGTCTCGACGCCCTCGAGCCGTTCGGTGCTCGTGCTCAACATGATGACCTACCTGGTGCTGCTGTCGATGTTGTTCGGCGGCTTGTACCTTGCCATCGACGCGACGGCCGGCGAACGCGAGCGCGGCTCGCTCGAAGTGCTGCTGACGACGCCGGTACCGCGCGAGAATCTCGTCTACGGCAAGGTGCTGGCCGCCGCCGCGTACATGTTCATCTCGCTGGTGCTGACCATCTGCATGTTCGCGGTCGCGATGAGTTTCGTCGGACTCGAGCAGCTCGGCAGTTCCGCGAACCTGGGGCCGTCCGCGGTGCTGCGCATGATCGCGTGCTGCGCGCCGCTGATCCTGTTCGGCGCGGCTTATCTCAGCATCGTCTCGGGCTTCGCGAAGAGTTACCGCGAGGCGCAGACCTATCTCGGCCTCGTGATCACGATCCCGACGCTGCCGCTGATGTTCGCGGGCATGCTCGGTCTGCAGGCGAAGACATCGCTGATGTTCGTGCCGTTCCTGAGCCAGCACCTGCTGCTCACGACACTCGTTCGGGCGGAAGAAATCCTGCCGTCACACGTCGCGATCTCGGTGATCAGCACGATCGTGTACGGCGTGCTGCTCACGTTCGTCGCGGGGCGGCTTTACCGGCGCGAGGGCCTGCTGGGCTAGGACCTGGTCGGCGGGTCAGGCGGTGCGGCGGCGCAGCGCGCGCACGCCGGGCGGCAGCTCCGCGGCGCGGTGCTGCGCGAGCAGTGAGCGGTAACGGAAGATCTCCGTGGACGTGAACTCGCGCGCCTCGACCTCGAAACGGTTGTCCCAGTAGCCACGCCGGAAGCATTCCATCAGGTAGGCGGCGATGGTCAGGTCGCCCGTGGCCCATTGCCTGAGCACGTGAAAGTACTCGTGCAGCACCAGCGGCGCGTCCGCGAAGAATTCCTTGCCGCTGCCCCGTAGATAGATGCGGTTCGGGCGCGTGGTCGCAATCGCGCGCCAGTGGAAGCGCACGTAGATGGAGTACTGGATCACTTTCACGTGACCCACGGGCTGCCCGAACAGGCTCTCGAGAGCCAGTTGCACGTCCTTCGGGGGCTGAAAGGGATTACCTACCGACACACGCCTATTTTCCTATGCAAAACGATCCGAAGATACGGCCTAACAAGTCATCCGCGGTAAATATTCCCGTTATCTCCTCGAGCGCCTTTTGTGCAGCGCGTAATTCCTCGGCGACCAGTTCGCCCGCGCGGCGCTGCTCGAGCTCGCGGGCGGCGGTTTCGACGCACTGCCGCGCGCGCGCCAGGGCATCCAGGTGGCGGCGCCGCGCGGAGATGCTGCCACTATCCGCGCTCTGGAAGTTCACGCCATTCTTGAGGTGCGCGCGCAGCACGTCGAGACCGGCGCCAGACAACGCTGACACGTGCACGCGCGGTGGTCCTGAAATGGTCTCACCTACGGGTAAACCCGGGGCGAGGTCTATCTTGTTGAAGACGAGCGTGACCGGCACTTGCGCGGGTAATCGGGCGCGTTCTTCCGCGAACGCGCGCGCGTCGGGATCCTCGGCCGCGTCGATCACGAACAACACGCGGTCGGCGCGCGACATCTCGGCCGCGGCCCGCCGCACACCTTCGCGTTCCACAACGTCGTCGGAATCCCGCAGGCCCGCGGTGTCGAGCACGTGCAGCGGCATGCCGTCGATGTCGATTCGTTCGCGCACGATGTCACGGGTGGTGCCCGGAATCGCCGTCACGATCGCCGCGTCGTAGCCCGCCAGGCGGTTCAACAGGCTGGATTTCCCGGTGTTGGGACGCCCCGCGAGCACGACCGTGATGCCGTCGCGCAGCAGCCGGCCCTGGCGCGCGGCCGCGGCCACCGCGTCGAAATGGCCGCGCACACTAGTTAGGCGATCGGCGAGCTCGGTGTCGGCCAGGAAGTCGATTTCCTCCTCGGGAAAATCGATGGCCGCCTCGACGTAGGTGCGCAGGTCGATCAGCGCGTCGGTCAGGCCCTGGACCATGCTGGAGAATTCGCCCTGCAGCGAGCGCATCGCCGCGCGCGCGGCATCGCGCGAGCCGGCGTCGATGAGATCCGCCACGGCTTCGGCCTGGGCCAGGTCTATCTTGTCGTTGAGGAACGCCCGCTCGGTGAATTCGCCCGGGCGGGCGCGGCGCGCGCCGAGCCCGAGACAGCGTTCGATCAGCCGCTCGAGCACGACCGGGCCGCCATGGCCCTGCAGCTCGAGCACGTGTTCGCCCGTGTAGGAGTGCGGTCCCGGAAAGAACAACGCGATGCCCACGTCGATCGCGGTGCCCGTTTCGTCGAGGAAGGGCGCAAGTCTTGCCAGCCGCGGTTGCGGCAGCTCGCCCAGGATGATGGCCGCGAGTTCCGGCGCCTTCGGGCCGGACAGCCGCACCACTCCCACGCCCCCGCGTCCGGGGGGCGTTGCGGCAGCGACTATGGTGTCGGGGTGGCTCATGCGCATGGTCGCGGCTTCGCGCCGCGCCACGCGAGTCTACTCCGACGACCGGCGCGCTACTTCTTGCGCGCCTTGTCCTCTGCCGCAATGCGGCGATTGATGTTCCACTGCTGCGCGATCGACAGTCCGGTGTTCGTGACCCAGTAGAGCACCAGGCCCGCCGGGAACAGCGCGAACATGACCGAGAACACGATCGGCATGAACTGGAAGATCTTCGCCTGCATCGGATCCGGCGGCGGCGGATTCAGCTTGTACTGCACCCACATCGCCAGGCCGTTGAGGGCCGGCAGGATGAAGAACGGATCACGCGCGGACAGATCGTTGATCCAGCCGAAGAACGGCGCCTGGCGCATCTCGACGCTTTCGAGCAGCACCCAGTAGAACGCCAGGAACACCGGCATCTGGATCAGCATCGGCAGACAGCCCGCGAGCGGATTCACTTTCTCCGCGCGGTACAGCTCCATCGTCGCCTGGCCGAGCTTGGAGCGGTCGTCCTTGTAGGTTTCCTGCAGCGCCTTCATGCGCGGCGCGAGCGCGCGCATGCGCGCCATCGAACGGCCGGCCTTCTCCGACAGCGGATAAAACGCAAGCTTGAGCAGCAAAGTCACGAGGATGATCGCGAGACCCCAGTTGCCCACCCAGCTGTGCGCGTGATCGAGCAGCCAGAACAGCGGCTTCGACAACAGGTGGAGGATTCCGTAGTCGGCGACGCGGTCGAGCTCGGGATGTAATACCTGCAGCTGCCGCTGCAGTTTGGGGCCGACGAAAACCGTTTCCTTGATGACGGCGGTCGCGCCCGGCGCGACCGATTCGCCGTTCGCTTCGAACACGCCGAGAATGAACTGGCGATCGTTCACGCCCAGCGAGAAATCGTACTTGCGCTTCGGATCCGGAACGACGGCGCTTACGAAGTGATGCTGAAGTCCCGCGATCCAACCGTCGACGACGCCCGCGGGCAGCGTCCACTTGTGGGCATCGTCGAGCGGGACCTTGTGGTACAGGTTGTCGTCGCCCGGATTCTTCGGTCCGAAGAACGCGGGACCGCGGAACGAGAAACTCTCGACCTTGAACATCGAGCGTTCGACTTCGGGGTCGGTGCGCACGATGCGCGCATACGAGTGAGCGACCCACGGCGACGCGCCCGCATTGGCGACCTGGTATTCGAGGCCGACCGCGAAGTTGCCGCGCTGGAGAACGAACGTCTTCGTGACCGTCACCCCCGCGTCATCCGTCCAGGTGAGCGGCACGCGCAGTTCCTGCTGGCCGGACGCGAGCGAGTATTTTTCCTGGGCGCTCGAGAACACCGCGAGGTGGTTCGGGTAATTGCCCTCCGGCTTCACGCCGGTGAGGCCGGACTGCAGGACATAGGCCGTCGAGGGGCTGTCGCGATTGAACAGCACCACGGGGTCGGGCTGACCTTTCACCATGGGATAGCCGGGCAGCTCGGCACGGACCAGCGTGCCGCCCTTCAGGTCGATTTCGAGCACGAGCACATCGGTCGTCACGCGAACGACGCCGCCGGTCTGCGCTTCGACCGCGGGCGACACGGCCGGCACTTCGGCAGCCGGCGCCGCGGGCGTCGGGACCGCATCCGTCGGCGATGACGCCGGGTTGGATTGAGCCGCTTGGGGAACAGTATCGGCAGGAGAGGTCGGGATCGTTGCGGATCCGTCGGAAGACGTGGCATGCGCGGTCGGCTTGGGACCGAAGTCGATCTGCCATTGCTGGTAATTCAGAAACAGGGCGAGCGCTAAGCCCAGCCACAGGAAGACGCGAATGTTGTTAGTCATGGGAATGCTTGTGACAGGCCGGGACCGGATCGAATCCGCCCTCGTTCCAGGGATGGCAGCGGGAAATGCGCTTGATCGTCAGCCAGGTGCCGCGCAGGGCGCCATGCTGCTCGATCGCCTCGAGCCCGTAATGCGAACACGAGGGATAGAAGCGGCAGCTCGGCCCGAGCAGCGGGCTCAACACCAGCTGGTACGCACGGATCAGGATCTTCAGTACGAAACGCATCAATTTGCGACACGTTGCCAAAGGGCCGCGAGGCTAGCACGCAACGTCGCCGCGGGTGCCTCGCGCGCCGGATTTTTTGCGGCGACCACGATGTCGACCGGCGGCAGGTCGTGTTGCGCGAGGCGGAAACTTTCGCGCACCAGGCGGCGCACCTTGTTGCGCGCCACGGCGGATCCCATGGTTTTTATCGCGACGGCGAGGCCGACGCGGGGATGATCGAGACCATTGGCCTTGATGCGTAATCCGAAGTACCGGTCATCGACCCGGCGGCCGCCGGCGTAGATCGCATCGAATTGCAGCTTGCTGCGCAGGCGCAGCTCGGCGCCGAACCGCAATCGTCTGGAGCTCGGCTTGGGGCTGGGCTCCATGGCGGCCCGCGCTCACACGACGCTTGCGCGTCAGGGAACGATCTTCTTGCGTCCCTTGGAACGGCGGCGCGCGAGAACCTTCTGACCGCCGGCGGTTTTCATGCGTGCG
>JAEZCN010000187.1 GCA_023433515.1 Pseudomonadota bacterium
TTCGAAACCCTCAGCACCCACCAAAAATTGGAGCGGTAGTTCAGTTGGTTAGAATACCGGCCTGTCACGCCGGGGGTCGCGGGTTCGAGTCCCGTCCGCTCCGCCAATCTTTTTAGGACCGTCCAGGGACTGTCGATGCTGCAACGTATTCGGGATGGCCTGCAGGCCTCCAAAGCCATCACTTGGGTCATCCTCGGCGCCATCGGTCTCACGTTCGTCTTCTGGGGCGGCTCCGGTGCGCTCGATCTCGGCGGTGGTGCCACGCAGGGCGCGGCGTCTGTCGACGGCGAGGACATTCCCGCTTTCGAAGCCACCCGCGCGTGGAGCGAAATGCAGAACCGCTGGGCGACGCAGGTCGGTACCGAGATGACCGACGAGCAGCGCAAGAACTTCCAGCAGAACATCATCGACAATCTCGTCCTGCGGAAGGTCATCGATTCTCGCCTGCGTGACGGCAACTTCCGGGTGAGCGAGCAGGCGGTACTCGCCGAATTCCAGAACATCCCCGCGTTCCAGGATGCCGAGGGCAAGTACGATCCGAACCAGGCGCGGATGTTCCTGCAGCAGACCGGCAAGAGCGAACGCGAATTCTTCGACGACGTCCGCAAGCAGCTGCTGATCGACCAGCTGCAGCAAGGTCTCGGTGCGTCCTACTTCCTGACGCAGGCGGAAGCGCAGCGTCTCTTCAATCTCGAGAACGAAGAGCGCGAAGTGCAGTACGCGCAGTTGTCGGCGGACGCGTTCGCGGGCGATCAGCCCATCGAAGACGCCGACATCGAGGACTTCTACGAGAAGAACGGCGACCGCTTCATGACGACCGAGTCGGTCGCGCTCGAATTCGCCGAGTTGCGGCTCGAATCGCTCGCCTCGCAGGTGCAGCCGACGGAAGCCGATCTGCGCAAGGTCTACGACGAGAACCGCGCCAACTACGTGCTCGAAGAGCGTCGCCGCGCGCGCCACATCCTGATTCCCGCGGAAGAAGGCGAAGACGCCGCCGCGCTGAAAAAGGCCGAGAGCGTCCTGGCCGAGGCCCGCGCCGGCAAGGATTTCGGCGACCTCGCGAAGCAGCATTCCTCCGACGTGACCGCGCAAGCGGGCGGCGAGCTCGGCTTCGTCGAGCACAGCCAGTTCCCGGGCCCCTTCGGCGATACGTTGTTCAGCATGAACGTCGGCGACATCGCGGGTCCGGTCAAATCGCAGTTCGGCTATCACATCATCAAGCTCGAGGAGATCCAGGCCGGCGAGGGTCGGGACTTCGAAAGCGTGCGCGCCGAGATCGATTCGCAATATCGCCAGGACCGCGCCGCCCAGCTCTTTGGCGACCGGCAGGAAGCCGTCGCGGAGCGCATCGAGAAGGGCGAAACCGATCTCGACAAGCTCGCCGCCGAATACGGTCTCACGCGCGGCAGCATTCCGGAATTCCTGCGGGGTGGCGGCGCGCCGCCGCTCGGCTCGAGCCCCGATCTTCAACAGGTCGTCTTCAGCGACGAAGCGCTCAACCAGGGCAGGATCGTGGGCCCGGTGGCGCTCGGCGAAGATCGCCTGGCCATTTTGAAGGTTGCCCAGCATCGCAAGGCCGAAGTGAAGCCGCTCGAATCCGTGCGCGAGGAGATCGTCGCCCTGCTGCGCCATGAGCGTGGCGCGGCCGCGGCCAAGGCCGCCGCCGACGCGGCGCTTGCCCGGCTCGAAGCCGGTGAGAAACTCGAAACGGTCGCGAAGGACTTGAAGGTTTCCGTCGAACCGCCGCGGTTCGTGGGACGTGGAGATCCGTCGATTCCCGCCGCGTTGCGCACGGCGATCTTCGAGGCGCCGCGTCCCGCGGAAGCCCCGGTGTCGAAGGCCACGTCGCTCGACGATGGCTCGGCCGCTGTGTTCGTCGTGACGCGCTCGCGCACAGGCGATGCCAGCGTGAACCCGATGCTGGTGCAGCAGCAGAAGGACATGCTGTTGCAGCGCTCCGCCCAGGGCGATCTGTCCGCGTACGTCAACGAAGCCAAGGACAACGCGAAAATCGTGGTCAACCCGAAGGTGTTCGAGTAACACCGCATGGGAGCGGCTGGCGCGGATTCGAAACCAACGCCCGTCCTGCCGATCCTGATCGCGATGCTGGCCGGCGCGGTCGTCGGCGCGCTGGTCGGTAACTTCCTCGGCCCCGAGGGAACGATCGGGCAATTCCAGCTCGTGCCGATCTTCGATCTCGTCGGCACGATGTTCATCAACCTGCTGAAGATGATCATCGTGCCGCTGATCATGGCGTCGGTGATCACGGGCGTCGCCGCGCTCGGCTCCGGCCCGGACCTCGGCCGTCTCGGCGGCAAGACCCTGGCGTTCTACGTGATCACGACGCTGATCGCCGTGATGATCGCGCTGGCGATCGTCAACATCGTCCAGCCCGGCTTCGAAGATGGAGCGCCCGTAGGCGACAAGCTCGCGCTCACGCGGGATGCCGCGACGGTGGCCGAAGGCGTGAAGTCCCGCGCCGACGCCAGCGTGCTCGAGACCATCAAGGGCATCAT
>JAEZCN010000240.1 GCA_023433515.1 Pseudomonadota bacterium
TCGACGCGCAGCGCGACGTTGCTCTCGAGCTCGCGCATCAGGCGCTCGCGGATCTGGCGGCTCGTGACGAACTTGCCTTCCTTGCCGGCGAGCGGCGAGGTGTTGACCTGGAAGTTCATGACCAGCGTCGGCTCGTCGACCGAAATCGGCGGCAGCGCATCCGGATGGTCCACGTCGCACAGCGTGTTGCCGATGTGCACGTCCTCGATGCCGGTCACCGCGACGATGTCGCCGGCGATGGCTTCGGGCACGGACTCGCGCGCGAGGCCCTTGAACGTCAGCACCTGCTGGATTTTCGCGGTGCCGTGATCCTCGCTGCCGTTCCACAGCTGGATCTGCTGGCCGGCCTTGATCTTGCCCTTGCGGATGCGGCCGATGCCGATGCGTCCGACGTACGAGTTGTAGTCGAGCGTGGAGATCTGGAACTGCAGCGGCGCGTCGACGTCGCTCTTCGGCGCGGGCACGTGGTGCAGGATGGCTTCGTACAGCGCGCGCATGTCGGGCTCGCGGCGCGTGTGATCCGTGCTGGCCCAGCCTTCGAGCGCCGAGGCGTAGATCACCGGGAAGTCGAGCTGGCGGTCGGTCGCGCCTAGCTTGTCGAACAGTTCGAAGGTCTGGTCGATGACCCAGTCCGGGCGCGCGCCGGGACGGTCAATCTTGTTCACGACGACGATCGCGTTGTGGCCGAGCGCCAGCGCCTTGCGCGTGACGAACCTCGTCTGCGGCATCGGGCCTTCGACCGCGTCGACGACCAGCAGCACCGAGTCGACCATCGACAGGACGCGCTCGACTTCACCGCCGAAGTCGGCGTGCCCGGGCGTATCGACGATGTTGATGCGGGTGCCGCCGTAATCGATCGCGCAGTTCTTCGCGAGGATCGTGATGCCGCGCTCGCGTTCGATGTCGTTCGAGTCCATGACGCGCTCGGTCACCTTCTCGTGGGCCGCGAAGGTACCGGACTGGCGCAGCAGGCAGTCGACGAGAGTGGTCTTGCCATGATCGACGTGCGCGATGATGGCGATGTTGCGGATCGGGCGATTTGGCATAGGACTCAGTGACTTACGCTGGGAGGGAGGGGCGCGAGTCGATTTCAGGGGGCGCGCAGGGTATCAGAAGGGCGGGAAAACGCCAAAACGGGCGATTCCGGGCATGCCGGCCATGGGTGCGCGCAGGTCCCGGCGCACACTCCACCGAGTGAGGTCTGTCCCCGTTTGCTAGAAAACGAGGAATGTCCCCATTACGCGGGCTGGGGTTTCCAGTTGGGGAAGCGCTTGGCCAGGTGCCGCTGTTCGCGCATGACGTCCTGGCTTGACGGGCCGCGCTCGAGTTTCACGACCCAGGCGTTGTTTTCGATGCGCAGGACGGTCCCGGCGACCGGGCACTGGGTGCCCATCGTGAGGATCAGCGTGCCCTCGATACGCGCGTCGACCTCGAACTTGCCGGCGTCGGCGACGAAGCGCAGGCCCTTCTCGGAGATTTCTTCGACCTTGTAGTTCGCGCCCTCGACGGTGAGTACGGCGCCGCTCGTGATGGGGTAGGGCAGCCGGAAGTACTCCCGGCGGCTCGTGAGCGTGGGTATGCGGTACTGCGTGGCCACGGGCCCAAGATACGGGTAACCCCGGGGCGATGCCACCGGGGTTCCCGCATGCAGTTCACGATTCAAGTGCGAACTGCGTCGAATGACCGGCACGCCACCAATTGAACATTAGTCGGGCGTACACCCACCGGCCGCTGATGCCGCAGGGCGAGTAACGCGAGAACCCGAGCACGTGCGTCGCATCGAGATTCACCGTGCCCGTGGGCAGACGCGGTTGTTAGGCGAGCGATCCGGGGACTGGTCGAACAGGTCGTCGGCGACAACCCAGGATGCCGGGCTCGTCGGCCATGGATTTGTGGGACAGCGCGAGATCCACGATCGGGTTCCCAGCGGACTCATGGCTCATCCACTCCTTATATCGAAATCCGGCTTCGTTAGAATCCGGATATGCGTTACTTCAAGTCAGACAATACGGCGGCGGTCAGCGACGAGATCCTCGACGCGATCGGCGCGGCGAACGATGGCGTCGCACTCGCATACGGCGCGGATCGCTGGTCGGAACGACTCGATGGCGTGTTCGGTGATTTCTTCGAGACCCCCGTGCGCGTGTTCGCCGTGTCGTCCGGCACGGCCGCGAATTCTCTCGCGCTCGCGACCTTCTGTCCGCCGTGGGGAACCGTATTGACACACGCGGAAGCGCATATCGAGCGCGACGAATGTGGTGCGCCGGAATTTTTCACGGGCGGCGCGAAGCTCTCGCTCGTTGGTGGGACGGGCGCGAAGATCCTGCCCTCGGATCTGACAGCGCGCCTCGCGTGGTTCGAACCGCACGTGCACGGAGTGCAGCCGCGCATGTTGTCGATCACGCAGGCCACGGAACGCGGCGCGATGTATCGGCCCGCGGAAATCCGCGCGCTCGCCGACATCGCGCACGAACGGGGCATGTCCGTGCACATGGATGGCGCGCGGTTCTCGAATGCGTTGGTAGCGCAGGACGTGTCGGCGGCCGAGCTCACCTGGAAGTCGGGCGTCGATGTGTTGTCGTTCGGCGTCATCAAGAATGGCGGCATGAATGCCGAGGCCGTGGTGTTCTTCGATCCGGCACGCGTGGCCGATTTCGAGTTCCGGCGCAAACGCGCGGGTCAGCTTGCATGCAAGGGACGTTATTCCGCGGTGCAATTATTGGCCTACATCGAGACCGGACTGTGGAAGCGGAACGCGGAGCGCGCGAACCGTCTGGCCGCGCGGATCGCCGCCGCCGCGCCTCACCTGCTGAGCGAACCGCAGGAAACCAACCAGGTGTTCATGAAGTTAGGCGATGAGCGGATCGCGTCCCTATCCCGGGAATTCGGTTTCTATCCCTGGGGCCCCGCCGGATCTGGCGAGGCGCGTTTCGTCTGTTCGTGGGATACGCCCGAAGAGGATGTCGACGCACTCTGCGCGGCGTTGGGTGGGGATTAGGTGCCGGTGTAAAAAGTGGGGATTGCGTTGGCGGGTTGTTAGCCGCGGCGCGCAGTCAATCCCCACTTTTTACACCGGCACCTAATCCCCACCCCTGAACATGAAGTAGGCGGCGGCGACGAGGCACAGCGCCGCCCAGACGAAATCCAGTTTCAGCGGTTGCTTCATGTAGTACACCGCGAACGGAATGAACACCGCGAGCGTGATCACTTCCTGCAGGATCTTGAGCTGTCCCAGTGACATCGCGGTATAGCCGATGCGGTTCGCGGGAACCTGCACCAGGTACTCGAACAGCGCGATGCCCCAGCTCGCGAGCGCCGCGATGATCCAGGGCTTCGACGCCATGTTCTTGAGGTGCGCGTACCACGCGAACGTCATGAACACGTTGGAAACGACGAGCAGTCCGACGGTGGTTGGAACGGCGGGCAGGCTCATGTGGAGGTCCCGCGCAGCTGCGCGATCTCGGCGCGCAGTTCCGCGACCTGGGATTCCAGTGCTCCGACGCGCGCCGCGAGATCGGATGCACCCGGGGAAGCGGAGGGCGATGGGGGCGTGGACCGTGGCGCTGGCGCGGAGTCCGCCACGATCTCGGGAAGCTCCTCGAACAATTGCGCCCAGCGCGAATCGCGCCGACCGACTTCGCGCGGCAGCTGCCGCACGAGCGCGCCGCCGGGATGATTCGCCAGTCCCTCGAGGATGCCTTCGATTGCGCCCGGATCGGGCAGCTCCGCCATGCGCGGCACCCGGCTGCGCAGTTCGCCGGGTGTCTGCGGGCCGCGCACCAGCAGCTCGCAAATGATCCCCGTTTCCTGGGGCGTGAACTTGAGGCTGCCGAATTCCGTGTTGCAGAAGATCTGCTGATACTTCGGCACCCGGCTTCCGAACCCGGACTTCTCGAGGACGAGATGACGCCTCGCCAGTCCGTCCATCGCGGACTTCACCGTCGCCTCGTCGAGCTGCATGAGAGGCTCCCGGTTGCTCTTCTGGTTGCACGCATTGACGAGTGCGTTGAGCGACAGCGGATATTGATCGGGCGTCGTGATCTGCTTTTCGATCAGCGATCCGATGATGCGCGCCTCGATCGCCGACAGTTTGATGTTCATGCGCGAAGTATACTGGCCGCCTCGTGACACGCCGCCTCATCCTGTTGGGAATCTTCGCGCTGTGCGCGGCGGCGCTGCTGTTCGTTCCGCTGCCGATTCCACCTACCGTCGCGGGCCGGCACATCGAGAACGCCGGGCACATGCCGCTGTTCATGCTGCTCACGTTCGTGCTGATCGCGATCCTGCGCCGCGACTTCGGGCTCCAGGGTTGGCGGCTCTACCTGACGGCCGGAGTGATCGGCTCGTTCGCCGGCCTGCTCAGCGAAGTGATCCAGCGTCCCCTGCGGCGCGACGCATCGTGGGAGGACGTGTTCGCGGACGCCCTCGGCGTCGTCTGCGCGCTCGCGTTGCACGCGCTGTTCGTGCGCAAGTCGTCGATGCCGCGCGGGGTGAGAATCGCCGCGTTCGCCATCGCGGTCGCCTGCATCGTCGTGTACATGTCGCCGCTCGTGCGCATGACCCGCGCCTACGTGCATCGCAACGCGCAGTTCCCGGTGCTCGCGGATTTCCGGTCGAACCAGGAAATGTTCTGGGTGGTTGGTTACGGGGTCAATCGCGCCCGGGTCGACGATGCGCTCGAAGTCGAATTCCAGGCGGAAACCTTTCCGGGCGTCTCGCTGCACGAGCCCGTGCCGGACTGGAGCCGGTTCAAGACGCTGGTCATCGACGTCGAAAATCCGGATCCAGTCGACCTCAGCCTCACCGTCCGCGTACACGACCAACGGCACAACAAGCAGTTCGCGGACCGTTTCAACCGCAGCTTCGCTCTGCGCGCGGGCGAGCGGCGCGAGATCCCGATTCCACTCGACGATATCCGGCGCGGACCTCGCCAGCGGCTGATGGATATGCGCCATATATCGGATATCACACTGTTTCGCGGCGACAACCAGGGGTCGCGGCGACTGCGTGTCCATACGATTCGTCTCGAGTGACTTGTTGCTTTGAACATAGGCTGTGGCCCGCCGCGATTTGCCCATTTCGGGCCATTCCGGTTCCGGTTCGGCGTGCCTATACTCCCGCCCATGGAACCCATCGCCGACACTTTCGACGCCGCCTTCTCCAAGACCGTTGATCTCGCCAACAAGATGGCGGACAAGGACAAGGACGCGGACCTGTGGGACATCGCCGACGGCCTTCTGGCCGGCGCCATCCAGTACTGGCTGTACTCGCGTCAGCCTTGCGGCGACACGCGCTGCCAGGACTGCATGCCGATCAGCACCGCCGAAGGACGCATGTCCGAGCTGAAGCGTCTGATCGAGCAACTCGCATCCGAGAGCGAGTACTTCCACACGCCGACGGATTCGAATGCCGGCCGTGCGTAGTTGATTGGCGCCCCGCTACGCGACCGCGGTCGTGGCGGTGGTGCTGGCTTCGGCCAGCGACTGCTCGAGGAGCTGCAATCCTTCCTCGAGCTGCGCCTCGGGAATCGTGAGCGGCGCGAGAATACGGATCACGTTCGAATGGAGTCCGCACGAAAGCAGGATCAAACCGCGGCGCCCCGCGGCCTGCACGACGGCCTTGGTGAGCTCCGCGTCGGGCATGTCGGCGCGACGATTCTTCACGAGCTCGATCGCGACCATCATGCCGAGCGCGCGCACTTCACCGATGCACGTGAATTTCGCCTGCAGCTCTTTCAATCGGGCAGCGAGCTTCGCGCCTAACTGCTCGGCGCGCTCGTTGAGCTTTTCCTTCTTCAGTACCTCGAGCACCGCGAGTCCGGCCGCGCACGCGAGTGGCGATCCGGCGAACGTACCGCCGAGTCCGCCGACCACCGGCGCGTCCATGATCCCGGCCTTGCCGATCACCGCCGACAGCGGCACGCCGCCCGCGATGCTCTTCGCCACGGTCATGAGATCCGGCTCGATGCCGGAGTGCTCGATCGCGAACGTCTTGCCCGTGCGCGCGAAGCCGGTCTGGATCTCATCCGCGATGAGCAGGATGCCGTGTTTGTCGCACAACGCGCGGAGCGCGCGGAGGAATTCCGGCGGCGCGATGTAGAACCCGCCTTCGCCCTGCACCGGCTCGATGATGATCGCCGCGACGCGCGCCGGATCGACATCCGCCTTGAAGAGCTGCTCGATCGCCGCGAGCGAATCCTCGTTGCTCACGCCATGGAACGGCATCGGGTAGGGCACGTGAAACACCTCGGGCAACATCGGCCCGAAGCCGGCCTTGTACGGCTGCACCTTTCCGGTCAGCGCGATGCAACCGAGCGTGCGGCCATGAAATCCACCCGTGAACGCGATCACCGCGGAGCGCTTCGTCGCATAACGCGCGATCTTGATCGCGTTCTCGACGGCCTCCGCGCCGGTGGTCAGGAAGATGGTCTTCTTCGGCGTCGGACCCGGCGCAAGCTTGTTCAGCTCTTCCGCGAGCGCGATGTAACTCTCGTACGGCGTCACCTGGAAGCAGCCGTGCGTGATCTTCTCGAGCTGCGCCGCCATCGCGGCCTTCACGTCCGGATGCAGGTGCCCGGTGTTCACGACCGCGATACCGCTCGCGAAGTCGACGTAACGCCGTCCTTCGACGTCCCACAGCTCGGAGTTCTGCGCGCGCTCGGCGTACACCGCGAGCGAATTACCCACGCCACGCGGCACGGCGGCGACACGTCGCTTGTGGAGGTCCGCATTCTTCGACATGAGATCCTCTAGGCAAGTCTGTGCCGTGATAACGGCAAGGACCTCAGTCTACGCCCCGTCGCGGTGTAAATCGCATTACAGACGGCCGGGGCCACCAGTGCAGTTGCCGGTTCGCCGACACCGCCGGGCGCTTCGTTGCTGTCCACGACATAAGTGTCGATGCGCGCAGCGTCCTGCATGCGCAGCAGCGGGTAGTCGTGGAAGTTCGTCTGCTGGACGCGGCCGTTCTGGATGTTGATCTCGCCGTGATACAGCGCGGCGAGGCCGAAGTTGACGGAGCTCTCCACCTGCGCGACGACGGTGTCGGGGTTCACCTGCTGACCGCAATCGAGCGCGCAGAAGATTCGCCGGACCTTGACCTTGCCGTCCTTCAGGAAGATCTCCGCCACCATCGCCATGTAGGTTCCGTAACCCTCCATGAGCGCGAGGCCGTGGAAACAACCCTTGGGCGGGAAGCCGAAGTGCGACTCCTTGGCGGCCAGGTTGAGCACGCGCAGGTAGCGCGGCTGGTTCTCGAGCAGCGCCTTGCGGAACTCGAGCGAATTCTTGCGCTGCGAAACCGCGAGCTCGTCCATGAAGCTCTCGGCGACGAAGCAGTTGAGCGCATGGCTCACGCTGCGCCAGTAGCCGACGTCGATGCCGATCTCCTGCCGCTGGTGGTCGACACGCACGTTCGGCACGTCGTAGGGGTAGTTAGCCGCGGCTTCCACCGCGAACGGATCGACCGCCTTCTCCGTCGCCCCGGGAAACATGCGCTCGGTGATCGACGGGCCGGTCAGGTGCAGGTGCCAGGCGGTGAGTTTGCCTTTCGAATCGAACGCACCGGTCACCTGGTTGAATGCCGGCGGACGGTACGCGTCGTGCGTCATGTCGTCCTCGCGCGTCCAGATGAGCTTCACCGGTTTGCCGATGGCCTTGGAGGCCTCGACCGCGGGCCCGATGTAATCGACCTCGAGCCGGCGCCCGAAGCCGCCGCCCAGGAACGTCGTGTGGAGGCGCACCTTCGAGACATCGAGGCCCGCCGCCTTCGCGGCCGCGGCCTGCGCCATCTGCTGCACCTGGGTGGGCGCGTAGACGTCGAGCCCATCGGCCTTGTAGTCGGCGGTGCAGTTCTGCGGCTCGAGCGTCGCGTGCGCGAGCAGCGGCAGTTCGTAATCCGCGCGCACGACCTTGGCCGCCGAACGGATGGCGGCCGCCACGTCGCCGTCCTCGCGCGCGACGCGACCGGGCTGCTGCGCTCCGCGGCGCAGGGTCTGCATGATCTTCGCGTTGTTGAGCGCCGCGTTCGGGCCGGCGTCCCACTGGATGCTCAGGGCATCGCGAGCCTTGCGCGCCTGCCACCACGTATCCGCGACCACCGCGACCCCGCGCGACGTGAGCACCACCGCGCGCACGCCCGGCATGGCCCGGGCCTTCGCGTCGTCGAAGGACTTCACCGACCCGCCGAGGGTGGGTGATTGCGCCAGCGCCGCGTACAACATGCCGGGCAGCTTGACGTCGATGCCGTACACCGCCGTGCCGTCCACCTTCGCCGGTGTGTCCTTGCGCCGCTGCGCCAGGCCGATGATCTTGAACTCGGACGCCGGCTTGAGCGGAACGTCCTCCGGCACGGGTAGTTTGGAGGCCGCCTCGGCCACCGAACCGAAGCTCGCGCGTTTGCCGTGCGGCGAGACGATGACGCCGTTCTCGACGCGGCAGGTGCGCGGATCGACGCCCCAGTCCGCCGCGGCCGCGCCCACCAGCAGGTGGCGTGCGGTCGCGCCGGCCTTGCGCAGCTTCTCCCACGCGTCGCGCACGCTGGTGCTGCCGCCGGTGATCTGGCCGCCGATCATGTTGTTGATGTACGCGTCGCCGGGCGGCGCGAACTCGACGTCGATGCGCTCGAGGTTCACGCCGAGTTCCTCGGCGACGAGCATGGTCAGCGAGGTGTAGACACCCTGGCCCATTTCCGAGCGGTCGCAGAGGAAGGTGATGCTGTCGTCGGTGCCGATGCGCAGCCAGGCGCCGCTCTCGATGATCTTCTTCTCGCCGTTGGACTTGGGCGCCTGTTTGCAGGCCGGAAGGGAAATGGCGATGACGAGCCCGCCGATGAAGGTGCGGCGGGATACCACTAACGGGTTCGCGGACATGGTGTTTCCTCCCCCGGAAACGTTTTGTCGTTATCTGTTCGGGATCGTGATCCTCAACCGGCCTTGATCTCCGCGGCGCGGCGGATCGCGGCGCGAATGCGCTGGTAGGTGCCGCAGCGGCAGATGTTGCCGGACATCGCGGCGTCGATGGCCGCATCGTTGGGGCGCGGATTGCTCGCGAGCAACGCCGCGGCCGACATGATCTGCCCGGACTGGCAGTAACCACATTGCGGGACGTCGTGTTCGATCCAGGCCTGCTGGACCGGATGGCTGCGATCCGGGGAGAGCCCCTCGATCGTGGTCACGGGCTGGTCGCCGACCGCGGAAATCGGCACCTGGCAGGAGCGGACGGGGTTGCCGTCGAGGTGGACCGTGCAGGCGCCGCACAGCGCCATGCCGCATCCGAACTTGGTGCCGGTGAGGCCGAGCGTGTCGCGCAGTACCCAGAGCAGGGGTGTTTCGGGATCGACGTCGACTTCGATCGCTTTGCCATTGACGTTCAGCTTGGTCACGAGCGCTCCCCCTCTTATGCCTGGCTGGCGTCAACTATAAGCCTGCCCGCGACGTAGGGTAATAGCCCCACCTCGCACAGGTGTTCCCTGAGGGTCGGGTACGACCCGGCCTCGATGTCTTAGTGTTCCGCGAGCGTCGCAGAACCGGAGGTCGCCATGTCCACTCCCGCCAAACAAGTGTCCCAGGGCGTTTTCGCGGAGATCGCGCGCGTCTTCGCGCTCCAGCGGGCTCACCAGTGGGAAGTGAAGGCCAGCGGCGCCGAGCAGCGCCGGGAAAAACTGCGCAGGCTCAAGGCGGCCGTGGAAGCGCACGCGGACGAGATCGTGGCGGCGGTGAAGCAGGATACCCGCAAGCCCGAAGCCGAGATCCGCGTGACCGAGGTTCTCGGCGTCATGGGCAACATCCAGACCAACATCGACTCCCTCGACGAATGGATGAAGCCCATCGAGGTGGTGCCCTCCCAGAACAAGAACGACAAGGCGAAAATCGTCTACGAGGCGCGCGGTGTGTGCCTGATCCTGGGGCCCTGGAATTTCCCGCTCGGGCTCACGATGGGACCGCTGGCCGCGGCGATTGCGGCCGGCAACTGCTGCCTCGTGAAGCTGACGGACCTGTGCTCGGCGACCGCGCGCGTCGCCGCGAAGATCGTCAAACAGGCCTTCGATGAAAAGGAAGTCGCGCTGTTCGAAGGCGGCGTCGACGTCGCGACCGCGCTGCTCGAGCAGCCGTTCGACCACATCTTCTTCACCGGCAGCACGCGCGTCGGCAAGCTCGTCATGGCGGCGGCGGCGAAACATCTCGCGACCGTCACGCTCGAGCTCGGCGGCAAATCCCCGGTCATCGTCGACGAAGGCGCGGACGTGAAGAAGGTGGCCGGGGATCTGGCCGCCGCAAAGCAGTTCAACGGCGGCCAGGCCTGCATCAGTCCCGACTACGTGTTCGTGAAAGAGTCGCAGAAGGGCGCGTTGATCGAGGAGTTCCGAGCGCGCGTCAAACAGAACCTCTACCGCGACGATGGCGGAATCAAGAAGGAAGCCATCGCGCAGATCGTCAACGACCAGAATTTCACGCGCATCAGGAAGCTGTTCGACGACGCGATCGCCAAGGGCGCGAAAGTCGCGGTGGGTGGCACGCTCGAGCCGGGCGATCGCACCATCCATCCGACGCTGCTCACCAACGTCACGCCCGACATGCAGATCCTGCAGGAGGAAATCTTCGCGCCGATCGTGCCGGTGGTGACGTACCAGGACCTCGACGAGGTCATCAGTCACATCAGGCGCGGCGGCAAGCCGCTCGCGCTCTACGTCTACAGCAACGATCAGAAAACCATCGACACGGTGCTGAGTCGGACCTCATCGGGCGGCGTGACGATCAACGGCTTTTTCTCTCACTACCTCGAGAAGCAATTGCCGTTCGGGGGCGTGAACCAGAGCGGCATGGGCAGCTACCACGGCGTCCACGGGTTCAAGGCGTTCTCCCACGAGCGCGCGGTCTACCAGCAGATGCCTCAGTAGCCGCGCAAGTACGCGTAACTACCTGACTCGAGGGGGTGGGGGAGGCCGTTCAGGCTGGGTTACAATTCGGCCCCCCAAAATCGCCCTAACCCCCTCAAGGATCAAGGTTTGTCCGATATTGCCCCGAAGCCGCCGATCGTCACCGAAGTCTTGATCATTGGCGCCGGTCCCTGTGGACTGTTCCAGGTGTTCGAACTGGGCCTGCTCGGGATCGGCTGCCACCTGGTCGATTCGCTGGGGGCTCCGGGCGGCCAATGCACCGAGCTTTATCCCGACAAGCCCATCTACGACATCCCGGCGCTGCCGACCTGCGGCGCGCAGGAATTGATCGATCGGCTCATGCAGCAGATCGCGCCGTTCAACGCGCCCCTGCACCTCGGGCAGGAAGTCACGGCGCTGCGCAAGCGTGAGGACGGGCGGTTCGACATCGAGACCGCGCTCGGCACGCGCTTCGACGCGGGCGCGGTGGTCATCGCCGGCGGCGTGGGCTCGTTCCAGCCGCGGCGCATCGGCGTGCCGGGCGCGGAAGTATTCGAGGGCAAGCAGATCCACTACCGCGTGCGCGAGGCGGCCCAGTACCACGGCAAGAAACTCGCGATCTTCGGCGGCGGCGATTCGGCGCTCGACTGGGTCATCGACTTCGCCGGCAAGGCCGCCGCGATCACGCACGTGCACCGGAGGCCGGAATTCAAGGCGGCGCCCGCGTCCGTCGCGAAGATGCGCGCGCTGGCTGACGCAGGTCAGGTCCGTTACATCGAAGGTCTGGCAGAGTCCCTCGTCGTGAACGAAGCGAACGTATTGACCGGCATCAACGTGAAGGGCAGCGACGGTGCGATGCAAGCTGTCGAGGCCGATCACGTGTTCGCGTTCTTCGGGTTGCATCCGAAGCTCGGGCCCATCGCCGAGTGGGGCATGGAGCTCGAGAAGAAGACGCTCAAGGTCGATACCGAAAAATTCCAGACCAGCATTCCCGGGATCTTCGCGGTGGGAGACATCAACACCTATCCCGGCAAGAAAAAGCTGATTCTGTCCGGCTTCCACGAGGCGGCCCTTGCCGCGTTCGCGATCCAGCATCACCTGTATCCCGCCAAGAAGCAGTTCCTGCAATACACCACCACCAGCCCGGTCATGCAGAAGCGGCTCGGCGTCCCGCACTAACTACCTCACGGAGACTCTCATGAAATCTATCCGTACTCTGGCCCTCGTTTCCCTGTTCGCGGTGTCCGCGAGCGCGTTCGGCGCCGACAAGGTCTGCAAGGTCGACATCGCCGGCAACGACCAGATGCAGTTCGACAAGAAGGAAATCACGGTGGCCGCGGACTGCACCGAGGTGGAAGTCACCCTCAAGCACACGGGCAAGCTGCCGGCGGCGGCCATGGGTCACAACTGGGTGCTCTTGAAGTCCGCCGACCTTGCGGGCGTCGCGAGCGATGGCATCGGCGCGGGCCTTGCGAACGACTACATCAAGAAAGGAGACGCACGAGTCATCGCGCACACGAAGATCATCGGCGGTGGTCAGACCACGTCGGTGAAATTCCCGATGTCGGCGCTCAAGAAGGGCGAGAATTACTCGTTCGTCTGCACCTTCCCTGGCCACTCGGCGCTGATGAAGGGCGCCTTCAAGATTGGCTGACGGACTGCGTCCCCACGTGGATCGTCGCCTCGCGGACCTGCAGCACCAGTTCGACCTGGAGCGTCTCGAGGTGAACCTGTTTCGCGGCCAGAGCCGCGACACGGGCAGCTCGCAGGTGTTCGGCGGGCAAGTGCTCGGGCAGGCGCTCAAGGCCGCGTACGCGACGATCGAGGACGGCCGCAAGGTGCATTCGCTGCACGCGTATTTCCTGCGGCGCGGCGACTTCACGAAGCCCATCGTCTACAGCGTGGATCGCAGCCGCGATGGCGGCAGCTTCTCCGCGCGGCGCGTGGTGGCCGTGCAGGACGGCGAGCAGATCTTCATCTGCTCGGCCTCCTTCCAGGAGGAGGAGCAGGGCCTCGAATACCAGGCGGAGGGGCCGCAGGTTCCTCCGCCCGAGGATCTGAAGCCCCTGCACAAACCTTCGACGGAAGAGCTCGCGAAGCTGCCGGAAAAGCTGCGGCGCTGGCTCGAGATCGAGCGGCCGTTCGAGTTCCGCCCGGTGCAGACGTACAACCCGCTCGCGCCGGTCGCGACCGTGCCGCCCGTGCGGCAGATCTGGATGCGCGCGGTCGACAAACTACCCGACGACGAGGCGCTGCATCGCTGCCTGCTCGCCTACGTGTCCGACTACTGGCTGCTCGACACCTCGACGATGCCCCATGGAGCCTCGTTCCTGCGCGGCAACCTCGTGATGGCGAGCATCGACCACGCCATCTGGTTTCACCGGCCGGCGCGCGTGGACGACTGGCTGCTGTACAGCCTCGATAGTCCCTCGAGCTCCGGCGCGCGTGGCTTTTCGCGCGGGTCCTTCTACACGCGCACGGGCGTGCTCGTCGCGAGCACGGCCCAGGAGGGTTTGATACGGCTCGTGCGCTCGCAGTCCTGACGGGTCTCGCGGCGCTCGCAACGGGCGCCGCACCGGCTTCCGACGCGCTTTCCGGCGAACGCGATGAGCTGATGAGGCTCTGGTCCGGCCTGCACGACGTGTCGGAGGAGCTGATCGTGCGCCGCGCGGACGCCGCGCCGCTGGTGCCGCTGATCGAGCAGCAGCGCGTGCAGATCGACGTGCGGCCCGTCCATCTTCCCTGGATCGGCTCGCACTTGTTGTACGTCGAGGAGAATCCGTACGACGAGCCGTTCGAGCCACGCCGCCGGGTGCTGTTGTCGATCGAAGAGCCGTATGAAGGCACGCTGCGCGTGCGGCAGTTCACGCGCAAGCCTGGCGCGGGCAATCCGGCGAAGCTCTTGCCCGAAGACCTGGAGTCGATGCCCGGATGCGACCTTTACCTGCGTCGCGACGGGCTGCAGTTTCGCGGCGGCACGAGCGGCCGGGGCTGCCTCGAAGGCGGTACGCACGAGCCGCGGTGGATCGAATATGACGTGGTCATCGGCGAAGGATTGTTCTGGTACCGCACGCGGCGTCTGACGGTCGAAGACAACGAACTCGTCGAGGAGATCGCCGGATTTCCGCACGTCGATCTCGACGAGGCGCGGCTGTTCTCCTGCGGAATCTCGTGGAAGGCGCCCGATTCGACGGGCTCGCGCAAACCCCTCACGAACCTGGACCTGCACGATCGCGGCGGGCGCGCCCGTTTTCGTACGCCGGACGGGCGAGCGCTGCACCTCGAATTGCACGGTCGCGCCTGGCCACTTTCGGAGGGCCGCGAGTCGCTGGTCCTGATCCTCAAGGATCCCACCGCGGAAGAACCCCTCGCCTCGAGCTGGACCTCACTCGGCGCGGCGCGCGTCGGCATCGACATCGGATGGCTCGCCGTCGACTGCGCGCCGGTAGTCCCGGAGACCGGCGAACAGCGCTCTTGAATGGGGACATTCCTCGTTTCCTGGCAAACGGGGACAGACCTGACTCATCCACCCCGAAGCGAGGTCTGTCCCCGTTTGCTAGGAAACGGAGAATGTCCCCATTACCCCAAGCCACTGGTACAGCTGGATCAGCAGGAATACGCCGAGTGCGGTCAGTGCGGCGAACACCAGGAAGATCGCGATCGGCATCAGGATCAGCGCGAGCTTGCTGCGCCTGGCGGTGGGAACCGGCGTCCGACGCCATTGCTCGAGCAATGCGAGGTTGCGCGTCTGCGCCTTGAACGCGAAATCGAACAGGTCGCCGAAAAGGGGCACGGCGCCGACGATGGCGTCGATCGCGATGTTGCCGAGCATGCGCAGCTGTATCGACGCGGGTGCGCCGAGCTGGCGCGCGATGCGCAGCGCGTAGACGGCCACGATGCCGCCCGCGATGTCGCCCAGCCCGGGGATGAAACCGAACAGCGCGTCGATGCCGAAGCGGAAGCTCGTGCCCGGCACCCGGAAGGCCTGGTCGAACAGCCGCGCAAGCGTGCGCAGGTTCTCGAGTTCGCGTTGCGCCCGGTCTTCGCGGTTGCGTTCGATCGGCCGGCTGGCCGTGCTGCTTGCTTCCATGTCTAGCTACCCTCCGGCGCGAGCGCCGCGATTTCCTGTTCGAGCACCGGGTTGAATCTCGCCGGGTCTTCCATCATCAGGAAATGCCCGGTGTCCGGCAGGGTCGTCGCGCGGAATTTCGGGACGACCTTGCGGATTCGTACCTCGTTGAGCGGTTCGCCGAGGTCGGAATTGATCGCGACGACGGGTACGTCGATTTCCTTCAGCGACTCGGTGAAGTCGTACTCGAGCACCGCGCGCAGCGCCGGCACCGCGACCTGCGGCGGCGACAGCGACATGTCGTACGCAACCTTGTCGGCCAGCGCGCGGTTGCCGCCGGTCCCGAACAGGTGATCGCTCACCAGCGTGCGCGTCTGCGCGATGAAGTCGGATTCGAACGGTTTCACGATCGCTTCGATCTGCGCGCGGGTCGGCGTCGGAGCGCCGACCGTCTTGAACGTGTCGACGCCGATGATGCCGAGCACGCGGTTCTTCATGAGCCGCGCCGCCTCGAGCGACACCGGCCCGCCCATCGAATGGCCGACCAGGATCAGTTTCTCGGCGGGAACCGCGCCGAGCGCAGTCGCGACGTCGTGGCCGAATCGCGCGATCGACCATTCGGTGCGACTGGCGCTGGAGCCGCCGTGACCCGCGAGGTCCACGGTGACGATGAGGTGTTTCTGCTTGAACACCGGCACCTGCTCGCGCCAGTAGTTGGAGTCGCCTGACCAGCCGTGGATGAACACCAGCGCGGGCTCGCCGCTGCCGTAGACGCGGTACTGCACGTGCACGCCATCCGGCGCGATGGCGATGCGCGCCGCACCTTCGGTTGGCGCATTGCTGGCGGCGGGAGCGGGCGGCGGCGGGGCCTCGGGCTTGCTGCAGGCGGTGACGACGAGCGCGGCAACGATCGCCGGCGGGATTGCGGAGACGAATGAACGCATTCTCACGACTTCAGCAAATCTCCATCAGAAAGGCGACAGGGTAACCCTCAAGCGAACGAGGCCGCGTGATCGGCGATGGCCAGCGCCGATGTGAGGCCCGGGCTCTCGATTCCAAGCAGGTTCACGAGGCCCGGCAGTCCGTGATCGGCGACAGATTCGATGCGGAAATCCGGTTGCGGTTCGCCCGGACCGTGCAGCTTCGGCCGGATGCCCGTGTAGTCGGGCGTCAGCGCGCCATCCGCGAGATTCGGCCAGTAGCGACGGATCGCCGCGTAGAAGAGCGGCGCGCGCGCGGCGTTCACCGAGTAGTCGATGCGATCGATCCACTCGACGTCGGGTCCGAAGCGCACGCGTTTGCCGAGATCGAGCGTCGCGTGGATGCCGAGTCCCGCCGCATGTGGCACCGGGTAAATGAGATGTTTGAACGGCGACCGCTGCGCGACGGTGAAGTAATTGCCGCGGCCGTAGCGCAGCTTCGGTATGCGCCCGCGCGGATAGCCGTCGATGCGCGACAGCATGTCCACCGCGCCGAGGCCCGCGCTGTTCACCACGAACCGCGCCTCGATTTTCGTGGCCGCGGCGCCGCCGGTCTCGAGCAGGAAGCCGTCCGTCAGCCGTTCGAGTCTTTCGACGCGGCAGTCGCACACGAGCGTGCCGCCGGCATTCTCCATGTCGCCCTGGAGCGCCAGCATGTACGGATGCTGGTCGACGATGCCGCTCGTCGGGCAATGCAGCGCCGCCGTACAGCGCACTTCCGGCTCCATC
This sequence comes from Pseudomonadota bacterium, assembly GCA_023433515.1. Lineage (GTDB taxonomy): Bacteria > Pseudomonadota > Gammaproteobacteria > Steroidobacterales > Steroidobacteraceae > CADEED01. The sequence continues at coordinate 16,654 of JAEZCN010000240.1, forward strand.
TTGTGAGCCTCGGCCGCCGAGATCATGCGCACGCCGTAGACGTCGTTGATGTGCGCGCGCTCGAGAAGGTGCATCAGCACTTCCTCTTCTTCGTGCCCGTTGGCGACGATGAGCTTGCCGCAATCCTGGTGTTCGACGCCGCGCGCCTTGCAGTACTCGTACAACGCGCGGTTACCGGCCACGCAGAAGCGCGCCTTGAAACTGCCCGGGGTGTAGTAGAGCCCTGCGTGGATCACGCCGCTGTTGCGGGCCGAGGTCGCGGTGCCGGGATGTGCTTCGGATTCGAGCAGCAGCACCTCGCGGCCGGCGAGAGCGAGCGCGCGCGCGGTCGCGAGTCCCACGACTCCAGCGCCGATCACCACGCAGTCCACCCGATCCGCCATATACTCAATCTATCATGCAGACATTGCCGATCCGCCGATCATTCGCGGTTTTACTTTGTGTGTTCGTCTTCGCCGCCTGCTCGCGCGGCGACGATCCACCGATTCTGCAGGCGACCGTACGTTCCGTGACGCTGGGAAGCACCACCGACGACGTCGGTACGCGGCTGCAGGACTGGGGATACCAGCCGGTGACGTTCGTCGCTAACTATCCAGGGACCACGCGTGTGCATGCGCTGCTGTGGGAAGTACCCGAAGAGGTGGTCGAGAAGTCGCTGGAATTCGCGGCCCCCGCCAGGGTGCCCGCGCACGCGCGGGTGCTGGTCGTCGAGTCGGCTGTTGAGCGGCCCACCGCGTCCGGCGCGGACCTCGGGAAGTTCTACCGCGGAGTGCTCGGCGTCGATGTGCCGCGTTTCCCCGCGTCCGGCGAGCTTCCCGACGGGGTGCGCTTACACGCCTGGACGATGGCGGTTCCAAACATCCTCGAGGCGCGCAACCGCCTGCGCGAGGCGAACATCCCGGTGGTTTTCAACCCGGTGGCGCTGACGAGCCCGGTCTTCGGCGATCACAAGATGCTCGCCATCCGCGCGCCCGACGGCGTGCTCGTCGAGCTCATCGAAACGACCGCTAACTGAGCCGGCGCAGGACCTTTCCCGGGTTCATGATCCCGTTGGGATCGAAGGCCTGCTTCACGCGGCGCATGAGCTCGAGCTCCACCGGATCCGCGTAGCGTTCGAGCTCGGAAACCTTGAGCTGGCCGATGCCGTGTTCGGCGCTGAAACTGCCGCCGAACTCGCGCACGATGTCGTGGATCGCGCGTTTCAGCCTTGGCTCGGCCGCCTGCAACTGCTCGGCCGGCGTGCCGTGCCGCTGGTTGATGTTGAAGTGAAGGTTGCCGTCGCCGAGGTGGCCGTACGCGACCAGCACGCCCTGCGGCACATTCGCGGCCACCCAGGCACCCGCGCGTTCGATGAATTCGGGTACGCACGAGACGGGCACGGAGACGTCGTGCTTGAGGCTCGCGCCATCCTTGCGCTGCGCTTCGGGAATGGTCTCGCGCAGGCGCCAGAACGCATCGCGCTCGCGCTCGCTCATCGCGATGCTGCCGTCGAGCACCCAGCCGGTTTCCGTGGCGTCTGCCAGCGCTTGCTCGAGGATGGCGCCGAGCGAGTCGTCGGCGCGCGGGCTCGAGAGCTCGCACAACACGTACCACCCGGCCGGGCTCGACAGTGGATCGACCACGCCCGGAATGTGGCGGGTAGTCAGGTCGATGCCGATGCGCGGGATCAGCTCGAACGAGCTCACGCAGTCGCCGCTGGCCGCGCGCAGCGCGCCGAGCAGTTCGACCGCGGCGGACGGGTCGCGCACCGCGAGGAACGCGGTGGCGAACGAGCGCAGCGCGGGCTGCAGTTTGAGGCAGGCGGCCGTGATCACGCCGAGCGTGCCCTCGGCGCCCAGGAACAGCGACTTGACGTCGTAGCCCGTGTTGTCCTTGCGCAGGCCCGTGAGCGTGTCGAGCAAGCGTCCGTCGGGCAGCACGACCTCGAGACCGAGCACCATCTCGCGCGCCATGCCGTAACGAATGACGTTGAGTCCGCCGGCATTCGTCGACAGGTTGCCGCCGAGCATGCAGCTTCCCTCGGCGCCGAGAGACAGCGGCAGGTAGCGGTCCGCGGCCTTCGCCGCGGCCTGCAGGTTCGCGAGGATGCAACCGGCCTCTGCGATCATCGTGTAGTTAGCCCGGTCGATGCCACGCACGCGGTTGAGCCGCGCGAGTGAGAGCAGGACCTGGCTGCCCGTATCGTCGGGCGTCGCGCCTCCGCAGTAGCTGGTGTTGCCTCCCTGGGGCACGACGCCGATACGTCGCTCATTGCACCAGGCGAGCACGCGCGCGACGGCGGCGGTGTCGGCCGGCGCGACGATCGCCAGCGCGCTTCCGCGGTAGAGAGCGCGATGATCGCGCAGCATGGGTTCGGCGCGTTCCGGATCCCGGATGATTCCGCCTTCGTCGAGCAATACCGCCAGCTGGCGCGCCATGTCGGCCTTTTCACTCATCGCGGAATCATAGCCCGCGATATCCGCTGGGCGGATGATTTAGGATGGCGCATGTCCGGGAATCCACACGCTCCACCTACCGCCTTCGGGCGTCGATAGCGCCGGTTTCGACCGATGTCTCACAATCCCTATACGCCGCCCAGCGCGCCTATCGAAGACCTCGAACCCGCGGTGCTCCCGGCACCCTGGCAAGTCAGGGCGGCCGTGTGGTTGATCTGGATTTCGCTGGCGATCACCGGGGTTTTCTATGCGATCGGACCCGAAGATCCTGAACTCGGAGAGCTCCGAGATCTCGGGGAATCATTTCTCCTGATCATCGCGTTGACCCTGGCAGGCCTGGTGATCGTGATGGCCCTGCTGAGCTACTTCATCCTGCGCGCGCACCGGTGGGCGCGCATCGTGTATGCGGTATTGGTCGTGCTGGGCCTGATCGGCACGTTCGGCGGATTGATCGACGAGTTCCCGTCCGGCTGGCTCGACGGCGCCATGTATCTGCTGTCGATCTCCGTCGACGTGACCAGCATCGTGCTGCTGTTCACGCCACCCGCGAACGCGTGGTTCGCGAAGCGGCGCGCGGCAATACAGGCCTGATTCTTACTTGAGCTTCTGAATCCGGCGCGGATGATGATCGCGCATGGACACTGGCACGGGCTTGAGGTCCCAGATGATTCCCATCCACGACATCACCTTGAGCAGGTAATACGTGATGTCGATTTCCCACCAGTAGAAGCCCTGGCGAGTCGAGCTCGGGTAGTGGTGGTGATTATTGTGCCAGCCCTCGCCGAGCGTGATCAGCGCGAGGAACCAGTTGTTGCGGCTCGAATCGCCCGTGCGATAACGCTGCTTGCCGAACACGTGCGAGAGCGAGTTGATCGTGTACGTACCGTGAGAGCACAAGACGGTCGAGACGAAGAAGCCCCAGATCAGCATCTGCCAGCCGTTCGTGCCGAGGCCCGGCGCCCACTTCTCCAGTGCCATTCCAGACAGGAACATCGACACCGCCAGCAACACCGGCACGATGATGTCGAAACGATCGAGCCAGCGCAGCTCGGGGAAGTTCATGAGATCGCGCACGCGCTTGAGATCGGGCGCGAAACCTTTCTTCGACAGGAACCAGCTCATGTGCGCGCGCACGAATCCGTGCTGGATCGGCGAGTGGGCATCCTCGGGCTTGTCCGAGTACTGGTGATGATCGCGATGATGCGCGGCCCACCAGATGGGTCCGCGCTGCACGGCGGACGAGCCGAGCACGCCCATCAGGAACTGCGCGGTGCGCGAGGTCTTGAACGACTTGTGCGAGAAGTACCGGTGATAGAAACCGGTGATCGCGAACATGCGGATGAAATACAGCGCGACGCAGACGATCAGCGCGATGGGGCTCACGCCCACGACGAACACGAACAGGCATGCAAGGTGCATGAGGATGAACGGCGTCGTGCGGACCCAGTCGATGCGGTCGGCGGTCTGGTCTGTGGCCGCACTCACGGAATGGGCGGGGCGGGTGTCGAACCAGTTGAGGAGGGCACGGCCCAAGCGAGCGAGAGGATGCGAGGCCGTCTGATTCTGTACGTTCATGCGTCGAAAGGATTCCTTGTCTGGGCGCGCTGGCGGGGAAGGCCGAATGATCGGTCATTCGGCCCTCCATTTGCATCGGAGTAAGTCGCGTTATCGGAGCTCGGTTGCCTCGCTGGCGCCCTTCTGCAGGGCGGCGATGCGCTCATCCAGCGGCGGATGGCTCATGAACAGCCGCTGCAGACCCTGCGGTATCCCGCCATTGATCCCGAAGTTCGCGAACTGGGCGGGCAGGGGAGTAGGGGAATGGGCGCGCTTGAGCGCCTCGAGCGCACTGATCATCGAGCGGGGGCCGGCGAGGTACGCGCCGCCCGCGTCCGCGCGGAATTCGCGCTGCCGCGAGAACCACGCGACGATCATGCTGGCGAACAGGCCGAGCACGAACTGCGCGATCAGGACCGTGAAGAAATAACCGATGCCGGGGCCGCGGCTCTCCTGGTTCCCGCGCAGGGCGCCATCGACGACGGCACCGATGATGCGCGCCAGAAACACCACGAACGTGTTGACGACGCCCTGGATCAGCGTGAGCGTGACCATGTCGCCGTTGGCGACGTGTGCGATCTCGTGACCCAGCACCGCCTCGACTTCCTCGCGGCGCATGGAGCGCAGCAGGCCCGTGCTCACCGCCACCAGCGAGGCGTTCTTGCGAGCGCCCGTGGCGAAGGCGTTCGGCTCGGGCGAATCGAAAATTCCGACCTCGGGCATGCCGATGTGCGCGGTCTCCGCATGCCGGCGCACGGTTTCCATGAGCCACCGTTCCGTTTCGCTGCGGGGCTCGGTGATGACCTGCACGCCCATCGCGCGCTTGGCCATCCACTTCGAGATGGCGAGCGAAATGAAGGCGCCGCCGAAGCCGATGGCCGCTGCGAAGATCAACAGGTTGACGTAGCTGCCGTAACGCGCATCCAGGTACGGATCGAGTCCGAACAACTGGATCACGATCGTCAGCAGCAGGATGACCGCCAGGTTGGTGGCAAGGAAAAGGAATATTCGTTTCATAGGCTTACGTCACTTCCGTCAATTGATGTCATGTCGCTCCGCGAGCGGCAGAACTGGCGGCGAGGTCGAACGAATTCAATCTCCCAACAGGAAATCGAGCACGGCCTCGCTGTCGTCCAGCGGGAGCCTCAGGCCCTGAAACCCCGGCAGGGCCACCCCCTCAGGGGCCGCGACCGCCGCGATGCCAGGATCGTTCGAAGCCAGCGGGCTGCCTGTTCCGCGAAACACTTCGACCCGCCGAAGCCCTTCGAGTTGCTTGAAGCCCTCGACCAGCACGACATCCACCGGCCGTAACTCGCGCAGGAGAATGGGCAAGGTGGCGGGTTCGCGGGAAGCGGCAATCCGTGCCCATCCGTTGTCGGAGGCGACGATGACCTCCGCGGCCCCGGCGGTCCGGTGCCGGTGGCTGTCCTTGCCCGGCGTGTCGAGCTCGATGTCGTGGTGGTGCGTGTGCTTGATGGTCGAGACGGACAGGCCCCGGGCCCGCAGGGCGGCGATCAGCCGTTCGATGAGCGTCGTCTTGCCGCTGCCCTGGTGACCGACGATGGCGACGACCCGCATGCGCATGGGGCCCCGGTCTAACTAGTACTCGTCTTCGTCATCGTCGTCGTCGTAATCGTCGTCGTCATCATCGTCGTCTTCGTCTTCGTCATCATCATAATCGTATTCTTTGAAGCACGGCGCATTATCGCAGCCTCTGCCGCCTTCATCGTCATCGTCGTCTTCGTCGTCATCATCGTCG
>JAEZCN010000243.1 GCA_023433515.1 Pseudomonadota bacterium
CGTCACGACGGCAACGTTTCCCAAGGAAGTCCTCGACGCCTCGGCGTCGCAACCCGTTCTCGTCGATTTCTGGGCGCCGTGGTGCGGACCCTGCCGCATGCTCGGGCCCGTGCTCGACCAGGTCGCCGCGGAGCAGCAGGGCAAGATCAAGGTCGTCAAGGTGAACACCGACGAAAACCAGGATATCGCCCAGCAGTTCCAGATCCGCAGCATCCCCGCGGTCAAACTTTTCCGCAGCGGGCGTGTGGTCGGCGAGTTCGTCGGCGCCCTGCCCCTTGCGCAGGTGCGCAATTTTCTCGAACCCCATCTGCCGCGGGCCTCGGAAGCGCAGGTTGCCGCGGCGAAAGATCTCGCCCAGAAGGGCGACTACGCCGGCGCGATTGCGCAGTTACGCGAGGTTGCGGACACCGACCCCGCGAACCTCGATGCGCGCCGCGACCTCGCGCGCTATCTCGCATTGTCGGGCGACGTGGTCGGCGCCTCGAAAGTGCTCGGACAGCTTCCGCCGGTGGCGCAGAGCGATCCGGCTTCGAACGCCGTGCGTTCGGTGATCCACTTCGCCTCACTCGCGACCGAAGACGCCGCGCGCAGCGATGCCGGGCGCGCGAGCGCGGCGCGCTCGATGCTGGGCGGCAGCGTCGAGTCCGCGATCGAAACGCTGCTCGCGCGCATGCAGAGCGACCGCACGTTCGCGACCCGCGCGGGCCGCGAGGACCTGCTGCAGGCGTTCGCGCTGCTCCCGGCCAACGACGAACGCGTGGGTGGGTGGCGCCGCCGCCTGGCGGCGCTGTTGAATTGACCCGTCCGGCGGCATGGCCGAAACCCGGGATGGCGCGGATTCAAGAGGGTGCTACGAGCGGCGATCCGCTCGCGTGATCAATTCGCCGCGGCTTCGCGCCGCAATCGTTCCGCCTCGCCGTGTCCCAGGTAAGACCGGATCGCGCCACGCGAGATGTACAGCAGCGGAATGAGCGCGATCGCCGCGCACATCTTGTACGCGTAGTTCACCGTGCCCACCGCCAGGAACTGCGACATCGACCACTTCTGCGGGCCGATCACGAACGCGATGTACAACACGATGAAGCTGTCGAGCAGCTGCGACACCGCGGTCGACGCCGTGGCGCGCAGCCAGACCAATCGCTCGCCGGTCGCGCGCCGGATGCGATGGAAGATCGCGACGTCGATGAGCTGGCCGATCAGGAACGCGGTGATCGATCCGACGATGGTCCATAGCCCCTGGCCGAAGATCAGCGCGTAGGACTTCTGGATGTCGGGCACGCCGAGGTCCTTGTTGACGTCGACCCAGAACGTCGCCGGCGCGAGCGAGATCGCGGCGTAGGCCGCGAAGAACGCGTACGCGATGAAGAACACGGCGATCCACGAGATCAGCCGCACGCCGCGCACGCCGAAGTATTCGTTGATGACGTCCGTCATGATGAACACGAACGGCCAGAGCAGCACACCGGCGGTGAAGTTCAGCGTGCCCTGGATGCCGAACAACGACCAATGGAACGGTTCGGTGCCGAGCGAATCCTCGAGCGAGAAGATCTTCACGCCCACGAACTCGGCCAGCAGCGCGTTCGTCAGGAAGAATCCCGCGAGAAAGATGAACAGCCGGTTGGCCCGGTGACTGGTGGTGTGCATCGCGGCTCAGTCCCGGCCGCGCAGCCGCCGCAGCTCGCGGCGCCCGTGTTTGTCAGGCTTTTCCAGCGAGCGCGGTGCGAAGGCGGACGCCAGGCGCGACTGCTCGGCGTATTTCTCGCGCGCGGCGCGGGCCGCGTCCGTCTCGGCGTAACACGCCTGCGCGATCGGCGCCGCCCCACGCCGCTCCGGGAGTCCGAGCACCTCGCATTCGAACTCGAACCCCGGTCGCGTGATGGCGAGTCGGTCGCCGACCCGCACCGGCTGCGCGGGTTTCACCCGGCGGCCGTTGAGATGCACCTTGCCACCCGCGACGGCCTCGGCTGCCAGCGAGCGCGACTTGAACAACCGCGTACACCACAACCAGCGGTCGATGCGCAGCGAATCCCCGCCGCCCTCGTAGTGTTCGTTTTCGTCTGAATGCCCCATGGCGGCGGCCAGTATAATTCCGGTCAATCCCATTTACCCGACGGTGCCGCGTGGATAGCGCCTTCTACCAACGTTTCGATGCCCAGCTCGAGGAACTGCGCCAGCAGGGGCTGTTCAAGACCGAACGGGTGATCGCGAGCCCGCAGGCCGGCTCGATCCGCGCCAACGACATGGAGGTCATCAACCTCTGTGCTAACAACTATCTCGGCCTCGCCAACCATCCGTTCGTCCGTGAAGCCGCGCACCGCGCCATCGACCGTTACGGCTATGGCATGGCGTCCGTGCGTTTCATCTGCGGCACGCAGACGGTGCACAAGCAGCTCGAGACGGCGCTGTCGAAGTTCCTCGGGACCGAGGACACGATCCTCTATTCCTCCTGCTGGGACGCGAACGGGGGTTTGTTCGAGACCGTGCTCGGCGAGCAGGACGCCATCATCTCCGACGCGTTGAATCACGCCAGCATCATCGACGGCATCCGGCTCTGCAAGGCGCGCCGGCTGCGTTATGCGAACCGCAATCTCGCAGAGCTCGAGCAGCACCTGAAGGACACGCAGGACTGCCGCACGCGGCTCATCGCCACCGACGGCGTGTTCTCGATGGACGGCAGCATCGCGCCGCTGCGCGGGATCTGCGACCTCGCGGACAAATACGACGCGCTGGTGATGGTCGACGACTCGCACGCCACGGGTTTCCTGGGCGCGAACGGCCGTGGTTCGATCGAACATTGCGGGGTCATGGGGCGTGTCGACTTCCTCACCGGCACGTTCGGCAAGGCGCTCGGCGGCGGCAGCGGTGGATATACGAGCGGCCGCGCCAGCGCGATCGCGTGGCTGCGCCAGCGTTCGCGTCCCTATCTTTTCTCGAACAGCATTCCGCCCGTGGTCGCGGCGGTCACGCTGCGCGCGCTCGACATGGTCGAGAACGTTCCGGAGCTGCGTGCGACATTGTTCCGGCATGCGAAGAGATTCCGCGAAGGAATGCAGAGCGCGGGATTCAGACTGCTGCCAGGCGAACACCCCATCATCCCGGTCATGATCGGCGACGCGGCGCTCGCGGCGCGGTTCGCCGACCTGCTGATGGCCGAGGGCGTGTACGTGATCGGGTTCTCCTTCCCCGTCGTTCCGCGTGGCGAGGCGCGTATCCGCACGCAGATGTCCGCCGGACTCACGGACGCGCAGCTCGACCGCGCGCTCGCCGCCTTCATCAAGGTCGGCCGCGCGCTGGAGTTGATCAAATGAAAGCACTGGTCAAGAGCGAAGCGCGCCCGGGCATCTGGATGAAGGACATCCCGGAGCCCAAGGTCGGACCCAACGACGTGCTCATCAAGATCGGCAAGACCGCGATCTGCGGCACCGACATGCACATCTACAACTGGGACGCGTGGGCGCAGAAGACGATTCCGGTGCCGATGGCCGTGGGCCACGAGTACTACGGCCGCATCGTCGACATGGGCAGCGAAGTGCGCGGCTTCGCGCTCGGCGACCGCGTGTCGGGCGAAGGGCACATCACCTGCGGCTTCTGCCGCAACTGCCGGGCGGGCCGCCGCCACCTGTGCCGCAACACCGTGGGAGTCGGGGTCGACCGCCAGGGCTGCTTCGCGGAGTACCTGTCCATCCCGGCGAGCAACGCGTTCAAACTATCCGACGCGGTCACCGACGACATCGCCAGCATCCTCGATCCGTTCGGCAACGCGACCCACACCGCCCTCGCCTTCAACATGGTCGGCGAGGACGTGCTGATCACCGGCGCCGGCCCCATCGGCATCATGGCGGTGGCGATCTCGAAGAAGATAGGCGCGCGCAACGTCGTGATCACGGACGTGAACGATTACCGCCTCGATCTCGCGAGGAAGATGGGCGCGACGCGCGCCGTGAACGTCACGCGCGAAAAGATTGACGACGTGATGGCGGAACTCGAGATGCAGGAAGGCTTCGACGTGGGTCTCGAGATGTCGGGCAACCCTTCGGCCTTTCGCAACATGCTGCGCACGATGCATCACGGCGGCAGCGTCGCGCTGCTCGGCATTCCGCCCGGCGACACCGCGATCGACTGGAACCAGGTGATCTTCAAGGGCCTCGACATGCGCGGCATCTACGGCCGCGAGATGTTCGAGACCTGGTACCTCATGGGCTCGATGCTCGCGACGAGCCCCGAGCTGCGCCAGGCCGTGCAGTCGGTCATCACCCACCGCTTCCCGGCGGAGGAGTGGGCCAAGGGCTTCGAGGTGGCGCGCTCGGGCGAGTGCGGCAAGGTCGTCCTCGACTGGAGCTGACGCGCGGGGCCGAACGGGCGACGGGCGCACCTGCAGCTGCCACCGTGTGCCCTGTGGCGTCAAACGAGGGTCGCGAGGTCGACCGTGACGCCGTTGCGCAGGACGACGTCGTCGAGGGTGAGGACGACCCGTGAGCCCGGCACCTCGGTGCCCGGTAGGTCGACGGAGATGACGTCGTCGTCGCGTACCAGCTCCTCGGCCCGGGTCAGCCGCTCCCGCGCGCCGGCGAGCCGGTCCTCGTGGAGCCCGCGGTGCCTGCCGGCCGCCACCTGCGCCTTGCGCTTCCAGGCGCCCATGACGATCCGGGGCTGGCCGCCGGACCTCGACACCCCGGCACCGGAGCGCTCGCGTCGCGCCAGCTTCGTCCGTGCCTCGGCGAGCTCGCGACGCTGGCGC
>JAEZCN010000030.1 GCA_023433515.1 Pseudomonadota bacterium
GCACCGAGGCGATCTCGGGCAACTCCGAGCGCGCCTCGGACGTCGCGCGCCACTCGGTCGACGTCGCGCACAAGGGCGGCGAGGCCGTGCGCCGCACCATCGACGGCATGAACACGATCCGCGAGACCATCCAGGAGACCAGCAAGCGCATCAAGCGCCTGGGCGAGTCCTCGCAGGAAATCGGCAACATCGTCGAGCTCATCAACGACATCGCCGAGCAGACGAACATCCTCGCGCTCAACGCATCCATCCAGGCCTCGATGGCCGGCGACGCGGGCCGCGGCTTTGCGGTGGTCGCCGACGAAGTGCAACGCCTCGCCGAGCGCGCGGCGGCCGCGACGCGCCAGATCGAAACGCTGGTGCGCGCGATCCAGGCGGATACGAACGAAGCGGTCGTCTCGATGGAGCGCAGCACCACCGACGTGGTGGGCGGCGCGCTGCTCGCCGAGAACGCGGGCGCGGCGCTGGAAGAAATCGAGCAGGTCTCCAACCAGATCGCGAGCCTGGTGCAGAACATCTTCGCGAGCTCGCGCCAGCAGGTGACCGAAGCGCAGAAGATTGCGCGGAACATGCAGGTGCTGAAGGAAATTTCCACGCAGACGGCGGAATCCACGACGGCGACCTCGCAGAGCATCGCCAAGCTCGCGCAGCTGTCCGCGGCGATGCGTCAGTCGGCATCCGGCTTCCGCCTGCCCGGCGCGCCGGTACCGCGCCAGGTCGCGGCGGCCGGCGCCGCCATAGCGGCCGCGGCCACGACGAGCATCCAGCCGGGGGCAACGACCGGCGCAACCTCGACGCGCCTGCGCACGGTTTCCATCGCTTCGTAAAAAAATGCCTGAAGTCGCATCACAGACGCTCGATATCGTCGGCCGCGAGCTGAACCACACGCTGGGTGAAGCCCGCACCGCGCTCGAAACCTTCGTCGAGCAGCCCGAAAACGTGGTGCTGCTGCAGCGCTGCGTGTCCGACCTGCACCAGGTGCAGGGCGTGCTCCGGTTGCTTGAGATATTCGGCGCGGCGCTCTTGGCCGAAGAAATGGAGCAGGTCACCAGGTACCTGCTCACGCCGGCCGCGCAGAAGAACCAGGCCGAAACCCTCGATGCGCTGATGCGCGCGATGGTGCAGCTGCCAAGCTACGTCGAACGCGTGCTCGCCGGCGGTCGCGACCTCGCGCTCGTGCTGCTGCCGTTGCTCAACGACCTGCGGGCCGTGCGCGGCTCGCCGCTGCTGTCCGAAGGCACGCTGCTGCTGCTCAATCTGAAGTCCGACCAGCAGGCGGCGCCCGTCGCGCCGGCGGCCGGCGAGCCGCAGCTCACGGTCGCGCAATGGGCGCGCCGGCTGCGCACCCGTTTCCAGCTCGGCCTCGTCGGCTGGATCCGCGGGGAACGTCCCGAACAGAATCTCGAAATCCTCGAAACGGTCGCGCACCAGCTCGAGCAGGTCGCCACCCGGCAGGCGGTGTTCCAGCTGTGGTGGGTGGTCGGCGCGATTATCGAAGCGCTCCGGGAGGACGGACTCGAGACCGGCGTTTCGATCAAGAGATTGTTAGGCCTCGCGGATCGCGAGATCCTCCAGCTCTACACGCAGGGCGAGGGGCGCTACGCGCAGAACCCGCCGGTCGAGCTGCTGAACAACCTGCTGTATTACGCCGCGCGCGCGACCAGCAACGGTCCGAAGATCACCGCGGTGCGCGCGTCGTTCCGCCTGAACGAACTGCTCATGGTCGACGACTCGGTCGAACAGGAGCGCGAGAATTTGTCGGCGCCGTCCGTGAAGCTCATGCGCACGGTGTCGGCGGCCATCCGCGAGGACCTCGGGAAGGTCAAAGACGTACTCGACATCTTCGTCCGCCGCGGCGGACAGCCGGCCGAGCTCGAAGCGCAGGTCGGCATGTTGCGCAAGATCGGCGACACGCTGGGCGTGCTCGGCCTCGGCGAGCTGCGCCAGCTCGTCATCGAGGAGACCGGCCGGCTCGATGCCATGGCGGCCGGCAAGACTGCCGCCGATCACGCTGCGCTGGTGCACATCGCCGCGACCTTGATCAACGTCGAGGACCGCCTCGACCGCGACCTGATCGGATTGATCGTGCCGAAGGCGCCTTCCGAGGCCGGAGAAGCACCTGCCACGTCCACGGACGTGGATTTCCAGCAGGTGCAGGCCGCCGTGCTGCGCGAATGCAGCGTCAACCTGGTGCGCGTGAAGGAGGCCATCGCTTCCAACGTCGCCGGGACGCTCGACGTCGCGGCGCTCGATGCGTGGCCGGGCCTCATCGCCGGCATCAAGGCCGGCCTGCTGATGCTCGGCAAGCCTCGCGCGGTCGAAATCGTCGAAGGCATCGCGAAGAATCTCAAGGAACTGCTGCAGCCCGGTGGCACGGCGGTTCCGCCTAACTACCTCGACCGCCTGGCGGACGCGGTGGTCAGTCTCGAGTACTACATGGAGACGCTGCAGGCCGGCCGCGCGGATCCGTGGTACATGCTCGACAACGCGCAGACCTGCCTGCAGGCGCTGGAGCAGATGCCCAAGCGCGTGGTGCCCACGGTGCCGCCGCTCGGACCGGAGTCGTACGCCGCGACGGTACTGCTCGCCGATGCGGGCGCCACGGCGCGCGCGCATGCATTGCAGGCGGGCGTGGTGCCGCCGGGCTTGCAGGGCGCCCCGACGCTGCACCAGGCCGCGCAGCCGCCGGTCGGCTCGAAGATCCCGACCAACATCGATCCCGAGCTGCTCGCTCTATATATAGAAGAAGCCCGCGAAGAGGTCGCCCGCATCGGCAAGCTGTTCCCGGCCTGGGAGCAGAACCCGCTCGAGACCGACGCGCTCGCCGGAGTCCGGCGCGCATTCCACACGCTGAAAGGCTCGGGCCGCATGGTGGGTGCGACTGACATCAGCGAATTCGCGTGGGCCATCGAAAACCTGCTGAACAAGCTCATCGAGAACACGCTGCAGCGTTCGCCCGCGATCATCGCGACGGTGCGCGACGCAATGGCCATGGCCGGTGAGCTCGTGAACTCGCTCGAAGCCGGCAAGCCCGCGCCCGCGAAGGCGCAGGGCATCGTGGATCGCGCGCATGCGCTCGCGGCCAACAAGGCCGCCCCCGCGCCGCACACGGCCACGAACGAACTGCTCGAGCGCACGCTCGATACGCGCGCCGACGACGTCATCGACGCAACCAACCGGGTACCGACGCTGCAGGCCGCTCCGGCATCCGTGCCGACGGTTGCTCCCGCGGCCGCCGCGCAGGCGGCGCCGGACGCGGCGCCGGAAGCGATCTCCCCGGTGGATTGGGACCTGAGCGAAGATCAGTCCGGCGGCGAGGAAATCGTGCTTTCCGCGCCGGAAGAAGAACCCAGCGGCGATCTGCAACTGCGCGAGATCTACAGCCGCGAGACGCAGGTGAACATCGCGGCCGTCATGCGTTTCATCGAAGCCGAGCGCGCGCGCAGCGCGCCGCATGTGGTGACCGAGGAGGCTTACCGCGCCTGCCATACGTTGTCGGGCAGCTCGCGCATGGCCGAGGCGCGTCACGGCATCCGGTTGACCGCGCCGCTCGAGAACTGGGTACGCAAGGCATTCGATACCGGCATCGGTCTCGAATCGGCGGATCTCGATCTGCTCGCCGGGTGCATGAACGCGATGAACTCCGTCGCGTCGAACCTCGACGAGTCCACAGGCTTTTTCCAGGCGCATGGCGTGCTGCTCGCGCGCATCGAACGCGCCACGCTCGAACTCGAGGAACGCATCGTCGCCGCCGCGCGCGCCGCGGAACAGGCGGCGGCTCCCGCTCCTGCTCCTGCTGCGCCGGCGGTCGCGGCACCTCCCGCTTCCTTTCCGCCGCCAGTAAGCGAACCGGCGCCCGCCGCCAAAGCTCCGGAAGCCGAAATCGCCGAGGAAGTCGTCACCGACTTCGATCCCGAAATCGCGGGTATCTTCACCGACGAGGCCGTCGAGCTCATCGACGCCTCGCAGGGCGCGCTCGCGCAGTGGAATGAAAACCGCGAGAGCGTCGATGGACTCACCGCGCTCAAGCGTCCGCTGCACACGCTCAAGGGCGGTGCGCGCATGGCGGGACTCATTCCGATGGGCGATCTCGCGCACGAGCTCGAGACGCTGTTCATGCAGATCGACAGCGGGCAGGTCGCGCCGGATGACCGTGCCTTCCAGCTCGCGCAGTCCGCGCTCGACGAGCTCGCGCGCATGCGCGAGTCGGTCAGCTCCGGAAAGGGCGTGCCGACCGCCCGCGGATTGATCGCGAAGATTCATGCACTGGTTTCTCCGGCGTCAGCCGCTGCACCGGCGCCCGTTGCCGCGGCTCCCACACCCGTTGCGCCCGTCGCGCCAAGCG
>JAEZCN010000094.1 GCA_023433515.1 Pseudomonadota bacterium
CGATCGAGGCGCTCGCCGCGCAGGAACTGCGCAGCGTAAACGGACAGATCGAATGGCTGCTGCGCGAGGCGCTGGCGAAACGGGGCCGGGCGATCACCACGACCGCGCGCACCAACGCGCGCCGTCCGAAGGAATGACGCCGGTCTCTAACTAGCGGCGGTCTTTCCGAAGCCCTGGCATCCCTGCGCCTCGCCCGGCGACTTGGCGCAGGCCTGCAGGACGCTCGTCCGCAGCTTTGCATACACCGCCTCGCGCGCCGGGGTCGTGCTCCAGTCATGCAGTTTGCCGTCGAGTCGGTTCAGCCGCGCGAGCGTGCGGCGGTGGATGCGGTTCGGACCGTCGAGCTCGGCCGTGACGGCGAGTCCCGCCTGTTCGATCTTCGCGGTGTCGTCGGGCGTGAGTCGCAGCAGCGCGTCCAGGTAGCTGTACCCCCACTGGAAGCGTGAGGCGGGCCCCTGCGCCTTCTCGTACGCCTCGGCCCACAGTTCGAGCGCGCGCTCCTTATTGCCCAGGTGCTCTTCGACGTCGGCGAGATCGCCGATGTAGTAGTGAGGCGTGTTCGAAGTCTTCGCCTCGAGCGCGAGCAGGTCACGCGCGCGTTCCCACTCGTCGAGCGCGATGTAGATGTTGATCGCCGAGTTCACGACACCCGCGCGTACGTACGGCTCCCGCGGCGCCTCGAGCATCTTCGAAGCCGTGGCGAGCGCGACGCTGCGCACGTCGGTGGGCACCTTGCCGTCGGCCGCATATGCCTTCGACGCGGTGATCTTCATGAGCTGTGCCGCGAGCTGGTCCGCCGGCGCGAACGAGGTATTCGCGGTCGCCGCATCCGCGACGGCCATGTACCGCTCGCGCAGCGACGGCGCGACCTGCGGTACCGTGTTGCGCGCGGCGATGAAGAACGCACCGGGCAGGCTGCGCAGCACGTCGGCGTTCGCGAGCGCGATGTCCTTGTTCCCGAGCGCCTCGTTCACGCGCACGATGAGCGCCGCCAATGGCTTGTCCGCCTTGCCACCTGTCTCGATCGCCGCGCTCTGCGACTTGGCGGCTTCCGCCGCGGCGCGAATGCTCAGACGCGCGCGTTCCTTCTCGAGCTCCGAAGGGCACAACCGCGCCGCATTCTCGAACGCGGACCGCAGCTTCGCGCTGTCGAAGATGCCGTCGTCCTCGAGACCAAACGCGTGATACGCGAGCCGGCGGCAGTCGCTGGCATCCAGCGGCGCTCCGCCCTTCACCGCAAGATCGACCACGTCCTTCACTGGACGCACGTCGCCCAACGCGTTGTCGAGCACGCCGGCATAAAGCGAAAGATCCATGTTTCCCGCGATGCGCGTGATCTCCGTGCGATCGGGTTTGAGCACGACGACGGTGGGGTATCCCATCACGCGGAACACGTCGCCCCACTTCTGCGCGTCGGGCAAGTCGCCGTCGAGGTAGACGGGAACGAACAGCCTCGACTTCTCGATGAAATCCGGCCGGCTGAACACTGCGGACTTGAGCTGCTTGCACGGCGGGCACCACTTCGCGCCCCAGTACAGCAACACCGGTTTGTTAGACGCCTTCGCGGCCGCGAACGCCGCATCGACGTCGCCATCGAACCAGGCGATCCCCGGTGCATCCGCATGCAAGCTCGCGAAGTCGACCGTGGATTCCGCCGCACCAGGTTTTTCCTGAGTCGCGGACGCCGGCTCCGGCGCGCGATCGCAGGCGGCGAGGAACAATGAAACCGAAAGGGCCATTGTCAATTTGAGACCGGCCAACGCGCGGGCAGGCGATTTCTCATGCGGCATTCGTGCTTCTCCGTTCAACGACCAGACGTTAGCATGCGACGCCATGACTCAACGATCGGCATTCGAAAAGGTCCTCGAGACGCGCCTGTCGCGGCGCACGGTGCTCGCGAGCGGCGCCGCCGTGGGCCTCGCCGCCTGCACGCACAGCTCCGCACCGTCTCCGGCTTCGCCCCCGGCTTCCGGGGTTTCGTTCAAGAGTATCGAGCCGCAGGAACTCGACAAGTTCGTGATCGCCGACGGGTATCGTTACAACGTGGTCGCACGCTGGGGCGACAGCCTTTTCCGGGGAACGCCCGATTTCGATTCCCGCCGGTTGTATGCCGACGATTGGATGAGCGCCGATGCCGTAACGGCGCAACAGCGCCAGTTCGGCACGAATGCGGACGCAGTCGGGTATTTCCCGTTGAAGCAGGGCCGTGCCGCGGCCGGGCTCGTCTGCGTGAATCACGAATACGTGAACGTCGACCTGATGTTCCCGGGCCTGCGCGGCTTCGGGGTTCCGCCGAAGTTCCGCGCCGAGTGGTACGCGAAACATCCGCAAGGCGTCGCGTTCATGCAGGCTGCGCATGGCGTGTCCGTGATGCAGGTCAGCCGAGACTCGGGCGGATGGCAACGCGATCTCTCCGCTCCTGACAACCGACGCATCACCGCCAATACGCCGATGGAAATCATGGGCCCGGCGCGCGGACATCCACTCCTGCGCACGAAGGCGGATTCCGAAGGCGTGCGCGTGCTCGGCACGTTCGCCAACTGCTCCGCGGGCAAGACCCCGTGGGGCACGTATCTCACCTCCGAGGAAAACGTCGACGACTACTTCGCGCTCGGCGACGAGGCGCCGCTCGAGGCTCACCGGCGCTTCCCGCTGCGCAAGGTCAGCTACTACGGCTGGGAAACGCAGGATCCGCGCTTCGGTTCGAAACACGAGCCCAACGAGTTCTTCCGCTTCGGGTGGATGGTGGAGATCGATCCGCACGATCCGAAGTCGGTGCCGCGCAAGCGCACCGCGCTCGGCCGCTTCCAGCACGAAGGCGCGAACACCATCGTCACGAAGAACGGTCAGGTCGCCGCGTACATGGGCGACGACGAGAAATTCGAGTACATCTACAAGTTCGTGACGCGCGACAAGTTCGATCCGAAGAACCCCGCCGCGAACCGCGACCTGCTCGATCACGGCACGTTGTATGCCGCTCGCTTCGACGCGGACGGCACGGGAGTGTGGCTGCCACTCGTGCACGACGAGAAAGGGCCGCTCAATTCCGGCGCCGGGTTCGCGAACCAGGGTGACGTCGTCATCAAGGTGCGCGCGGCCGCCGACTTGTTGGGCGCGACCACGATGGACCGGCCCGAGGACGTCGAGCCCAGCCCGATCACGGGACGCATCTACATCCCGTGCACGAAGTCGGAGAGCCGCGGTGATACCGCCAAGAAGGAGTGGTACGGACGCGAAACCGACGTCGACGTGAACCCGGCCAACCCGCGCCCCGACAATCGCTCGGGCCACATCATCGAGATCACCGAGGACGGCGACGACGGCACCGCGACCCAATTCACGTGGAACGTGTTCCTGCTCGCGGGCAATCCCGGCGAAGGCCGCTATCTCGTGAACGCGGATGACGTCGCGCCCGGCAAGGTCGGCACGAAGGACACGTATTTCGCCGGCTATCCGAATCGCGAACACCAGAGCCAGGTTCACTGTCCCGACAACCTCGGCATCGATCCGCAGGGGCGCCTCTGGATCGTCACGGACTCGGACGGACGCGACGTGCCTAACAACGGCTGCTTCGTCATGGAGACCAGCGGCCCGATGCGCGGCCTGCTCAAACAACTCGCGAGCGGCCCCAACGGCTGCGAGGTCTGCGGCTGCGAATTCACGCCGGACGGCAAGACGCTGTTCCTGTCCATCCAGCATCCGGGCGAAGGCGGAACACTCGACGATCCGCGCAGCAACTGGCCGGATGGGCCGGGATATCCCGCGCGCGCGGGGCTGCTCGCCATCGAACGCGAGGAAGGTGGTCCGGTTTGACGGTCTGATTTGACACAACGGGGCAGACGGCTCGTTCAGCATCGATTCAATTATTCGCCGGTAGATTGGCAGCCATGGACACCAGGCTGCTTTTCAAACTCATCGCCACCTCCGTGCTCCTCGTCTCGCTCAGCGGCTGCGCGAGTCTTTCGAAGAGCGAGTGCCTCAGTGCCGACTGGCAGGACATCGGCGTCCGCGACGGCGCCAACGGTCGCCCGGAGGAATACCTGGTTCGCCACGCCACGGCCTGCGCCAAGGTGGCGGTGACGCCCGATCGCGAAAGATGGCTGGCCGGCCGCGAGCTGGGACTCGATCGCTTCTGCGTGCCGTACCGCGCCTATCAACTCGGCGAATACGGCGGCAGCTTCGACGTCGGCATCTGCCGCCGTTACGACCAGGCACGTCTCATCAACGCGTATGAACACGGGCTCGAGGTCAACCGCCTCGGCGCCGAGGTCGATGCGCTGCAGGGCGAGATCTACAGCCTGCGCACCGCGCTCGAGAAAGAGGACCTGCCGCGGAAGGAACGCGAGCACATCGCCTGGCGGCTGGGCCGACTCGAATATGAGCGAAATGATGCGCAGAACGCCTACGAAGCCGCGCGCTATGGCGCGCGTAATCTCTGAACCCGGCTGGTTAGAATCTCCGGCATCCCGACCGCCGGAGATTCCCATGTCTGCCGCACTGCGCCGCGCCACTCTCCTGGTCCTGCCCGCGTTCGCGATGGGCGCCGAGGCACAAGCCGTCCAGCGTCAATACCAGCTCGTGAAAACCGGCGATGCGCCGCCGGTGCTCACGCTCGTCGATGCACCGATCCGCCAGCCCGGCGACAACGAGGTGCTCGTGCGCGTGCGCGCGGTGTCGCTCAACCGCCGCGACATCTACGTGAAGCTCGGACGATACCCCGGACCGATGCAGTCGAATCTCGTGCCGCTGTCCGACGGCGCGGGTGAAGTCGCCGCCGTCGGCGCGAAGGTGAAGCGATGGAAGAAGGGCGATCGTGTCGCGGCCATCTTCTTCCAGAAGTGGCTGGACGGGCGCCCGCAGCCCGAGCACATGGCGACGGCGCTCGGCGGCGCCATCGATGGCATGCTCTCCGAGTACGTCACGTTGCACGAGGACGGCCTCGTCAAGATCCCGGACTATCTATCGTTCGAGGAGGCGGCGACCCTGCCCTGCGCCGGCGTGACCGCCTGGAACTCGCTGGTGACGCGCGGACGCATGCAGCCCGGCGACAAGGTGCTGCTGCTCGGCACGGGCGGGGTGTCGATCCTGGGCCTGCAGCTCGCGCGTGCGATGGGCGGCATTCCCATCATAACGAGCTCGTCGGACGAAAAACTCGCGCGGGCCAGGAAGTTAGGCGCGGCGCACACGGTGAACTACAAGACGGCACCGAACTGGGAAACGGTCGTTTCGGAGCGGACCGGCGGGGTGCAGCATGTGCTCGAGGTCGGCGGCGCCGGAACGTTGCCGAAGTCGCTCGCGAGCCTCGCGCCGGGTGGTCACGTCGCGCTGATCGGAGGGCTCTCGCAGTTCGGCGGGGAGATTCCGGCCGGAGCGTTGATGAACCGCAATGCCACCGCATCGGGCATCTACGTGGGATCGCGCGCCGATTTCGAAGCGCTCAATGCATTTCTCGAAAAACACCAGGTGAAACCGGCGATCGATCGCGTGTTCGATTTCGCGGATACACCGGCGGCCTACGATTACATGGATTCCGGGGCGCTGTTCGGGAAGGTCGTGATCCGGCTCTGATCAGGTGCCGCGCGGTTTCGCGCGCCGCGTCGGCTCCGCCTCGAGTGGATTCTCCGGCCAGTAGTGGCGCGGATACCGGCCGCGCATGTCCTTGCGGACGTCGACGTAGGCGTTGCTCCAGAAGCTCGCGAGATCGCGTGTCACCTGCAGCGGTCGTTGCGCGGGCGACAGTAGTTTGAACGTGACCGGCACGGCGCCGCCGCCGATGCGAGGCGTCGCGGCGAGACCGAAAACCTCCTGCATGCGCATCGACGCGCACGGCGCGTTGTCGTCGATGTAATCGATGCGTGCGCGCGAGCCGGTCGGCAGCGTGACGTGCGTGGGCGCGAGCTCCTCGAGTCTCTGCTGCCGCGGGTACGTGAGCCGCGAGCGCAGCGCATCGAGCAGCGGCACGCGCGCAAGCTGCGCGCGGCGCGTGATGCCGTCGAGAAACGGCTCGAGCCAGCCGAGGTCCGCGGCCAGCGCGTCGCGTGAGAGATCCGGCCAGTCGGCGAGTTCCTTGCGGCCGAGTCCGCGCACGAATTCGCAGCGCGCGACGAAGTTGCGCGACTCGTCGTCCCACGGCAGCGCGTCGAGCCCGAGCCACCGCACGCCTTCGACCATCGCGGCGGCGGTCGCGTCGCGCGGTACCTCGGGCAATGGTTTCTCTTCCACGAGCAGGTCATCGAGCCACACCGCGCGGCGCGCGACGATGGTCTCGGTGCGTTCATCCCAGCGCACCTCTTCCGCGCGGCGCACGCGCCCGCTGAAATGCTCCAGCAGGTCCGCGCGCGAAAGCGGCGCGGCGAGACGGATCTGCGCCTCGCGTTCGCGGTCGTCGAGATCGATCGCGACGATGAATTCCTCCCGCGCGATGGATTCGGGGCCGGGAAACACGGCGCCGCGTCCGTTCGCGAGCTGATAACGCGCCTCGCCGCCGGGACGGCGCCGGCCGATGCGGTCGGGATACGCGAACGCCAGCAGCACGCCAGCATCCACGTCGGCGGAGGGAATCCGCGCCGACTGGCCTGACTGCAGCTCGAACGCGCGCTGTGCTCGCCGCGCTCGATCGAGCGCTCCACGGTCGGCGCCCGTTCCGCGGCGCAGTGCTTCGAGCCGCGTCCGGATGTCCGAATCGCGCGTTCCCGGGCCCGCGCGAAGCAGGTCGCGATCCGACAGCAATGCGGCGAGCTCCGCTCCAAGCGACGCGACACCGAGCCTTCGCGCCTCGAGCAAGAGGTGCGCGAGCCGCGGGTGCGCCGGAACTTCCTGCATTGCTTTGCCGTGCGCGGTGATTCTCCCCGCCTCGTCGAGCGCCCCGAGACGCCGCAACAGGTCGCGCGAACTCGCGAGTGTCGCGGCCGGTGGCGGATCCAGCCATCGCAACGCGCCCGCATCCGTGCCCCACGCCGCGAGATCGAGCGCGAGCGGCGCGAGATCGGCGACGCATACTTCCGGCGGCGCATAGGCGGCCAGGCTTCGCTCGGCGCCCTCGCCCCAGAGCCGGTAACACACCCCGGGCGCGGTGCGGCCGGCACGGCCCGCGCGTTGTTCGGCCGAGGCGCGCGAGATGCGGTGCACCTCGAGCCGGTTCATGCCGCTTGACGGGTCGAACGAGCTCCGTCGCTCGAGTCCCGCGTCGATGACGATGCGCACGCCGTCGATGGTGAGACTGGTCTCCGCGATGTTCGTGGACAGCACGATCTTGCGGCGTCCGGGTCTGGCCGGCGCGAGCGCGGCATCCTGCGCGTCGGAACCGAGCTCGCCGTACAGCGGCAACACGTCGGCGCCCGACTCGTCGAGCATTCCCTGCACGCGGCGGATCTCGCCCGCACCCGGCAGGAAGACGAGCATGTCACCCTCGGCTTCCTGCGATGCGCGCCGGATCGCGCGGACCACCGCGATCAGCGGCTCGTCGCGGCCACCCGGGAGCAGCGGCATCCCGGTGCCGAGATACTTCACCTCGACTGGATAGACGCGCCCCGCCGCCGTGATCACGGGCGCGTCGCCTAACAACTTCGCCACCGCGGCGCCGTCGAGTGTCGCGGACATGACCACCAGCCGCAGCTCCGGCGCGAGGTTCGCCTGCGCATCGAGCGCGAACGCGAGGCCGGTGTCGGCATGCAGGCTGCGCTCATGGAATTCGTCGAACAACACCGCCGCGACTCCCTCGAGTGCCGGATCGCTCTGCAACATGCGCGTGAACACGCCCTCGGTCACGACTTCGATGCGCGTGCGGCGGCTCACGCGCGTCTCCAGTCGCATGCGGTAACCGACGGTTTCTCCGGGAGATTCTCCGAGCGTGCGCGCCATGCGCGTCGCCACCGCCCGCGTCGCGAGGCGCCGCGGCTCGAGCATCACGATCTTGCCGCCCCGCAACCACGATTCCTCCAGCAGCGCAATCGGCACAACGGTGCTCTTGCCGGCGCCGGGGGGCGCTTCCACGACCGCATTCGGACCGCGATGCAGCGCGGCTTGCAGCGCGGGCAAGACTTCGTCGATGGGCAGGCCGGACTTCACGAGGCGCGGATCATACCGCGTGTGCCTCTGCTAACATCCCGCCATGCGCTGGCGCGAAAGTCGACAAAGTCGCAACGTCCAGGATTACCGCGGTCGCTCCACCGGCCGGCCCGGCATGAAGTTCGGCATCGGCGGCGGCATCATCGCGCTGCTTGCGGCGTATTTTCTCGGCGTCGATCCGCGCGTCATCATGGGCCTGATGGGCGAAGGCGGCGGCGGCGCGCAGACCGAAGCGCCGATCGAGGCCGGCACACCCAGCGACGAAGTCGGACAGTTCGTGGCCGCGGTACTCGGCGACACCGAGGACACCTGGAACCAGATCTTCGCGCAGGCCGGCCAGCAGTATCCCGCGCCCTATCTAGTCATGTTCGAGCAGGGCATCAACACGGCGTGCGGATCGGCGACTTCGGCGGCCGGGCCTTTCTACTGCCCCGCCGACCAGAAGGTCTACATCGATACGCAGTTCTTCCGTCAGCTCGAAACCGAGTTCGCCGCGCAGGGCGACTTCGCGAAAGCATACGTTCTCGCGCACGAGGTCGGGCATCACGTGCAGACCGTGCTCGGCATTTCGGACAAGGTGCGCAACGCGCAGGCGCGCTCGTCCCAGGCGGATGGCAATGCATTGCAGGTGCGCATGGAGCTGCAGGCGGATTGCTTCGCCGGCATCTGGGCGCATCACGCCGATCGCGCGCGCGGCATCGTCGAGTCGGGCGACATCGAAGAGGCGCTCGGCGCCGCATCGGCGGTGGGCGACGACACGATCCAGAAACGTGTGCAGGGACACGTGAACCAGGAATCCTTCACGCACGGCTCCGGCGCGCAGCGCCAGGAATGGTTCCGACGCGGGTTCGAGTCGGGCAACGTGCAGGCCTGCGACACTTTCCAGTAGCGTCCCTTGATGAGCACGACAGGCCGCAAACCCGTTGCGACCGGCGGATGCCAGTGCGGCGCGGTGCGCTACGCGTTCTACGCGCCGCTCGAGAACGTGCACGTCTGCCACTGCCGAATGTGCCAGCGCGCCACGGGTGGCATATTCGCGGCGCTCGCCGGCGGATCGCCCGACAACTTCGAGTGGACGCAGGGCGTGCCCAGCTTCTTCGCAAGCTCGAACCTCGCCCAACGCGGATTCTGCGCGGCCTGCGGTACCCCGCTCTCGTTCAAGTACAACATCGCGAGCGCGCGCATCTACACGACGATCGGCTCACTCGATCGTCCCGAGGACGCGCCGATCGTGAAGCAGTTCGGCATCGAGAGCCGGCTGCCGTGGGTGCAGTTCTGCGAGGACGTGCCGGGCGAGCGCACGGGCGAATCCGCCGCGGCGCAGGAGTTCCTCTCGAAAATGCAGGACCACCAGCGCCCCTGCTAGTGAGTGGGGATAGCGTGGCTCCAGCGCCGAGCCAGTCCCCACTTTTTACACCGGCACCCCCATCCCCACCCCCCCCTGTAAAGCATGCTTGACAGGCCATTCCGGTCCGACTAACCTGTAAAGCATCCTTTACAGGTGTCGGAGAATGGACATGCGCGAAGGCGAAGCCCTGCGGCGGTATCACTGGGAGCTCGGCGGAAGTCTGCTTCTGTACGGCGTCGTGCTGTTCGGCTCGATCGCGCTCGCCAGGACCATGGAACCCGGCCTCGCGCGTACGGCGTTGCTGCTCTCGCCGATGGTTCCGGTCGCGCTCGCCATCTGGGTCATCGTGCGGCAGTTCCGCCGCATGGATGAGTTCATCCGGCTGCGTTCGCTCGAGAACATCGGCATCGCCTTCGCGGTGACGGCGGGCTGGACGTTCACCTACGGATTCCTCGAGAACGCCGGATTCCCGAAGCTCACCATGTTCTGGGTGTGGCCCGTGATGGGCGCCGTCTGGGCGACGCTCTCCATCGTGCGCGGCGGAAGCTGGAGCCGATGAAGAACCTGGTCCGCCAACTGCGGATGGAGCGCGGCTGGAGCCAGGGTGAGCTCGCCGACCAGCTCGAAGTTTCACGTCAGACCATCAATGCCATCGAGACCGAGAAGTACGACCCGAGCCTGCCGCTGGCTTTCGCGATCGCCAGGCTCTTCGGCAAACCGATCGAAAAGATCTTTCTAACGGAGTAGCAACCATGTTTCGCAAGACTTTCGCGGGCTTCGCGCTCGCGCTCTCCCTGCTCGTGCCCGCGTTCGGCGGCGCGTCGAGGTTCGAGGCCGGCGCGCTGGCGGTCGAACAGGTGTCCGACAAAGGGCCGGCGGTGATCCTGATTCCCGGGCTCGCAAGCGGTTCGTGGGTATGGAAGGACACCGCGGAGCGGCTGCGCGGCACGCACTCGGTCTATCTACTGACGCTGCCGGGCTTCGACGGCCGGCCGCGCGATGCGGGTGCGACGTTCGAATCCGTGCGGCGCGACCTGCTGGGCTTGATCGATTCCCGCAAGATCGCGAAGCCGGTGCTCATCGGCCACAGCCTGGGCGGCACGCTGTCGCTCGCATTCGCGGCGGAGCACTCGGAGAAGATCGCCGGAGTGGTGGCGGTGGACGGCCTGCCCGTTTTTCCGGGCACGGAACGCATGACGGGCGATCGCGCTCCGCTGGCCGCCAACGTGCGCGCGCAGATATCGGGATCGCGCGAACAGTTTGTCGCCAGCCAGCAGGCGTACATGCGGCAGGTCGGCAGCATCGACGAAAGCACGGCGATGAAGCTCGCTGAACTGTCGAGCCGCAGCGACGTGGAAGCCACAGCCGAATTCGCGGCGCAGGTGATGGCGCTCGACCTGCGGCCGAAGCTCGGCGGCATCAGAGTGCCGGTGGTCGAGGTGTCGCCCTTCCATGCGCCGGACCTCGCGGCGATGGGCGTCGACGAGGCCGGCAAGACCAACTACTACCGGATGTTGTTGAGCGGCGTGGAGAAGCTGGAGGTCGTTTCGATCGCGCCTGCGCGCCATTTCGTCATGTTCGATCAACCTGAGAAGTTCGCCGCGGCGCTCGACCGCGCGCTGGCGGCGATGGTCGAGCGGCGGGAAGACTGAGCGATCAGGTCCCGAGCTGCACGAGGTCCCAGAGGTTTCCGTACGTATCCTTGAACACGGCGGCCGTCCCGAAGGGGGCGGCCGCCGGATCGCGCACGAATTCGACGCCCTGCGCCTTGTAGGCCTGGTAGTCGCGCCAGACGTCGTCGGTGTAGAGAAACAGGAACACACGCCCGCCGGTCTGGTTGCCGATGCGCGAGGTCTGCGCATCGCCGACGCCACGCGCCAGGAGTAGTTTGGCACCGCCGCCCGCGCCGGGTGGCTCGATCACCACCCAGCGCTTATTCTGCTCCGGGACGAAGCTGTCTTCGACCAGCGTGAAGCCGAGTTTGCCGACGTAGAACGCGAGCGCCTCGTCGTAATCCCGCACCACCAGCGATACCATCCCGAGCGTCTGCTTCATTCAATCCTCCGCGCCGCCGCGACTATAACCGGCCGGGATCGCGGTGCTGAAGGTCTCCGCGGGCAGAACGATGTCGAACTCGAAGTCGAAATCGAAGCGCATCTGACCGACACCGCTCATCTGCATTTCGAGCGGCAACCCGTCCGCGGTCGCCCACAGCTCGAGATCCATGTCGTCGTCCTTGAGCCGCCAGCCGTAGGCCTTGCGCCCATCGATCACACGCGTCTGCGGCAGGCGCGTGGCGGCTCCCTGGAAATCCCGCACGTCCTCGAGCCAGTCGAGCGCATCGACGTCGCCAGCGCCCCTCCCGAGGGGCTGTTCCATCGCCCGACGCACGCCGTGAGCGAGCGTCAACACACGGCCGTCGCCCGAGTTCACGATCACGGACATGTCTTTGCCGATGTCCGTGCGTACGTCGCCGTCACGCGTCATCGAGACCCTGATCGCCAGGACCTCCCTGCCCGCGACGAGCTGCCTCATATCGAAGCGCAGCGTGCGGAAGTCGCGAAAGTGCTCCTGCACCTGCGCAAACGCCGGCGTCGACGTCAGCGGCAGCCACAGAATGGCGAAGGCCACCGCGGCCGCGGAACTTGCCACGGCGAGCCAGCCACCGACGCGTCGCGTCGACGAGCGGACCGGCCGTGTGGCAGCGCGCGCGGCCACCGCCGCTTCGAGCCTGCCCTGCGCGGCGGCGATTGCGGACGCGTCGGGTTCGGATGAAACGAACGAGTCGAGAGTTCTATCGAGAGAGTTCATGGTTGCTGCTCCTTCGCCTGCAGTGCTTCGAGCGCCTTGCGGGCGCGATGCACGCTGACACTGACATGGTTTTCGGTGATGCCGAGCTCACGGCCGATCGCCGCCGGCGTCATGCCGTGGACATGGCGCATGACGAAACACGAGGCGTCGCGCCGGTTGAGCTTCGACAACGCGGACCGCAGGAAGCGCGCGGCTTCGGCGCGTTCGGCATCTTCGGCGGGCGAATCGTCGGGTTCGTCGGCTTTCCACAGCGGGGCGAGGAGACTCCAGCGACGTTGCCTGCGCAGCTGATCTATCGCGAGACGCACGGCCGACGCGGTGAGAAAGGCAGGCCAGGACTCCACCGCGCGCGGCCGCGTTTCGATGAGCTTCAGAAACAGCTGTTGCTGAACGTCTTCGGCCGCGGCCCGCGAGCCGAGTATCCGCCAGGCCGCGCGGAATACCGTAGGGCCATATTGGCGGGCGAGACTCGCCACGTCATCTGCAGCGTCGGTCATGACGCGGGTTTCGAGATATGGGGTAAGCACACGTTCGCCTCCTGTCGGGGTTCAGACAGATGACGAACGGGCATGGCGGTTCTTACAGGCGCGATGGCGAACAGCGTGGCACGTGTCGGCTCGCCGATCCCCATCCTGCGAAAAAAGAGTGCCCGTTAGTTAGGCTTGATCGGACTCAGGCCGCCCCAGGGCTTGATGCGGTTGAGCTCCGGCACGATCGCGCGGCGCATCTTGAGGAAGCTGAGCTCGCCGTATTCGCGATAAATGACCTCGCCCTTCTCGTTCACGATGATCGTATAGGGCAGCTCGCCGCGCCACGCGCTCTTGGGCTCGAACGCGTCGTACAACTCGTCCTTGTCGTTGCTCGCGAGGATGTAGTTCTTCATCGACGCGTGTTTCTTCGTGAGGAACTCCTTCACGGCCGCTTCCTGGTCGGGGTACTCCGCGGCGATCGTGACCATCTCGAAGGGACGAATGCGGAAGCGCAAGTTGTGCTCGACCAGTTCGTCGAACTCCGTGATGCAAGGGCCGCACCAGGTCGCCCAGACGTTGATGAGTCGCAGCTTGCCGGAGTCCTTGTTTTCGCGGATCGCCTTGAGCGTCGCGGCATCGGCCTTCTCGAGTGTCACGGGTTCGGCGGCCCAGCGCTCCTTGTACTTGGCGTATTCGACGACCTTGTCGGCCCATTTGACCGAGCAGCCGAATACCCGCGTGGTGGTGACCGGCGGTTCCTTCCCCGCGAGCAGCGCGTCGAGCGCGTTGCGTGTGTCGTGTTTGGTCGCCAGAGACTCGCGTTCGGATTCGTCGATGCGGCCTTCGAAACGCAGCTTGCGCGCCTTGTCGAAGATGAACACATGCGGCGTCGCGACCGGGCCGTAGGCATGCGACATCTCCTGCTTCGGGCCGTCGTCGAGCCAGACAAAGTTGAATTTCTGGTCGCGCGCGCGTTCCTGCATTTCGGCGAAGGAGTCGGAAAGGTCGCTGTACGCGAGCTCGTCGAGACGCACCGCGGCGGCGTGGTTCGGATTCACCGCGATCACGGTGACGTTCTTCGGCGTGTAGTCGACGACCAGCTTCTTGATGCGCTCCTGGTACGCCTGTGCGGTGGGGCAGTGCGGGCAGGTGAACACGATGACGAGGATGTCCGCCTTCGCGAAACTCTTGTCGGTGTAAGTCTTCCCGTCGATACCGGGCAGCGAGAACGGCGGCATTGGCGAGCCGATCGGCAGCGTCGGCGGCTGCGAGTCCGCGGCGCCGACCGCGCCGGCAATGGTCGTCAGCAAGGCGAGTACGAATCCGCGACTCATGGTGTCCCCTCTGGTGTTGTTGGGGTGGGGATAGCGGTGCCGGTGTAAAAAGTGGGGATTGCGCCGGAACGTCACTCGGTCGCGCCGCGCAATCCATCCCCACTTTTTACACCGGCACCGCTATCCCCACCCACTTCAGGATAGCCGAAGGCGCAGCTTCGCGGCGCCGGGTTCTGTCATCGCGTCGATGAACGCGCGCACGCGCGGCGGCAGCAGGCGCGTGGTCGGATAGAGCACGTTTATCGGCAGCGGCGCGGGACGAAATTCGCGCAGGACCTCGACCACGCGTCCCGCGTTGATCGCATCGGCCGCCATATAGTCCGGCGCCTGCACGAGCCCGAGGCCCGCGCCGGCCGCTTCGATGAGTGCATCGCCATCTCCCAGACGTAGACGCGACTCGGGGTGGATTTCCGTGTTCACGCCATCGACGCGGAATTGCCACGGACGCGCGCGCCCCGTGGTCTGCACGCGGAACAACACGCACGAATGTCGCTCGAGATCGTATGGCGAGCGCGGCGGAGCGTTGCGCGAAAGATAGTCGGGACTGCCGACGACGACGAGATGCTGATGCCCGATGGTCCGCGCGACGAGCCGCGAATCGCCGAGCGAAGCGATGCGCACGACGGCATCGAGGCCTTCGCGGATCACGTCGGAGAAATGGTCGGACAGGCGCGCATCGATCGTGAGTCCGGGATGCCGTTCTAACAACTTGCCGAGCACGGGGACGACGACGCGACGGCCGTAGGTCACCGGAAGTTCGATGCGCAACACGCCGGTCGGCGCGCCGCTCGCGCCCGCCGCGACGGACTTGAGGATCTCGACCTCCTCGAGGACGCGCTGGCATTGCTCGAACAGGTCCTGGCCGTCCGGCGTGAGACTCACCTGGCGGGTGGTGCGGTTGAAGAGCCGCACGCCGAGCTGCGCTTCCAGGCGGCTGATGCTCTTGGCGATGGTCGAGGGGGTCTGAGAAAGCTCGCGGGCCGCCTTGGCGAAACTGCCGTTCCGCGCAGCCGTGGCAAAGGCGAGAACCTGCTGGATGTTGTTCATTGAGGAATATTGTTCCTCAATGAAACGACACTCAAGGCTGTTCTTTCGGGAATGGCGAGCCGACAGACTGCGCGCCACCGAACCGCCCCTCCCTGGAGTCCCGCCATGACCGTCAGCCCTAACCCCGTCCTGAACACCTCCTCTTTCCCCGGCATCCTCCACGCCACGCTGGCCGGCTCCGAACAGGGGCTCGAGCAGCTCTCCATCTGGCAGCAGATCCTCGAGCCCGGCGCCGCCACCCCGCCCCATCGCCACGATTGCGAAGAGGTCATCCTGTGCTCGGCGGGCCGAGGTGAGCTCCATTTCGACGGCCGGAAGGTTTCCTTCGGCGCGCACCAGACCGTCTGCATCCCGCGCAATGCGCTTCATCAGCTCGTGAATTCCGGGCGCGATCCGCTGCATCTCGTCGCGGTGTTCTCGAAGACGCCCGTCGAGGTTTTCCTGCCCGACGGCGCGCCAGTCGCGCTGCCCTGGTCGAGCTGAACACCCCCCCGCCGACTGAAAACTTAAGCGCGTATTAGGAAAGCGCCCGCGCGCGATCCCGATAATGCGCGCCCTCGGTGCCTGACACGGAAAAGCCGGGAAAAGTGCGAATCCTTCTCCCGGATTTTCCGTGCCAGGCACCACCGTTCAGTCCATCTGGGAGTTTTCGTTCATGTTGAAGTCCATTGCGCTCGTTGGCGGCCTGATGATTGCCACCAACGCCTTCGCTCAGCAGTCGCTGCAGTCCATGCACACGCGCGTGCCCGCGCCGCCGAAGTCGGCCGCCGCCGCGCCCGCGTGGCTCGCGAGTTCCGAAGTCACCACGCTGCGCAAGCAGATCAAGGATCAGCGCGCATTCGTCGAGAAGCTGACGCTGGACGCGAACACCAACTCGCCCGGCGCCCTCACCAACGCAGGTGGCATCGATTTCGCGCGCGCGCAGCGCGACCCCGAATATGCGAAGCAGCTCCAGGCGAAGATCGCATCGATGAGCCAGGCCGAGCAGATGGCACTCGCCATGGAGATGTCGAAGGCGACGCAGCAGGCGGCGATGCAGAATGTCGTCGCGATGAGCCAGGATCCGCCGGCGGTGCAGGCCGCGGCCGAGCATTACAGCGACTTCCAGACGAAGCAGATGTCGGGCAGCGGAATCACCGCGCAGGCCGAAGCGATCTTCGATATCCAGCGCGAGGTGAGCACGCGCTCGGCGCAGATCGCGGAGAAAGCCACCAAGCAGTTGAAGTGCAGCGACGGCGAAGGCGGCTGCGCGACGAAGGCCGACGAGGAAGCCGACAAGGCCACGCTGCGCGCGGCGCGTGCGCAGATCATCGCCGAGTACGATCGTGCGCTAGCGCAGATCGCACCGCATATCGAGGCGGCACGCAAGGCGCGGCTCGCCGACATCGCCGCCGTGCAGAAGGACATGGCCGCGACGCAGTACGGCGCCGCGGCACAGAGCAGCGCGAACAAGCAGCTGCTCGCCGCGTATCACAACGCCGCGCTGATCGAGATCGCGCAGCTCTTCACGCTGTCCGAAGATGTCGCGAAGTGGGCGGCCTCGCGTTACGACGACCGCACCATCAACTTCATGTCGGTCGACTGACTGGGGATTAGGTGCCGGTGTAAAAAGTGGGGATTAGTGTCGCCGCTGCGATTCGCCGAGGCGCACTCCCGGCGGCTCGCGCCATCCCCACCATTTACACCGGCACCACTATCCCCACCCCCCTACAGGAACCCGAGGTCGGTGTTCGAGAAGTTGCCGACGTTGGGGAGGATGCCGGGTAGTTCGGAGGCGCTGCAGCCGAACCAGCGCGCGAGCGTCGCCGCGAACTGATCGATCGCGGTCGTCGGCAGCAGGCGTCCCTGGCCGACCTGGTCATCGGTCTGGATCGACACGTGCGGCGCGGTTCCATAGAACCGCCCGCCGTTCACCGCGCCGCCCATGACGAATTGATGAGCGCCCCAGCCGTGATCCGAGCCGTCCGCGTTCGAGCTCAGGGTGCGACCGAAGTCCGACGCCGTGAACGTCGTCACCTTGTCCGCCACGCCCAGCTCCACCGTCGCCGCGTGGAACGCGCTCATCGCGTCGTTGATCCGCTGGAGCAGACGCGGATGGTCCTGCATCAGCAGGTTGTGATTGTCGAATCCGCCGATCGATACGAAGAACACCTGGCGCCGCAAGTCCAGCGCATTCCGCGCGCCGATCAAGCGCGCGACGATCTTCAGCTGGCTGGCCAGCCCATTGTTCGAGGGGAAAAGATCGTTGGTCGCCTGGCTCAGCGTCACGCCGCCGAGCGCACCGTTCACCACGCCCTCCATCGCGATCGAGCGCCGCGTCACGATCGCGTACTCCTCCTCGAATGCATGCGTGTTCTGGCGCGTCATGAGCGTGTTCAGCGCGTCGCGCAGCGACGTCGAACCGTACGGTGCCTGCGTAAGTCCATTCACGCGGATCGCGCCGCTCGGACTGATCTGGTACTGCAGCGCATCCTCACCCGCGACGAACACCGCGTTGCCCGCGGCGGAAATGCAGGTCAGCAGCGAATTCCCGCCGTTGCTCGACATCGCGAGATCGCCGATCCGCCCGCCCCAGCCGATGGTCGAGCCCTCGCTGCCGTTCGACTGCCAGATCGACTGCTGGTCGTTGTGCGAGAACAGCTTCGGCGGCAGCGGATTCAAGACACGGTTCGTGCTCTGGTATTGCGCGAGCGTGGTGGGCTGGATCAGCGGCCCCACGTTGAGCTGCACCGCGAGTCGTCCCTGGTCCCACAGCGACTTCAGGCCCGTGAGCGGTGGCGCGAGCGCATATTGCAGGTCGTCGGTCAGTGTCTGCGCGACGAGCGGAGTCAGCGCGTTGGGCGCGAGCGCCGTGCGTGCGATCGCGATGCCAGCCTCTTCCTCGCCCGGCCCGCCCGCGCGGATCTGGTGATACAGCGCGTAGTTAGTTGGATCGTACGGCACCACCGTGTTGGCGTAGTCGTTGCCGCCGTACAGGAAGATGCACACCAGCGCCTTGTAGTCGGTGTTGTCGAAGGCCGCGGCTTCGCTGATCGCCGCGAGGTTGATCGCGAGCGGCGTGGCGACACCCATCGCGCCGAGGTGCATCGCGCGCTTGAGGACCATGCGGCGTGTCCAGTTCGTCATTTCTGCACCAGGTATTCGGGCGAGCAGAGGATCAGCAGGCATGCGCCCGCCAGCAGGTTCAGCTTTGCGTTTTCCGAACTCCCGGCCGTCACGTTCATCGCCGTCAGCGCGGTCGTGATCGTGTCCAGCGTCGCCTGCGACAACTGGTTGGCCGTGAGCCTGAGGTTCAGGTACGCCACCACCGCCGGCACGTCGTGCGCGATCGGCAGCAGTTCCGAGTAGGTAGGCCGCACGTCGTTGTAGCCGCCGCGGATCACCCAGGTCAGGAAGTTGGAGTACCCCGCGACCGTGGTCTCGTTGACGAGCTGGAACTCCGGCGCCTGCTTGTTGGCGGTCGCGATGGAGGTGTTGGGCGGCACGTAGCCCGGGCGGAAGAAGTTGAACACCGACGGCGAGCGCAACGGACTCTGCCCGAGCGCCGTGTCGCTGCCCGACAGATCGTAGATCTCGAAGGCGCCGTTGGTCGACGTGATGCCCACCGTGCGCGCCCACTGCACGAAGCGCACCACCGGCTCGCGTAGTTTGCCCGCCATCGTGTTCGATGCGTCCGGCAGCGTTCGCGCCTCGGGATCCGTGAGGATCGCCGTCCACACCGCGCGCAGGTCGCCGCGCACGCCCGAGCCGTTGTCCGCGAACGCCGCCGCGACACGGCCAACGTACGCAGGGCTCGGATTGCTGGTCACGAGCCGCTGGATCATCTGCCGCGCGAAGAACGGACCGACGTTCGCGTGATTGAAAAGATGATCGAGCGCGAGGCGCAGCGCTTCCAGCCCCGGCGTGTTCGCGGAAATGTTCACGCCGAGGAAGTCGACCTCGAGCGTGGAGTGGCGGCTTGCGATGAAGCGCATCTGATTCGTCGCGAAACGCGTGTTCGGCACGTCGTAGTCGTGCCAGGCGACGTTCGTGAACGTGCCGCCATTGGAGTTGTAATCCCAGTCGTAACCAGTGAACACGCGCGCGAGATTCGTGATGTCGCTCTGGCCGTAGGTCTCGATGGGGTGGCCGTTGTCGTCGAGGCGATTCGTGCCGTCCGGATTCAGCTCATACAGGCCGATCGTGAAGAGCTGCATGACCTCGCGCGCGTAGTTCTCATCGGGCTGGCGGCCGTTGGCGTCTTCCTTGAGGTTGCCCTTGGTGTTGAGGAAGAAACCCATCGCCGCGTTCAGCGTGACGCGCTCGAGTAGCTCGCGGTAATTGCCGAACGCGTTCGCGGTGAGCACGTCCCAGTACGCGCCGATCACGTACGGTGGATAGAAACCGTCGATCGGGCTCAGGCTGACTACGAAGAATTCGGACAACGCGAGCGCCATCCGTTTTCTCATCTGGTCCGGCCCGGCGAGGAGCTGGTTCCAGATCATGAAGTCGCCGAACTGCGGCCAGAAGTAGCGCTGCTCTTCGGTGATCGAATTGTGATTGCGTGAGTCGAGCCAGGCGACGCCGGTCTGGCCCAGTGGTTCGGTGTACTTCGAGTTGAGCCAGGCCGCGAAGCCGTTCGTGCGGAGCGCGTTCAGATCCGCGTCGGTAACCGAAAACTGCGCCTGCAACAGGAAGCGCGCGGCTTCGGCCTCGGTCATGACGGGCGGGGTCGGTGGGCTGGGCGATGGCGGACTCGGAGCCGGCGGACTCGGGGCGGGAGGACTCGGGGCGGGAGGGCTCGGGGTTCCGCTGCCCCCACCGCCGCCTCCACAGCCCGCGAGGGCGAGTACGCCCAGCGCCGCGGCCAGTCCCGCTCCGCGGGATTCGCCACCGCCGTCTTCTGCCGGTTCGGTCGACGTCGGCTCGACGTCGGTTTCGAGTTCCTGCACCCAGCCCCCCTTGTCAGCCCGTGGAACCTACCTTACGAGCGCCGGGTCGGCCAAACAAACTGTCGCAATTTGCGGAGTGGGGATTGGGGTGCCGGTGTAAAAACTGGGGATTAGGCGTGTCCGCCGGAGCCATCCCCAGTTTTTACACCGGCACCCCAATCCCCACCCAATCCACAGGGGTAGGGAAAATCGCAGGGTGGGCATTTAGGATCGGCGCATGAATCGCCCGCGCGGCCGACCGAAACATGCCGACCTGCTGACCCCGGCCGAGTGGCGCACGGTCCACGCGTTGCAACACGGGATGACGAATGCCGAAGTCGCGCGCCGGCGTGGCATCAGTGTGAACGCGGTGAAGTTCCACGTCAGCAATGCATTGGCGAAACTCGGTCTGCCCGACCGACGCGCGTTGCGGGCGTGGTTCAAGGCGCCGCGCGACAGCGCGGTGTCAGCGGGCAGGAGAAGAACGATGACCGCGGAATTCCCGCTCGGACCCATCGGCCAGATCGCGCGTTCCGTCAGCGACATCGCCGCATCTGAAAGGTGGTACCGCGAGGTCCTCGGCCTGCCGCATCTCTACACCTTCGGCACGCTCTCGTTCTTCGACTGCGGCGGCACACGGCTCATGCTCGCGCAGAACCAGGACGGCGCCGCGAAGGAATCGATCCTCTATCTACGCGTACCCGACATCGCCGCCGCGCACACCGAGCTCGGCGCGCGCGGCGTGAAGTTCACTCACGCACCGCACATGATCCATCGCCACGCGGATGGCACCGAGGAATGGATGGCGTTCTTCGAAGACCCCGACGGACGCCCGCTGGCCATCATGTCGCAGACGAAAACGGGCTCAGACCCCGTTCGCTAGAAATGGGGTCTGACCCCGTTTACATATTGCCAGCGACCTACCGCCCAACCCTTACGCCTGCGAATCGCGACACGTTTTGTCGCAATCGTGGGGTGCAATCTACCCCGCGCTTCGTGCGTCAGGCATACCCCGGGAGAACTTGCATGAGCAGTCCGTACAACGCGTCGGCGGAACGCATGTCGGTATTCGGACCGACACTGCGATTCAAAGGCGAGCTGAAGGCCCAGGAAGACCTCAAGGTCGAGGGCAAGATCGAAGGCACGATTCACCACCAGCAGCGTGTGGTCATCGGCGCCAAGGGCGAAGTCGTCGCCACCGTGTCCGCGGCGTCCATCGACGTCGAAGGTCGCGTGCAGGGCGACATGAACGCCAAGAAGAGCATCAAGGTCAATCAATCAGCCGTCGTGCGCGGCAACATCCGCGCGCCGAGC
Source organism: Pseudomonadota bacterium (assembly GCA_023433515.1). Classification (GTDB taxonomy): domain Bacteria; phylum Pseudomonadota; class Gammaproteobacteria; order Steroidobacterales; family Steroidobacteraceae; genus CADEED01. Next base: position 21,302 of record JAEZCN010000094.1, read on the forward strand.
GTGAGCATCACTGAGGGAGCGAATTTCAATGGCAGCGTCACCATGGAGCCGACTGTTGGGACCCAAGGAACAACCGCCCCCGCCCCGGCCCGCTGAATCGGAGAAGAAGACCATGAGCAAAGGATTCGGTGACGGCAAGATGGCTCCCCCGGCGCCGCCGGCGGCCCCGCAGACTTCGGCCGGCGCCTGCGTGCTCGGCCCGACCCTGCACTTCAAAGGCGAGCTCTACGGCGAAGAGGACCTGGAATTCCAGGGCCAGCTCGAGGGTTCGATCGAACACACGCGCAGCCTGTCGATCGGCAAGGAAGGCGGCGTGACGGGCAACATCCGCGCGAAGTTCGTGATCGTCGAAGGCCGCGTCGATGGCGACATCTACGCGAGCGAGTCGGTCTCGATCCGCCAGACCGCGAAGGTGAAGGGCAATATCTTCGCTCCTCGCGTCGGCATCGCCGACGGTGCGCAGTTCAACGGCAGCGTCGACATGAACCACAAGGGCGCGGCCGCGCGCAGCACGCCCGCCAGCACTCTCAGCGATCCTGCTGCAGAGCGTCTGCTGACGAAGGCCGCGGGCTGACCGAACCCGGGCGCGCGAGCGCCGCGATGTTCGCAGAGAGGGCGCGCAAGGAAGCTTGCGCGCCCTCTGTGTTTTTGTTGGACAACAGCACGACCGCCAGCTTCGCATCCGGATACAGGTCGGCGAAGCTCGCGAAGCCGAACGTGGTGCCCGAGAACTGCAGTCGCCGACCGTGCGGCGATTCGCCCACGATCCAGAAGAACCCCACGAACGAACGCCCGTCGGGCGTCGACCACAGCGGCTGGTGCGCGAGTTTCACCGACGCGTCGCGCTCGACCATCTGCCACGACGCGTAGCGCAGCAGGTCGTCCGCGCTGTACCGCAGCGAGTTCACCGCGTACTGCGAGGTCGCGCCATACGGGGGCAGCGGCTCGTTGTCCCGGGTGTAGCCGCGGGCCAGTAGTTTGGCTGGCGGATTCGTGCCGCTGCCCATGCGCAGCGGCTTTTCGATCTCGCGCGCGATGATGTCCTCGAAGGGCTCGCCGTGGATCTTCTCGAGGACGATGCCGAGCAGCATTGTGCTGACGTTCGATGCCCCCGGCCTTTCTCCCGGCGGGCGTGGCAGTCCGACGCGCTCGAGCTGGCGCAGGAATTCCTTGCTCGAGTAGTTGCTGTATACCCGCATCCGCGTGACGGCGAGCGGCTCGCCGTCGACCTTGCGTATCTGCGTCTGGTCCGGAATGTTGTCCACGAGCTGCGACGTCGTGCTCGCGAGATGCTTGAGCTGGATGCGCTGCCCTTCGTGCGCGAGGTTCTTGTATTCGCCGCCGAGGAACTTCGTGACCTCGTCTTCGAGCGTGACGCGGCCTTCGACGACCGCTCGCGCCAGGAGCTGCCCGGTCATCGTCTTGCCGATGGGGCCGATGTCGTAGATCGTGTCCTTGGTGGGCACGGCATTGCCGTCGATCTGCGTCGTGCCGTAGTTGTAGAAGCGGCGCTGGCCGTTGTCGTAGACGCCGATCGACAGGCCGATGCCATCGTTCTTGAGCATCCAGGCGCGCGCCAGCGCGTCGATGGCGGCGTCGTCCGGGCCCGCATTGCCAGCGGCCATGCATACGCCCGCGAGCAGCGTGAGTGCGAGGGTGAGACCGGCCTTGATCGTTCGCGAGTGAGCCTGCATGCGCGTCGAGTTGAGCAGATGACCCGCGGCCAACGCAAGCCGTCGACTAACGACCCCCGAAACAGGCGCTCTTTACGGGACAGTGTACGTACGGCGCGAGATTGCCTTCGATCGCGCGAAACTCGGCGTCGGTCAGCGGTAGTTTGCGAAAGGCTTCGAGCATCGCCCGCGGCGGCGGATCGGTGGGATCGCCGCCGTCCGACCCGTACACGAGGCGCGACACGCCGATGTCGCGGATTGCCTTGACCACGAACTGCGTGCGCTCCGGCGCGAGATCCGCAGGCGCGACCAGCGCGAGATCGAAGTACAGGTTTCGCACCCTCGGATCCCTCCGCGCGATCGCGGCGATGAAGGTCGCGAGCGCCTCGTCGGAAGGTGGATCGTGGGTGGCGCCGCCGCCCGCGAAGTGCGCGACCTGCACGGTCACGTCGGGCGCGGCCGCCAGCAGTTCGTCGATGAAGGTCCGGGCCTGCGCCGCGCCGTACGGATGCGCGCGGCGTCCGCGCATGTGCACGACGATGGCGAGACCCCTCTCGTTCGCCGCACTGAACACCTTCTTGACCTGGGTCACGTGCGCGGGGTCCGCCAGGTTCACCGCCGACATGCCGAATTGCAGCTTGATGCCGCGCCCGAAGCGCTCGTGGGCCGCGCAACGCGCGAGCTCTTCGAGCGCGTAGTCCGCGAGTGGATTGAAGCCGCAGAACGCGACGAGCCGCCTCGGATGCTTCGCGGCTTCCTGCGCCGTCCAGTCGTTCTCGGCCTTCGCCTTCGCGTAGTCGGCGTAACGGTACGCGTTCGACAGGAGCACCGCGCGCTCGATGCCGGCCTCGTCGAGCAGCGCGATCATGGCCGCGGCGTCGATGGGTTTCTGGCCCTCGGCGGCCATTTCCGCGGTCAGCAGGTGCTGGTGATGATCGACGCCGGGCCCGGCGGCGAATGACGCGGTCGCGACGGCCGTGGCGAGAACCAGCAGGGGCAGCGTGTTCATCGATTCAGCTCCTTGTCCGCCGCCAGCACCAGCAGTAGATAGTCCGTCGTGCCGCGGCCGAGCACGTACTCGGTCTGCTGCCAGAAGAACGGCCAGTGCTTGAGCTCGGGGAAATCCGGCCGGATGAGCGCCGTGCCCGAGGCGCTGCCGCCCGGGATGTGCGACCAGTCGGCGCGATTGAAGCCGTAGGCGGTGGTCAGCGACTTGGCACCTACGCCCGAGACGAACGACGCGGTGTTCGAGCCCGGGTGCACGCCGAGGATGAACGACAGCGCGTTCAATGCATACGTGCGCGGGAACAGGTCCGGGAACGACAGGTGCAGCATCCAGTTGTCCCAGCCGAAGCGCTGGATGTTCCAGCCCGCGCCCCAGATGTCCGGTTTATACGGCACGCCGTACGGCGTTTCCTTCGCGAGCTGCTCGACCTTGCCGCGATACTCGGTCACGGCGGCGCGCAGCGCCTTGGTGTACGCGGCATCCTTCACGAGCGGAATCGTGCGACCGACGATCCAGCCCACACGGTCGAAGTTCTTCACGATCGCATCGCGCTGTTCGAGCAGCAGCGTGCGGTACTGCGGATTCTTCGTCGCGATCAGCAGTTCGGTCGCCGCGCCGACGCGCGCGAGCGGATCCTGCGGCGTCGCGCGGTCGTAGATCTCGATCGAGGCTTTCAGCGAGCGCGCGGCGAGATCGTCGTTGTACCCTTTCAGTACGCGCGCAGCCGCGGCGAGCGCGGCGGCGGTCTGCAGTTCGCGGCGCGGATTGTTTTCGGTGAATACCCAGCGATCGTCGGGCGATCCGGGCAATCCCACGGCGGGCGCGCCCGCCTCCGGCGTCTTCTTCGGATCGAACACCACGTTGTCCGTCATCAACGCGCCGTCGCCGAGGAACACGTACTGGCGCAGCGTCGGCTCGATGATGCCGCGGTAGAGACGGCCCATCGATTCGTATCCGCCGAGCACGGACAATACGCCGTGCTCCACCTGCTGCAACACGTCGGGTTTGCCGTCGGACTGGTGGATCTCGGTGACGAGGTTCTTCTGATCGATCGACGTGTTGTCGTAGTCGACCTTGAACAGCTCCCACGCGAGCGCGAGTCCGTGGATGGTGTCGGCCTGCGATTCGACGCGCAGGTCCCAGTCGCCCGCGTCGTGCCAACCGCCGCGGTTCAGACCCGGCACGGGTTCGCCAGGCTGGTAGTTGGTCAGCGTCTCCGGACCCTGCAGGTAGCCGTCGAAGTGATTGTGATTCACCGGCGCCATGCGCGCGTCGTCGAGGTGACAGGCGCCGTGCCACAGGCGGTACTTCTCCAGCACCTTCATGTGGCACATCTGCGCGGGCAGGAAGTATTCGAGCGTCGGCTGCCAGACTTCGCGCGCGAATACATTCGTGTTGATGCGGAACGGATTGCTGACGAGGTCGCCGTAACGCACGACGTAGACACCCGGTTCCTTCACCTCGCTGAAATCGAGCACCGCGTATTGATAGCGCAGGAACTTGCCCCATTCCGCGGGCTTGCGGTCGATGACGGTCTTCTTCTGGCCGACCTGCCCGATGCGCTGCACGACCACGTTGTGGCGTGTCGTATCGCGCGGATCGAGCTCGATGATCGCGAGCTTCGGCTGCGCGGGGTGGTAACCCACCTGCGACACCTGCAGCACCGGCGAGCGCATCCACCCCTGCTTCGCATGCGGCGTCACGAGCCATTCGATCGCATTCGTCGTCGCGCCCGCGGGGACGAGCGAGCGCACGACGAACCAGCCGTTGTTGTGGTTGCCGCGGCCGTCCAGTAGTTCGAGTTCGCCGCCCTTCACCGCCTCGATGGACAGGTGATGGAGCTCGGTCTCCGGCGCGACTTCGAGCCGCTTGCCGCGCGCGAGGATCGGGATCTCGCCCGGCCCGCTCGGCTGCTGCGCGAACACGCCTTCCTGACTACCGAGCTGATACGACTTGCCGAACATCAGGCCCGGGAAGAGCTCGAGATTGAAGCCCACCTTGCCGACCCAGTCCGGCGGAATCGGCTCGCTGAAATCCACCGACACGCGGATGGACTCGCCCTCCGGACGCGCGCGCACCGTGTAGTTCAGTTTCAGATCCGGATAGACGATCGGGTTGAAACCCTTGCGGTCGAGCTCGGGATTCGGAAACGCGAGCGGCACGCGGATTTCCTGCGTCGCCGCGTCGACTTCGCGTTTGCCCGGCTTCGGGATCGGAGACCACTGGCCGGGAGAAGGTTCGAGTCGCACGTCACCGTTGGAGGCGATGCGCTCGTCGTGCATGATGATGCTCAGCCCGCCCTGGTGACCTTCAGGGTAGTAGTCCTGCCCGTACATCACGCTGATGCCAGGGCGCTCGAAATATTCCTGCGAGTTGAGCGTGAAGTTGTCGGCCGCGGCCACGGTCAACGGACAAAGAGCGAGCAGGACGAAGCGGCGCATGACACCCCCCACAGGATTGGAGGCGCATCATATGGCTTGGCCCGGGAATCCCGAAGAGCCTGATTGCCCCACGGAATTCCCGAGCCGCGCCTGAGGGCCGATCAGCCGGCGCGTTCGATCGCGGCGAGCTCGCCGGTCTCGCGCGCCTTGCGGCCGTATACGAACTCGAACACGGGCGTGGCCATGAGCGTGGTGACGATGGCCATCAGCACGAGCATCGAGAACAGCGCCGGCCCGATGACACCGGCCTGCAATCCGATGTTGATGATGATGAGTTCCATGAGACCGCGCGAATTCATCAGCGCGCCGATGCCGAGCGCGGTGCGATTGTCCTGGCCCGACAGCCGAGCCGCCGCCCAGCAGGCGCCGAACTTCGCGAAGATCGAACACGCGAGCACCGCGAGCGCCACCAGCAGCAGGTACGGATCAGCAACCAGCGTGAGCTGCGTGTTGAGACCGGAGTACGTGAAGAACATCGGCAGCATCACGATCACGGTGAACGGCTCGAGCTGCTTGCGCACTTCGTTGGCCAGCACGCCGCGTGGCATCACGCAGCCCAGCAGGAACCCGCCGAACACCGCGTGCAGTCCGATCCGGTCCGCGGTGTACGCGGACAACATGAACAACGCGATGACGATCGCGAACACGGTGTGGTCGAGTGGTTTGTTCAGCGCGGCGGCGCGTTCGGCGCGGCGGGCGAGCGGCGCGAGGATTCGCGGCATCACGAAGATCATGAGCAGCGCGAACGCGACGCCGCCGAAGATGGCCAGGTATGCGATGCCCGCGCCCGCACCGAAGCTGGCGAGCACGATGGCGAGCACGCACCACGCGGTCGCGTCATCGATCGCGCCCGCGGACAGCGACAACGTGCCGAGCGCGGTATGGCTCAACCCGCGCTCGTGGATGATGCGCGCGAGCATCGGGAACGCCGTGATCGCGATCGCCGCGCCCATGAACAGTGTCGCGTCGAAGCGGGACGCCGTCGTCGAGAACAGGCCGGGAACCGTCATCAGCCACGGCGTGACGGCGATCGCGACGAGAAAGGGCACGGCCATGCCGGCGATCGAGACTGATGCCGCCTTGTGCACGTTCGCCTTGAAGTGATCGGTGCGGAAACCGAGACCGACGAGGAACATGTAGAGGCCCACGCCGAATTGCGCGCCGACGTACAGCACACCCTTGTTCTCGGGCGTGAACACGAGCTTCTGCCATTCGGGCGCGACGAGGCCGAACAGCGAGGGGCCCAACAACACGCCGGCGATCATTTCGCACACCACCTGCGGTTGCTTGAGATAACGCTGGCCCAGCCACCCGACGACGCGGCAGGTGGCCAGGATGATGGCCATCTGCAGGAAAAACGTGATCGAAAGACCGGCGACGCCCACGAAACCCCCTTCATTCTCGTGGGGTCTTTTATAAAGCGCCGGCGCGCGGCCCGATCCCAGCGGGCTGATTGATTCTGCCTATGGCCGACCTTCGGGCGGGCGCGGACGCATGGGAACCCGCGCTGCGCAGGCTCGATAGCGGATGCCTATTGCCTTCTCAGCAGCGGCGACGCCATCGGCACGGTGAGCATCGTCGACCCGAGCGCCATCAGCAGCAGCGCGGTAAACGCGCCGTTCGTGATGATCTGCTGGTCGAGCAGCACGTTCGCGAACACGATCATGATGAGGCCCTTGGTCTGCAGCAGCCAGCCGATGATCGACGCCTCGCCGGGGCTCCAGCCGAGGATGCGCCCCGCGAGATGCGTGCCGAGTAGTTTGCCGACGGTCGAGACCAGCAGCAGCGCGGCGGCCACCAGCGCCAAGTTCACCCCGCCGATGGCGAAGTCCGTGCGCAGTCCCGTGCTCAGGAAGTACACCGGCATGCCGATCACGAGCAGGTTGCGGCGCATTGCGTCGATCGCCTCCTCGCCGAACCAGGCGGACTCGAGCACCGCACCCGAGAGGAACGCGCCGACCATGAAGTGCAGTCCGCACCAATCCGCGCCGAGCGAGCACAACGCGAGCCAGATGATGCCGACGAACCAGCGGTCGGACTGCGCGAGCCGAGCCATGAGCTTTCGCACCAGCCACGCCACCAGCGCGAAGGCCGCGAGGAACAGGAGCTGCCGGCCGATGCGCGTCCAGTCGAGCAGGACCAACGCGAGCACGGCCCAGATCGCGATGTCGTCGAGGCTCGCGTATCTGAGGATGCGCTGGCCCAGCGGCTTGCGCAGCAGATCGAGCTTGTCCATGAGCAGCACCAACACGGGCAGCGCGGTCACCGCGCACGACATGCCCATCGCGACCACGAACTGCCAGGGCTGCGCGGCGGCGCCTGTCCACAGTGGGCTCACCAGCAGCAGCGACGCGAGACAGCCGAGCAGCAGGGGACTTCCGAGCGCCGCGCCCGCGGCGATGATTACCTCACGGCGCTCGCGCCAGGCCGCGCCGAAGTCGAGCTCGATGCCCGCGATCCAGACGAACAACGTCACCGCCCACAACGCGAGGCCGTTGAGCGACTGCACCACCGGCGGCGTGAACACGAAGTGGTAGTAGTCGGGATAGACCGCGCCGAGCACGCCGGGGCCCAGCAGGATGCCCGCCACCGTCTGCACGACCACCAGCGGCGCGTAGTAATCCGTGCGAAGCCCGCGCCAGATGAGATACGGCACGGTGTAGATGATCACCAGCGCGACCAGGAAGGTTTCGGTGGTGCTCACGATCGACGGCGCCCCGCGCGGGCGCAGCTAACTACTTGGCGAAATTCCACACGGCCTCGTTCGCCGGGCAATACTGCTTGACGAAGTCGGCGTGCGGAGGCAACGCGTTGATGGTCTCCGCCACCTTGGCGCGGTACCTGGCCATGTAATCCTTGAGCTGCCGGTCATCGAGCGTGACCATGTGATTGAAGGTCCGCGGCTCGATGTGCTGCCCCATCATCACGGAGATCCACGAGTCGATCGTGAACAACTCGCCGTCGCGCGCGTACGCGTAGCCTCCCTCGCGGAACAGCTCCACGCGATCGCGCAGCGAGTCCGGAATTTCCATCTCGCGGCAGTGCTTCCAGAACGGCGAATCGTCGCGCTGGTTGAACTTGTAATGCATGCAGACGAAATCGCGGATGCGCTCGAGCTCGTAACGCGTGAGCTCGTTGTAGTAGTCGGCCACCTTCTGCGTGACGCCGTCGAACGGGAACAGGTTCATGAGGCGCGTGGTGGCGGTCACGATCGTGTGGATGCTGGTCGACTCCAGCGGCTCGACGAACCCCGCGGCGAGGCCGAACGCGATCACGTTCTTGTTCCACGCCTTCTTGCGCCGTCCCGCCTTGATGCGGATCAGCCACGGGTCCTTCACCGGATTGCCACCGGACTCCGTGACCAGCCGGTGGCGCGCCTCGTCGTCCGACATGTACTGGCTGCAGAACACCACGCCGTTGCCGACGCGGTGCTGAACGGGAATGTTCCAGCGCCAGCCCGCGGTGTGGGCGTAGCAGGCCGTGTACGGCGCCGCGGGAGTATCCACCCGCGTCTGGAACGCGACCGCGCTGTCGCAAGGTAGATAGCCGGACCAGTCCTCGTACCCGGTCTGCAGCGTGCCCTCGGTGAGCAGGCCGCGAAAGCCGGTGCAATCGAGGAACAGGTCGCCCGCGATCACGCGGCCGTCGGTGAGCTCGAGCGCCTCGACGAAACCATCCGTGGCGCGCGTGCGCACTTCCCTGATCTTGCCCTCGACGCGTTTGACGCCGCGCTTCTCGGCGAGCTTGCGCAGGTATCGCGCGTACAACGCGGCATCGAAGTGATAGGCGTAGTTGACCCGCGGATTTTCGCGCAGCGCGAAGCGGTTCTTCACCGCGGAAAGCCACTCGTAGCAGTACTCGCCGAGCGGCACCTTGTGGCCCTGCTTCCGCGCGTGCAGCCAGAAATGATAGAACTCCGCGAGCCACACCGCCTCGCCGTGCCGGCCGAAGGGATGCAGGTACCAGTCGCCGATGCGTCCCCAGTTCTCGAACCAGATCGCCACCTTGAACGTCGCCGCGCACTCGCGCATGAACTCGCGCTCGTCGATGCCGAGCAGCTGGTGGAACTTGACGATGGGCGGCACGGTGGATTCGCCGACACCAATGGTGCCGATCTCTTCCGACTCGACCAGCGTGATGTCGAGCAACTCGCCGAATTTCTTCGAGAGCGCCATCGCGGCCACCCAACCGGCGGTGCCGCCACCGGCGATGACCACTTTCTTGACCGCGCCAGCCTGGTTGGGCGCGGTGTCCGCGTTCTGCATCAGGAACCCCCTTCGAGGGGCAGGATCGTACCGCCTCTAGGCGGTCTTCAGGAACTGCTCGTGCGTCGGCAGATGCTCAACCATGCCCGCGATGGCGGCCTTCGCGTTGCGCAGCGTCTGCTGGATCTGCGCGTAGTCGAGGTTCTCGACGCGCGGGCAGTGCGCATGCGGGCGGATGCCCATGCCTTCGAAGACGGACTGCCAGCTCGAGGCGCGGAACAACTCGTCGACGCCCTCGCGCATCGCGCCGTGCGCGCGGAACAGCTCGATGCGTTCACGCAAGGATTCCGGCAGCGGAATGTTCCTGCACCACTGCCAGAACGGCGTGTCGTCGCGCTGCGTGGCCTGGTAATGCAGCACGATGAAGTCGCGCACTTCCTCGAAGTCCGCGGTCATGCGCCGGTTGTATTCGCGGATCAGCGCCGGGTCGCAGTCCTTGTCGGGGAAATAGCGCAGCAGGAAATCCATGCCGCGCGCGATCAGGTGGATGGATGTCGCCTCGAGCGGCTCGATGAATCCCGACGCGAGACCCAGCGACACGCAGTTGTGTTTCCAGAACTGGCGCCGGTGGCCGGTGACGTACGGAATGAAACGCGGCTCCTCGATGGCCGCGCTGTCGAGCGTGCGCAGCAGCGTCGCGCGCGCGGCCGCGTCGCTCGCGAAGCGGCTCGAATACACGTAGCCCTGGCCCAGGCGCTGCTGCAGCGGGATGCGCCAGCTCCAGCCCGCGGGCTGCGCGGTCGCGCGCGTATACGGCGCGAGCGGGCCCTTGTTCTCGGTCTTGACCACCACCGCGCGATCGCACGGCAGGTAGTTCGACCAGTCGACGTGTTCGACGCCGAGCGTCTTGCCGATCAGCAGGCTGCGGAAGCCGGTGCAGTCGACGAAGAAGTCGGCCTGCACTTCGCGGCCGTCCGCGAGCACCACGCTCGAGATGAAACCATCGTCGCGCTGGCGCACGTCGACGACCTTGCCCTCGGTGCGCTTCAGGCCACGCTCTTCGGAATACGAACGCAGGTACTTCGCGACCAGCAGCGCGTCTACGTGCAGCGCGTAGTTAGCCCCGCCGATCGGCGTGTTGCGCGCCTTGGCCGGGTGGAAGAAACGCCCGTGCTCCGCCATCACGTTGCACGGCGAGAAGTCCTGCAGGTTCGAGGTGTCGCCCTGGGCGCGCGCCTTGAGCCAGCACTGGTAGAAGTCGTGGTTGCCGATCGGCTTGCCGATCACGCCGAACGGGTGGAAATACGAATCGCTGCGCTCGCGCCAGCCGACGAACTTGATGCCGAGCTTGTACGTGCCGTCGACCGCGCGGATGAATTCCTGCTCGTCGATGCCGAGGCGCTGGATCAGGCCCACGAACGGCGGCACGGTCGATTCGCCGACGCCGATGGTGCCGAGCTCTTCGGACTCGATGAGCTCGATCTCGCATATCTCGCGCTTGAGGTGATGGCACAACATCGAGGCCGCGAGCCATCCTGACGTGCCGCCGCCGACGATTACGATCTTTTTGAGCGGCTGTATCACCAGTTCCGATTCTCCACCATGACCCCCGGGGCGTCCTGGGCGTGGGCCGTATTGTAGTTCCAATACGCCGAACTGCTCGCCTGGATGGCCCGGCGCAACAGGTCTATGGCCTTATGTCGCGGGAAACTGACCCGCCAGGCCAGGGCCAGGCTGCGTTTGGGGACCGGGTCGGCGAAGGGGCGGGTGACCAGCAGATTAGGCGCGTACAGGGGGGCCTCGGCCGCGGTCTGCGGCAGGATCGTGACCCCCAACCGCGAGGCCACCATGTGGCGCAGCGTTTCGAGGGTGGCGCCCTGGGTGAAGGTGCGCACCGCGGCGCCTTCGGCGCGCTGAGGGTTCAGGTGCGGGAAGGCCGCCAGGATCTGCTCGCGCATCGCGTCGCCCTCGCCGAGCAGCAGCAGCTCGGAGGGCGCGAGGTCCTGCGCGCCGATGGCGGCCTTGCCCGCCAGCCGGTGGTCGGCCGGCATCAGCACCATGAACGGCTCGTCGAACAGCGGTTGGGTCACCACGTCCGCCTCGGCGAACGGCAGCGTGACCAGGATCGCGTCGAGATCGCCGTTGCGCAGCTTGGTCGCGAGCTCGGAGATCGAGCCCTCTTCCACGTACAGCGACAGCTTGTTAGTCGTCTCCTGCAGCAGCGGGATGAACTGCGGCAGCAGGTAGGGACCGATGGTCGGCAGCGTGCCGAGCGAGATCGGTCCCTCGAGCTGGTCCTTGTCCGCGTCGGCGACGTCCTTGATGGCGGCCGCCTGCTCGAGCACGCGGCCCGCCATGTCGACGATCTTGCGGCCGAGCGGCGTCGGCAGGATCTTCTGCTTGCCGCGTTCGAACAGGACGCCGAGCTCCTCCTCGAGCTTCTTGACCGCGATGGACAGCGTCGGCTGGCTCACGTGGCAGCGCTCGGCCGCGCGGCCGAAATGCTGCTCTTGCGCCAGCGCAACGATGTAGCGGAGCTCGGTCAGGGTCATGGCCGCGCATCTTCACTCGCCGCGCCGCGCCAGTCCAACAATCGGGCGCAAATCGCGGGAAAGGCCGATTGTCGACGCTGCGACCGGGACTTCATCATCCGCATCCAGACATTGGAATCCGGAATTCAGGGTATCGATATGGTCATCAAGCTTCGTCAATTCCTGGCCGTCACCGCCGCGCTGGCGGTGCTCGGGCCCGTCTCCTCCGCACAGCCCGAGGACAAGTACCGGGTCAAGGAGGAACAGGCCCGCACGGGCACGCTATTCATCCAGCACGGCGTCACCAAGGCGCCGATCGACGTCCACCGCGACTACTACGAGCTGTCGCCCGAGGACAAGGCGATCGTGCACGGCTGGTACGAATACATCGCGCCGGGCGACGAGCCGCCGTTCCCGGTCGACGGGCTCGCGCCTATCTACAAGGCGATCAACAAGGGCCGCAACATCGCGCCCGGCCACGGAGAGTTGTTCCTGGCGGTGACGGTGGGGCCGGATGGCAAGGCGAAGAAGGTGGAAGTCTTCAAATCGCCCGGGCGCGACATCACGAATTACATCTCCGAGGTGCTGCTGCTCACGAAGTACAAGCCGGCGATCTGCGAAGGGCAGAAGTGCGAAATGCAGTTTCCGCTGCAGTTGACGTTCACGCAGTTGCAATAGGCGCCGGGACGGCCGCTAACTAATACGGCGCTGGACCGGACCCCACCCGCCCTTCCGGCTTTCCCCTTCGCGCGACAATAGTTAGTATCTCGCGCGGAGGGGGTCACCATGGCAAGCAAGGCGAGCGTACTCGCGTCCGTCGTTCTCGCGATCGCGGTTCCCGCGGCGGCGCAGCCGCCACCGGCGGAAGCCTACGGCCGCCTGCCCGCGATCGCCGACGCGGCGCTGTCCCCCGACGGCAGGCGGCTCGCGCTGTCGGTGAGCGCCGAGTATCGCGTCGACGAGAAGGATCGCGACCTCACGGCGTTCCGCATCCTCAACATCGACACCGGCACCACGGAGCACATGCTCGCGCCGCCTCCCACGCATCGATTCCGCGGCGTTGGCTGGGCCGACGAGCAGCGCCCTTACTACTTCATCAGCACGGCCGTCGATCAGAAGGACTTGCTGCCGAGCTCCGCGCCAGTGTGGGGACGGGGATCGAAGGTCGAGTTCGTGCGCACCGGCGTGTTCTCGCTCGAGAAGCGCGCCACGACCATTCTCATGGACGATGCTCAGTATCGACGGAGCAATTCGCTCGCCGATCTTTGGGTTCCGGTCGAGGGTGATCCCGGCTTTGGTCGCATGATCGGCGTCGGTGGCATGGCGACCTTGGCCAACGCCCTGCCGCGTCTCACCGTGTATCGGGTGAACCTGGACAACGGCAGCGCAATGATCGTCGACGTCGGCAATGCGCTCACGCGCGGCTATCTGCTCGACGAGCGCGGCGCGATCGTCGCGCGCGTCGACGTCAACGACTACGACAACCGCTGGCAACTCTTCACCTACGAGGACGGCAAGGACCGCAAGATCCTCGAGGACGTGTCCGAGATGGGCCAGCCCCTGTTCCTCTATGGCCTCCTGGAAGACGGCCGGATCGCGGCCGTCGATCCGCATGCGGACGGCGCGCGCGATACGCTGCTGGCCATCGACCGCAAGACGGGAGCGAAGACGAAGCTGCACTCGACCGAAGGCAGCGACATCGCGCCGATCCGCGATCCCTGGACGAAACGCGCGGTCGGAGCCTTCTGGACCGACGACCTGCCCAAGCAGCAGTTCTTCGACAGCCAGTTGCAGCAGGTCTATACGACGCTGAACGAGACGTTCGCGGACGGTTACGCGTACCTTGCGTCGTGGTCGCGCGATCGCGGCCGCATCCTGGTGTTCGGCGAGCGCGCCAATGACGCCGGGGCCTATTACGTCTACGAGCCCGCGGAGAAGAAGCTGCGTTCCGTCGGCAAGACCTATCCGGCTCTAACTAGACCCGAGAGCCTCGGCGACCGCCGCGCCATCCGCTTCAAGGCGCGCGACGGTACGTCGGTCCCTGCCTACCTGACGCTGCCGGTGGGCGCGGAGCCCAAGAACCTGCCGCTGGTGCTCCTGGTGCACGGCGGCCCACACGCGCGCGACACGTTCGCGTTCGACTGGTGGGCGAGTTTCCTGGCCTCGCGCGGTTACGCCGTGCTGCAGGTCAATTTCCGGGGCTCGACGGGTTACGGCTACGAGTGGTTCAACGCCGGACGCGGACGCTGGGGCGAGGGCGTGATCCAGACCGACGTCGAAGACGGCGCGGATGCGCTCGTGAAGAACGGGATGGCGGACGCCGCGCGCATCTGCATCATGGGCGGCTCGTACGGCGGCTACGCCGCGCTCGCCGGCGCGACGCTCACGCCCGAGCGTTATGCCTGCGCGGTAAGCGTCAACGGCGTGAGCGATCTCGAACGCATGCGCGACGCGGTCGAAAGTGGTCAGGGCAAACGCGGCATGCTCGCGGAGTGGTGGCGCGCGTCGATGGGCGGCGACATCAGGCAGCTGCGCAAGGTTTCGCCGGTCGAGAACGCCGCGCGGGTACGCGCGCCGATCCTGATCATTCATGGCAGCAACGATTCGGTCGTGCCGGTCGAGCATGGGCGATCGATGCGGGACAAGCTCAAGCGCGCGGACAAGAACGTGCGCTACGTGGAGCTCTCGGGAGACGATCATTGGCTGTCGTCGGCCGAGACCCGCACGCTGATGCTGCGCGAAGTGGAGACGTTCCTGGCCGAGAACCTGGCTCGACCGGGCGGCGCGACCGCGCCGGGCGCGGCGGCTAAAACGAACTGACTACCCCGGGGACCGCAGGATCAGTCGGCGAAATCGGCCGGCGAAACCCGCCGGCTGATTCAAGGCAGTGGCAGGATCCCTTCGCTGCGGACTATCCACTGGCCGTTCGCCGGAAATCCCGGATTCAATTCGTGCACGCTGCTGCCGCCCGCGACCATGAGAGCGGTTGCGAGCAACAGCGAGCCATTCGACGGAAAGTACGTCTCGGCCGCGCGGCGATAGCCCGGTCCATCCACGCCGATACCGGCCGCGTGCGGCGCGGAGTCCGCCACGACGTGTACGCGCGGCGTCATGCCGGACACGCCGAACTGGAAGTTCTTCGCATCCGTCAGCAGGAACTCGACCGCCATCTCGGGCTCATCGAGCCGCGTGGCGGTCATCGCAAGCATCGGCCAGTCCCAGCCCCAGGTCTGGCGCAGGTCCCACGACTCGACGACTTCCTTGAGCGTGCGGCGCATCGTCTCGCGGTCCGCGCCCCAGCCGGGCAGCAATCCCAGCGCGGCGACGAACGAAGGATGGTCGCGATTCGGGCAGCTCTCGGCCGCCTTGCTCCTGCACTCGGGCGAACGCGCGCGTTCCCACAGGTCCGGCTGCGACTCGGCGGCGAGGTACAGGCCATCCTTCTCGGGTAGTTTGGAGAGGCGGAACAGCAGGTTGTCCCACTCCTTGTTCTTCGGCAGACCGAGACGCGTGCGCCACTCCTGCGCGGTCGCGACGCCGAAGCGCCAGTACTCGAGCTCGAACGTCGGGTTGTAGGTGGTGAGCGGCGGGAAGTTTTCCTGCGCGGGAATGATCGGGGGGCCCAGGATGAAGCGCTGCGCCTTCCTGTCGAAGTACGGCCAGCTCGCGAGCAGGTCGGCGGTCTCGAACACGATCGACCGGTACTTTTCGAGCGTCTCGCGCGTGGGGCGCGCCTTGTAGAGCACTTCCGCGAGGTAGATAGGATGCGGCTGCTGCCACATGATGAACGGGTTCACCGTGCTCGGCGACTCCCGCCCCTCAGGCCCGACCATCTTCGGCCACCACGCACCGCGCACGCCGCGCGACTTCGCGCGTTCCTTCGCGCCTTCGAGGTTAGCGAAGTACCAGGGCATGCTGCGCTCGAGCAGCTCCGGCCGGCCCCACACCGCGAAATGCGCCGAGTGCCACGCGTGCATCTCCATGTGGAACTTGCCGTTCCAGCTGTTGGAGAACAGGCCCTCTTCCTGCGGCGGCACGGTGCCCGCGGCGTTGATCGCGGCGAGGTACTGCGACATCACGATGCGGCGTTCGAGCTCGTTCGCTTTCGGATGTTTGCTGCCGGTGAAATCGATGACGCCGCCGTTCTTCCAGTATCCCTGCCACCACGCGGCCACCGCTTCGCGCGCGGCCTCGGTGGCCGGCGCGGTCATGCGCGGTTTCTGCGCGAACTCCACGAGCAGCGTGACCGTGTTGCCACGCGGCGCGGCGATGCGGTACTCGTGCGGCCCGCCCTTCTCGATCGCGAGATCGCGATCCGCGCTGACGACGACCGAGTAGTGCGTGTCGTCGAGCCGCCGCGCAAGCTTCAAACCTTGCGCATTGCGCGAGATTTCCTGCGTGACATGCGATTCCGGATTCGTCCAGTCCGCGGGATTCGGATTCAGGGTGGGCGACACCCCCGGGAACCTGAGCGCGAAGCCCACGCGCCCGTCGAACAGCAGCGGCGAGCTGATGCGCGCGATGATGATGTCGCGCGTGGGATGCACGGAGGTTTCGACTTCGACCTGCTTGCCGTCGAACAGGAACGTGCTCGTGAGGCGGCCGTTCCACATGTCGAGCGATTGCTTGGTCTGCGTGAGGTCCGCCAACGCGGCTTCCGTGCCGTCCGCGCGCCGCAGGCTCAACCCGAGCCGGCCGAGCGAGAAGCGATGCGGGTTTTCGCGCAGCCACTGGATCTCGGGCGCTTTCGCCTGCTCCCAGTTCTCGAGCCACGGGTACTGGAGCTTCTTGCCGCGCACCGTGAGCGGCCGGTTCGCCTGTTCGATGCGGAAATTCTTCGGGTTCGGAAAGCTGTGCCACGCCCACTGCGCCTGAGTCATCAGCGGCACGAGCGGCGAATACTCGTCCTGGAAAGTCTGCAGCCCCGTGATGTCCGCGGTGAAACCGATGCTCCCATTTCCCACCATGAACGGCGCAGCCGGATCGATCGTGGTGATTGTCGGGTTGTGGCGCGTGACCAGCGCGTGCCGATCGATGGGCGTGCCCTGGATCTGCGCGGCGAATGACGGGAGCGAGAGTGCCGCGAGCACGCAGCCTTGCAGTACGCGTTTCAGCATGCCCCGGAGTGTGCCAAAAGGGAGTGCCGCGTGCTCGCGGATGACGGCATCTGATCGAATTTGATGTATGGTTGGTGGGAGAAGACGGTGCCAGGCACGGAAATTCCGGGAGAAGC
>JAEZCN010000097.1 GCA_023433515.1 Pseudomonadota bacterium
TGATGCTCGCGTACTCCGCGCGCAACCGTTCGGCGTCGATCCGCATTCCGTGGGTCTCGAACCCGAAGGCGCGCCGCATCGAAGTGCGCTTCCCGGACTCCTCGGCGAATCCGTACTTCGCGTTCGCGGCGATGATGATGGCGGGCCTCGACGGCATCCAGAACAAGATCCATCCGGGCGAACCGGCCGACAAGGATCTGTACGACCTGGAGCCGGAAGAGGAGAAGGCCATTCCGCAGGTCTGCCATTCGCTCGACATGGCGCTCGAGGCCCTCGACAAGGATCGCGAGTTCCTGACGCGCGGTGGTGTGTTCACCAACGACGTGATCGACGCTTACATCGGGCTGAAGATGCAGGAAGTCACGCGCTTCCGAATGAGCACTCACCCGGTGGAGCTCGAGCTGTACTACAGCTGCTGAGTCGGCATGAGGCGGCCGGATGCCAGCAGGGAGAAAAACGCGGGGATCGACCCGAGTTTCACACCCGCCGGCACCCCGGCCGCGCATTTGAGCTGGGCGGCGGCCCTGGCCGGGGGCCGCCGCCTTATTCTGTGCGACGCGTTTTGGTGGCGTTCAGCGGCAGGCGCTATGCTCCGGTCCCATGAGGCGCTTGCCCCTCATCGCTTTGGGAATGTTGTTTGCCGCGTCGACGACGCTGGCGACGACCTACGTGCGCGTCGAGAAAGACGGCACCAAGACCTATTCGGATCGCCCGCTGCCGGGCGGTCAACCCGTCGACCTGCAACCGGCGCAGACCTATTCCGCGCCGCCCCCGCCGAGCACGCCGTCGAATGTGCCGCGCGAGCAGCAGTTGCTGAACGAGATCGACGACTTCCAGTACACGAGCTGCGCGCCGATTCCGAAACAGGACGAGACGTTCACGAATCCGGAAGTCGTGAACCTCGGCGTGTCGCTGCAACCGTCGCAACGGTCCGGCCACATCATCGAGCTGACGCTCGATGGAAAGGTCGTGGGCGATGGCTCGGGAACGTATGCATGGACGGCGCCGATCGATCGCGGCACACATACGGTCGCCGTGACGGTGAAGGATCGCTTCGGCCGCACCCTGTGCAGCGCGCAGTCGCAATTCCACGTCTTCAGGCCTTCGTTGAACATGCCGGGTCGGGCACTGCCGACCGCGCCCAGGCCCCGCAACTGAACGCGCCACCATGCGCGGCCGGAGGCCGTCATGGCGGTTGAACGTTTTCTTCCTTCCGCGATCGCGCACTTCGAGCCCGCCGATCTCATCGGCGCGCTCGCGACCGGCATCGTCGTGCTCGATGCGGACCTGTGCGTCGTCTACGCGAACGTCGCGGCGCAGGATCTGCTCGCCGTCAGCGTCAACCAGGCGCGCGGCAAACCCTTTCTCTCGCTGGTGCTCGACGCGGATTCGCTGAACCCGCTCATGCGTCGCGCGCTCGAGACCGGCGAAACGCTGTCCGAGCGCGAGATGTCGGTGATGACCGGCCCGCTGGGCCGCGAGCATCGAGTCATCGACGTCACGATGACGCCGATGGACAGCGAATTCGAGCGCAAGTACCTGCTGCTCGAGATCTCGGACGCCACGCAGCGCCAGCGCATCTCGCGCGAGAACGAACTCATGGCGCGCCTCGACTCGAGCCGCCAGATGGTCCGGCAGCTCGCGCACGAGATCAAGAATCCGCTCGGCGGCCTGCGCGGGGCGGCCCAACTACTCGAGCGCGAGCTGCACGAACACCTGCGCGAATACACCGGCATCATCATCAGCGAGGCGGATCGCCTGACCGCGCTGGTCGATTCGATGATCGGGCCGTCGCGCGCGCCGCAGAAGGCGCTCATCAACATCCACGAGATCTGCGAGCACGTGTTCCGCCTGCTGCGCAGCGAGGCGCGCTCCGGCGTGCTGGTCGAGCGCGACTACGATCCGTCGCTGCCGAACGCCGAGGTGGACGCGAACCAGATCATCCAGGCGCTGCTCAACGTCGCGCGCAACGCGCTGCTCGCGGTGGGCGAGCGCGGCCGCATCGTGATCCGTACGCGCGTCGCGGCGAACGTGAACATCGGCGCTGCGCGTCACAAGCTCGCGGCCATCCTGCAGGTCGAGGACAACGGGCCGGGCGTACCGCCCGAACTCGCCGACACCATCTTCTTCCCCCTGGTCACCGGACGCGCCAACGGCACCGGCCTGGGTCTCGCGGTTTCGCAAGACCTCGTCACGCGTCACGGCGGCCTCATCGAATTCGAAAGCAAGCCCGGGCGCACGATCTTCACGATCCTGCTGCCCTTACCGGAGAACGCATGAGCGTCGACCCAACCTATATGCACAACGCCACCTCGCCGCCAGCCAATCAACCCGCCCTGAGGGTCTGGCTCGTGGAAGACGACGCGTCGATTCGCTGGGTGCTGGAACGGGCGCTGCGCGCGAGCGGCATGGTGCCCCGCGCGTTCGATTCCGCCGAGCCGGCGATGGCGGCCCTGCGCACCGACGCCCCTGACGTATTGCTCACCGACATCCGCATGCCGGGCAGCTCCGGCATCGACCTGCTGCGCGAAGTGCGTGCCGCGCATCCGACGCTGCCCGTGATCGTGATGACCGCGCACTCGGATCTGCCGAGCGCGGTGTCCGCGTACGAAGGCGGCGCGTTCGAATACCTGCCGAAGCCGTTCGACATCGACCAGGCGGTCGAACTCGTCCGGCGCGCCGGGCAGACCGCGCGGCGCAGCGACGATGCGCCGACGCAGGCGCCGGAAATCCCCGAGTTGCTCGGCAGGGCGCCGGCGATGCAGCAGGTGTTCCGCGCGATCGGGCGCCTGTCGCGCTCGAGCGTGGCGGTGCTGATCACCGGCGAATCCGGCACCGGCAAGGAGCTGGTCGCGCGTGCGCTGCACGAGCACAGTCCGCGCGCCTCGAAGCCATTCGTCGCGTTGAACACCTCGGCGATTCCGGCGGAGCTGCTGGAATCCGAACTGTTCGGCCACGAGAAGGGTTCCTTCACGGGCGCCGACGCGCAACGTCGCGGACGGTTCGAGCAGTCGAACGGCGGCACGCTGTTCCTCGACGAGATCGGCGACATGTCGACGCCGCTGCAGACACGCCTGCTGCGCGTGCTGGCGGAAGGCGAGTTCTATCGCGTCGGCGGCCAGACGCCGATCAAGGTCGACGTGCGGGTCATCGCCGCGACGCACCAGAACCTGGAGGAACGCGTCGAGCGCGGGATCTTCCGCGAAGATCTCTATCACCGCCTGAACGTCATCCGCATCGAGTTGCCGCCGCTGCGCTCGCGCACGGAAGACGTGCCCGACCTGCTGGGACATTACCTGCGGGTGGCCGCGTCGGAGCTCGGGACTGAAACCAAGACACTGGCGCCAGTCACGCTGGAGCGCCTCCAGTCCTATCGCTGGCCCGGCAACGTGCGCGAGCTCGTGAACCTCTGCCGTCGCCTGACCGCGCTCGCGCCCGGCAGCGAAATCCAGCTTCAGGACCTGCCATCGGAAATGCACATCGTCACGCCGGCCGCGCAGACCGACTGGGCCGCGGCGCTGACGCTGTGGGCCAAGGCGCAGCCGTACGACGGCACCGTCGCGTGGCTCGACCAGGCGATGCCCGAGTTCGAGCGCGTACTGATCCGCGTCGCGCTCAACCGCACGCACGGCCACCGCCAGGAAGCCGCGCGCGTGCTCGGCTGGGGTCGCAACACGCTGACCCGCAAGCTCAAGGAACTCGGCATGTCCGACGACGAGTCCCTGCCCTGATGGGGATAGTGGTGCCGGTGTAAAAAGTGGGGATTAGCGAATTC
>JAEZCN010000177.1 GCA_023433515.1 Pseudomonadota bacterium
CGCCGCGACTGGCAGCAGGTCGCGGCGCTCGACGACGAGCTCGCGACGGTTCCGTGGACGAATCTCTGGTATGGCGAGACGGTGGAGTTGCGCGCCAACTGGCGCTCGCGCGTCACTGGCGCCACAGTCAAGCGGCGTTTCGGCGACGAAGCCGTGCAGATGATCGATCGCCTCGCGATCATGAATTCCTCGCTCGGCGTGTTCGTCTTGCGGGCGCACGCGGGACTCACCGCCGAGCGGCCCGACGTCGCCATGGAATCCGTCTCCAACTACGCGCGCATGGCGGTCGCCATGGCGAGATCGCGCGGAGTGCCCCCGGAGAACCTGCGCGGTGATGCGGATGTCCTGCGCGAGATCCTCGAAGATGCTGAAAAACTCCCGGGTGCCGACGCCGTGCGCGCCGCCGAGGTACGCGCGGAAATCGAACGGCTGTCGCCGGCGGCCCCGAAGTAGCTAGAGTACCGGCGCGGCCTGCGCGGGCGGCGATTCGGGCGAGGCCGGCATGGACTCCGGTGCCGGAGCCGCGGGCGTTTCCGGCGCGGCGCCCGCCGGAGTTTCGTTCGGCGTCCCGGGTGTCGCTTCCCGGTTCACTTCGTTCGTGGACTCGATGGCAGCCTCCTGCGGAGCATCCACGGGAATCTCCGGAGCCAACTGCGGAACATCCGCCGGATCCATCTCCAGGCCGATCATCTGCGGCAGTCCCGACGCTGTCTTCAGCGTCTCGAGCACGAAGTCCCAGTGGATTGCCGCGGGGGTTTCGCCGAGAGCCGCATTGGCCATCGCATAGAAACCCTCGAGATCGACTTCCGCCTGCTGACCCAGCGCGTCGATCGGCGGATGCACCTCGAGCCACACCTGGCCGTCCACGCGCGCGACCTTCACCGGCTGATTGATGAGCCACACCGGCGTGCCGACCTTCACGAGCGGGAACAGCGCCTCGATGTCCTCGGGGTACATGCGGATGCAGCCGTGCGTCACGGCCATGCCCACCGCGATCGGATTGTTGGTGCCATGGATCAGATAGGCGCCCGGCGAGATGTTCAGCCGCATCGCAAACAGGCCGAGCGGATTGTTCGGTCCCGCCGGCACGACCCTCGGCAGCGGATCGCCGCGTTCCGCGTGCTCCTTGCGCACGGATTCGGGCGGCGTCCAGGTCGGGTTCTTGCGCTTGTCGACGATCTTCGTCTGGCCGAGCGGGGTCGCCCAATCCATCTTGCCGATGCTGACGGGATACGTGATGACCTGTGGTACCTCGCCCTTCTTCGCCGGCGCGAAGTAATACAGCCGATGCTCGGGCAGGTTGATGACGATGCCCTCGCGCGGTCCCGCGGGCAGCAGCCGCTGGCCGGGAATGATCACGGGCGTGCCTTCACCCGGCAGCCAGGTGTCGACGCCCGGGTTCGCGCGCAGGATCTCTTCGTACCCGAGCCCGTAGCGTCGGGCCAGATCCGGCAGCGTGTCCTCGTTGTGGGTGGTGATGGTTTCGACGTCGCCGAACATCAGGGCACCCGTATCGACGAGCGGAAACTGCGCCGCACTCGCCGTCGCGCCGCTGGTCAGCAGCACCACGAGAATCTTCAATCGCATCGAACGTCCTTTGCAGTGGTTTCTGGACACAGTCTTGCACAAATCTCTACACTCGGCCGCCGTGAATGACACACAACTCGCCTTTCTCAGGGAATCGATCCGTACGATCCCCGACTACCCCAAACCCGGTATCCAGTTCCGCGACATCACGACATTGTTGCGCGACGACCGCGCCTTCTCGGCGACCATCGACGCCCTGTGCGCCCCGTGGGTCGGCGCGAAAATCGACAAGGTTGCGGGCATCGAGGCACGCGGTTTCATTCTGGGTGGAGCCGTCGCTCACTGCCTGAAGGCAGGATTCGTTCCGATCCGCAAGCGCGGCAAGCTGCCGCACGAAACGGTCCGCGTCGCCTACTCCCTCGAGTACGGCGTCGACGAGATGGAAATGCACAAGGATGCGATCCGGAGCGGCGAGCGGGTGTTGTTGCTCGACGACCTCATCGCGACCGGCGGAACGGCGACGGCGGCGGCGCAGTTGTTGAGTTCCGCGGGCGCGCAGGTGATGGCGGCCTGTTTCGTGATCGATCTTCCGGCACTGGGTGGCGCGGAGCGGCTTCGCAAGACCGG
Source organism: Pseudomonadota bacterium (assembly GCA_023433515.1). Lineage (GTDB taxonomy): Bacteria > Pseudomonadota > Gammaproteobacteria > Steroidobacterales > Steroidobacteraceae > CADEED01. The sequence goes on from JAEZCN010000177.1 coordinate 2,155, forward strand.
TATCGAGGTGCAGGCACTGCTGAAATTCTGAACGACATCGGAGGGGTTTGATGACGGTGCATCTCTACCACTGGGAGCCCAATGCCAATTCCGGCAAACCCATGCTCACCCTCGCCGAGAAAGGCGTGCCCTTCGAGAGTCACTACACCGACTTGCTCAAGTTCGATCAGCACCAGCCCACCTATCTCGCGATCAACCCGGACGGCACGATTCCCACGCTGGTCCACGGATCGCGTGTACTGACCGAATCCACGCCGATGATGGAATACGTCGACGACGAGTTCGACGGACCACCGTTGAAACCCCGCGATCCCAAGGAACGCTGGCGCATGCGCTGGTGGATGCGGTTCCTCGATGCCTACTACGGGCCCTCGCTGAGCATGATCGGCTGGAGCGTGTTCGTCGGCCCGGCGGTTCGGCAGCGGCCCAGGGAAGAGCTCGAAGCGGCGATCGCGCGCATTCCGCTCGAGTCGCGGCGCATCGCGTGGCGCAAGGCGATGTTCAACGAATTCACGCCGGCGGAGCTCGACGAGTCGCGCCGCCGCGTGCGTTTCTGCACCGGCCTGCTCGAGGATCATCTCTCGCGCCACTCCTGGATCGCGGGCGAGACCTTTTCGCTCGGCGACATCAACGGATTCAACCTCGGCTACGCGTTGCCGCTGTCGCAGCCGGATCACTGCAACGACCAGAAGACGCCGCACATCATGGAGTGGCTCCGCAAGATCTACGAGCGACCGGCGACGAAAGAGGTCTGGAAACTGGGGCGCACCGCCATGGCCGAACGCGTGAAATTCCTGGAGCGTGACCGCCATGCTTGAGCTGTACACCTCGGAACCCAACACCTTTTTCCTCAAGCCGCTGATCGCGCTCCACGAGAAGCAGGCGGAGTTCGCGATCCGCTGGTTCGACGCGGAGAACTTCGAGCAATTTTCCCTCGGGCTGCCGGAAGGCCTCGAGAACGGAGTCGAAGCGCAATTGCATCTCGAGCGCGAAGGACCCTTGTTGCTTCACGACGGATCGCTGATCTCGAATTCCGGATTCATGCTCGAATACATCGCGGAGGCATTGCCGGGCAAACCGTTGCTGCCGAGGACGCCGTACGACCTGTATCGCGCGCATGCCTCCGCGCAATTTCTCGGCGCGCACCTGGGATCGCTCGTCCCGGTGCTGGGCTGCGCGAAGTATCTCGCGCCGAAACTCGCGGCGCGCGATCGCGCGGAGGTCGATGCCGCGATCGCGAAGATCGAACCGGTGGAGCGGCGACAGTCGTGGGCCGCGCTGCTGGATGGCGCCTACACGGCCGAGATCCTCGGCATCGCGCGCGAGCGCCTGAAGTTTCCGGTGCAACGCGTCGAGAAGCAGCTCGCGGAGGGCGCGTGGCTCGCCGGCGGGGAATTCAGCATCGCCGACATCGATGCCTTTGCGCTGTTGCGGTCGGTGCCGGATCTCGCGCCCGAGGTTGCCAACGAGAACGCGACGCCGCGCTTGATGGAGTATCTGAAACGCATCGAACAGCGGCCTTCGGTGAAGGCGTCGCTGGCGATTTCGCGGAGCGCAAATCCCGGACAGCATTTCGTGCCGGGGGTGGAGCCATCGCGATGGGGATGAAGTGTGAAATGTTGGAGTGTGAAACCTCAGCGCCCGGCTTCGGTGATATCAGTACGGAGACGCTTGATCGCACTACAGCCCCACGGGTTCCGCCGGGCAGCGATCTCAATACGCCGACACTGAACCCACGATGACCTCCCTGGTCCTCCTCCCTGGCCTGTCCTGCGACGCCGCCGTCTGGGCGCACGCGCGCGCGGCATTCGCGCCGCGCGTCGACGTTCACATCGCGGATTATGGCGCGCTCGATTCTCTGGCGGCGATGGCGCGCCATGTGCTCGACACCGTCAATGGCGACATCGCGATCGCCGGTCACTCGATGGGCGGACGTGTGGCGCTCGAGATGTTTCGCATCGCGCCCCAACGCATCCGCGGCATCGCGCTGCTCGACACTGGCACCCAGGCGCTCGCCGGGGGTGAGGCTGGCGAACGCGAAGTCGCGGGGCGGCTCGAGCTCGTCGAAATCGCGCAGCGCGACGGCATGGCGACCATGGCCGAACGTTGGGTGCAGGGAATGGTCTGGAAGCCGCGGCTCGCCGAAAAGCCATTGATCGACGGCATCGTCGCGATGTTCGCGCGCGGCAGCGCCAGGGTCTTCGCGGCGCAGATCCGCGCGCTGATCGCTCGGCCCGATGCGGGCGAGTTGCTGCCGCGCATCGCCTGCCCCACGCTCGTGTTGTGCGGCGAGGACGATAGCTGGGCGCCGGCGGCACGCCACCGTGAGATGGCGCAGCGGATTACCGGGGCGACCCTCGTCCTCGTGCCCGAGTGCGGCCACATGTGCACGGTCGAACGTCCGCAAGCGGTGACGCAGGCCCTGCTCGACTGGTGGAGCGGGACCTGATCGGGGACAGGGTGATCGGGGACAGATCTATTTACTGACGATGTCGCCCCGTTATCGTCGATAAACAGATCTGTCCCCGACTCGTTCCCGATCAGAACATCGTGTTTTCGTTCGCGGACTTTTCCGGGATCGGCTGCACGACATCCCAGTGTTCGACGATCTTGCCCTTCTCGAACCGGAAGATGTCGACCACCGCCATGCCGCGGTCGTCGGGATTCATGCGCACGTGCGAATGCAGCACGACGATGTCGCCGTCGACGTAGGCATGCTTGAAATCGTAGGTCCAGCCGGGCAGCGCGACCAGCGCCTTGCCGAGGACCTCCACCGCCGCTTCCTTGCCGTCCGGTGCGATCGGGTTGTGCTGGATGTACTTGTCGCCGACGTACTTGTCGAAACCTTCCTTGACCTTCTTCTGGTTGAAGACCATGTCCATGAACGCGATGACCTTCTGCGCGTTCGGCTTCTTGCTGATGTCCGCATCGGCGCGGGCGGCGGCGGTACACAACAGCACGAGCGCCAGCAGCCGGGTGGTTAGATGGTTGGTTCTGGTTCGCATGTGATTCCTCCTTCCCTTCCCGCCCCATCGTAGCCCATGCGCGGGGCGGCGCGAATTGCACTCATGGTCCAGTCGTGCTCCCTGTCAGTCGCGTTCGAGCGCCGCCACCTCGCGGCGACGCGGGCACCGTTCCGAGACTGGAGCGCCGCGCGGCTGCTAATGTCACGCGCGTGACGACTCCCGCGACCTACGTTCTGATACACGGCGCCTGGCATGGCGCCTGGTGCTGGCACAAGCTCGCGCCGCTGCTGGCGGCGCAGGGTCATCGCGTGGTGGCGCCCGACTTGCCCTCGATGGGCGACGATCCGACCCCGGCATCCTCGGTCACGCTGGATTCGTGGGCCCGCTTCGTCGCGGACCTCGTCGTCGCGCAACCGGAGCCGGTGGTCCTGGTCGGCCACAGCCGCGGCGGAATCGTGATCAGCCAGGCCGCGGAGCTCGTTCCCGGGCACGTCGCGCGGCTCGTCTATCTTTCTGCCTATCTACTACCCGCCGGCGAAACGCTCGCGGACGCCGCGCGCGCGGACGAAGGTTCAGTGGTGCCGGCCAACATGGTTCCCGCCGCAAGTGGCGTGACCTGCACGCTGCGGCCGCGCGTCGTGCGCGATGCGTTTTATGGTCACTGCGGCGACGCGGACGTGGAATTCGCGCGCGCACGGCTGTCGCCCGAGCCGCTCAAACCGCTGGTGACGCCCTTGACCGTGACACCGGAGAAGTTCGGCCGCGTGCCGCGCGCGTACATCGAGTGCCGCGACGACAAGACCGTCTCGCACGCTGCTCAGAGGCTCATGCAGGCGCGGCTGCCTTGCGATCCGGTGTTCACGCTCGACGGCGATCACTCGCCGTTCCTGTCGGCGCCTCAGGACCTGGCGCGGATATTGATCTCGATCTGAATCCCGTCGGGATCGTGCACGAAGAGCTGGCGCAGATCGCTGGCCGGCACGCGCGTGGAACGGTACTTCACGCCGTGCTTTTCGAAGCTCGCCACGAGTTCGTCGTAGTTGTCGGCCGCGAATGCGATGTGATCGACGCTGCCGCTGCCGTGGCGCGCGCGCGCCGCATCATCCAGGCGCCCGGTCGCCACGTAGCTGGCCTGGCCCGCGACGTGAACGACCGCGACGTCACCGACGTATATCCACAATCCCTCGAAATCGAACGGCGGCCGCGGCCCCGTGCGCAGCCCGAGCACGTCGCAATAGAAATGCCGCGTCTTCTCAAGGTCCTTCGACAGCACCATGTAGTGCTGCATCTGCGTGATAGGCATGGGTGGGGATAGTGGTGCCGGTGTAAAAAGTGGGGATTAGCACTGTCGGCGTCGCCGCTGTCAACGGCTGTTGGGGCTAATCCCCACTTTTTACACCGGCACCACTATCCCCACCTCGGTTCAGCCCCAGACCTCGCGGGCGATATCCACCACCAGGCGCAGCTTCTCGGTCTGCTGGCTCATCTGGATGTCGTTACCGTGGAAGCTGCTCGAGAAACCGCACTGCGGCGACAGCGCGAGCTGCTCGAGCGGCACGTACTTGGCGGCCTCGTCGATACGCCGCTTTATCGCGTCCTTCGACTCGAGCGCGCCGAGCTTGGTCGTGATGAGGCCCAGCACGACGATCTTGCCCTGCGGCAGGAATCGCAGCGGACGGAAGTCGCCGCTGCGCTCGTCGTCGTATTCCAGGAAATACGCGTCGACCTTCATCTCCGACAGCAACGCCTCGGCCACCGGCTCGTAACCGCCCTCCGCCGCATGTGCGCTCTTGAAGTTGCCGCGGCACAAGTGCACCGCGAGCGTCATGCCTTCGGGCTTCTGCGCGACGACACGATTGATGAACGACGCGTAACGATGCGGCAACTCGTTCGGATCGTCACCACGCGCCCGCGCCGCCTCGCGCATCTTCGTGTCGCACAGATAGGCGAGGTTCGTGTCGTCCATCTGCACGTAGTTGCAGCCCGCCTTCGACAGCGAGCGCAGCTCGTCGCCGTACGCCTGCGCGACGTCGGCGTAGAACTGCTCGAGATCCGGATAGTCCTTCTGGCTGATTCCCGCGCGACCGCCGCGGAAGTGCAGCATCGTGGGCGACGGAATCGTAACCTTCGGCGTCCGCTTCGTGTTCGCCTTCAGGTACTCGAAGTCCGCGCGCTGGATGTCGCGCGCGTGTTTCACCTTCGAGACCACGCGCATCACGGGCGGCGCGAGCTCCTCGCTGCCATCCGGCTTGATCACGATCGTGGGATCGTCGGATTGCACGCCGTCGAGCTGCTTGAGGAAATCGATATGAAAATAGGTACGTCGGAATTCGCCATCGGTTATCGCCTGCAACCCGACGTCTTCCTGCATCTTGATGACTTCCGCGATCGCCTTGTCTTCGACGGCGCGCAGGTCGGCCGCCGTGATTTCCTTGCGCGCGAATTTCTCGCGAGCCTCGAGCAGGTAGCGCGGACGGAGGAAGCTGCCGACGTGATCGGCGCGCGAGGGAATCAACGGGGTCATCAGATCTCCTGAATCAATAGCTTACGAACTTCTCTTGATCGGCTTCATGAATGCGAGATGTGCCGAGCGTACGCGAAGTGTTGGGCCGCGTCGCCACCGCCACTCCACTCGAACTGCAATCCGTTTCGCGCGCCAGCGAACTCGAGTCAAACGCACGAGCACGCTGCAACGCGATGTTATTCTCGCCGCGCCGACGACGGCTTGGGGGGAAAAGAACGACATGTCGAACTACGATCCGCGCAGCCTGCTCGCAACGTCACCGATGACGCGGCTGCAGATCCTCGTGTGCACCATCACCGTCATGCTCAACGCGCTCGACGGATTCGATCTGCTGGCGATCAGTTTCGCCACCCCCGGCATCATGATGGATTTCCAGATCCCGCCCGACGAAGGCCTGGGCCTCGTCCTGGCAATGGATCTGTGGGGCATGGCGGTCGGCTCGTTCGTGCTGGGCGGCGTGGCCGACTACGTCGGCCGGCGGCGCGCGATTCTCTCGTTCCTCGTCGTCATGACGATCGGCATGTATCTCTGCTCGCACTCCGCGGACAAGTACGAACTCGCGGGCTGGCGCTTCTTCACCGGCCTTGGCATCGGCGGCATGCTCGCCGCGATCAACG
>JAEZCN010000066.1 GCA_023433515.1 Pseudomonadota bacterium
TTTGCAGGCCGCTGCATAACCATTCTGCCACCTAGCCGCAATCCGGACAGAACATACCCGGAGAGATTGGAGCGGGAAACGAGACTCGAACTCGCGACCCCGACCTTGGCAAGGTCGTGCTCTACCAACTGAGCTATTCCCGCGCCCTGGAGAGGGCGGAGATTCTAGGGCGGCGGCCCGGCAAGTCAAGAAATACCCTCGCCGGCAAGGATTTGCATGACGCGGGTCACCGAATCGGCATTGCGCCAGCGCGCCCGGCTTTCGGCCGTCACGAAGCCTTCCTGGACCGCGTTATCGAGCATGCCGTACAGGGCCGAAAAATATTCGTCGATGTTCGCGAGGATCACGGGCTTGGCGTGCAGTCCGAGTTGCGCCCAGGTCACGATTTCCACCAACTCGTCGAAGGTTCCCATGCCGCCGGGCAGCCCGACGAACCCGTCCGACATCTCCGCCATCAGCGTCTTGCGCTCGTGCATGGTCGTGACCACGTGCTGGCGCGTGAGCCCCGGATGAGCGAGCTCGCGTTCGATGAGCATGCGCGGAATGACGCCGATGACGCGTCCGCCGGCCTCGAGCGCCGCATCCGCGACGATGCCCATGAGACCGAGGCGCCCGCCTCCGTACACCAGCGTGATGCTGCGCTCGGCGAGCGCGCGCCCCAATTCCTCGGCTGCCTGTGAGTAGCTAGGGCGCGCCCCGGGCGCGGAGCCGCAGAACACGCACACCGATCGGGTCAAGAGTGACCTCGAAGGTCCGGCCAGGCGGCGCGCAGGTACGCAATGGCGGACATGAGCGTGAGCACCGCGGCGACGATGGTGAGCACGAGTCCGATCTCGAAGATCGGCAGCGCGATGCCGGGCAGGATCGGCAGGTCCCAGCGGAACAACATGCACGACAGACCGACGATCTGCAGGATCGTCTTGGACTTGCCGAGCTTGCTCACCTTGACCTTGCCGCGCTGGCCGATCTCCGCCATCCATTCGCGCAGCGCGGAGATCGCGATCTCGCGGCCGATGATCACGACGGAACACAACACCAGGATGACGGACACGGTTTCGGGCCGCAGCGTCGCGCGCCCACCGTCGAGACCTTCGAGCCCGGGAATGAAAATGGGCGGCATGTCCTTGCTGACGAGCAGCACGAGCGCGACGGCGACGATCAGCTTGTCGGCGACCGGATCGAGGAAGGCGCCGAGCCGCGAGGTCTGGCCCATGCGGCGCGCGAGATAGCCGTCGAGGGAGTCGGTGATGCCGGCGAGCCCGAACAGCAGTCCGGCCGCCGGGTCAGCCCACTGGAACGGTAGATAGAACAGCACGACCACCAGCGGGATCGCGAAGATTCGCAGCCAGGTCAACGTGTTCGGCAGGTTCCAGATCATCTCGACTCGAGTTTCACTTGTGGGACTTCTCTCAGGCTCCGGGGTGCAAGTGATCATAAAGGGTGCGTGCCAGCGTTGTCCCGATCCCGGTGACCGCTTCGAGATCGCCGAGGCCCGCGCGCATGAGACCTTGCATGCCACCGAAGTGCCGCAGCAGTGCGCGCCGCTTCGCCGGGCCCAGGCCGGGCACGGTTTCCAGCACGGATTCGTTGTGTCGGCGCGCTCGGCGTTTGCGGTGTCCGGTAATCGCGAAGCGATGCGCTTCGTCGCGGATGCGCTGGATCACGCGCAGCGCGGGAGAATCAGGCCCCGGCGCGATCGCGGCGTCCGAGCCGTGCACAAACAACCTTTCCTGCCCCGCCCTGCGGTCCGGTCCCTTCGCGACGCCCACGAGCTTCAGGTCGCCGAAGCCGAGCTGGGCCAGCTCCGCGTGTACTTCGTTGATCTGGCCCAGACCGCCGTCGATGAGCAACACGTCCGGCGCGACCACTTCGCCGGACCGCACGCGCTCGTAGCGCCGCTTCAATGCCTGGCGCAGCGCGCCGTAGTCGTCGCCGGGCGTGATCCCGGTGATGTTGAATCGCCGGTATTCCTTCTTCATCGGACCTTCCGGCCCGAAGACGACACACGAAGCTACCGTCCCCTCGCCCGCCGTGTGGCTGATGTCGAAACATTCGAGGCGCTTCGGGGCCTGCTCGAGACTCAGCAAGGCTCCGAGCGCGCCGAGCATGTCGGCGATGTCGGCCTTGCGCGCGCGACGCATGCGCAGCGCCTGCATGGCGTTGTCGACGGTCATCGCCATCCAGCGTGCCGGCAGCGCGCGCGACGGTCGCCACAGCCGCGAGCTGCTGCCCGCGCGTTCGCCGAGCGCCTTCACCAGCGCGTCGGCTTCCTCGAGCTCGAGCTCGAGATTGACGAGGATCTCGGGCGGCGGCGGCGTGCTTGCGTAGTACTGCATCAGGAAGGACGCGAGCGCTTCGTTGGGCTCGGCCAGCGACCCCTTGGGGAAGTAGCAGGTCGACCCGAGGTTGCGACCGCCGCGGATGATCATCACCGAGATCGCGAACTCGCCAGGCTCGCCGACCAGGCCGAACACGTCGATGTCGCGATCCCCCTCGGCGGTGACGATCTGCTGCGATTGGACCTGTTTGAGCGCCGCGAGCTGGTCGCGCAACGAGGCGGCGCGCTCGTATTGCAGCGTGTCCGCGGCCTGCTCCATCGCGCGCGCGAGCTCGGCGTTGACTTCGTCGTTGCGCCCTTCGAGCACCTTGACCGCCGCGCCGATGTCGCGCGCGTAATCCTCGCGCGAGATCAGCTTCACGCACGGCGCCGAGCAGCGGCCGATCTGGTGCTGCAGGCATGGCCGGCTGCGGTTCTCGAAGAAGCTGTCACGGCAGTTGCGGATCCGGAAGATCTTCTGCACCGAAAGCAGCGTCTCCTTCACCGCGCCCGCGCTCGGAAACGGGCCGAAGTAACGCCCCGGCAGGTTGCGCGGCCCGCGATAGAACACCAGGCGCGGGAACTCGTGTCCCGACGGTAGATAGATGTACGGAAAACTCTTGTCGTCGCGCAGCACGATGTTGTAGCGCGGCCGGTGCTCCTTGATGAGGTTGTATTCGAGCAGCAGCGCCTCGGTCTCGGAGCTCGTGAGCGTGACCTCGATGCGCGCGATCTGCCCGA
>JAEZCN010000209.1 GCA_023433515.1 Pseudomonadota bacterium
CCCGCGCGGGCCCGGCCGGCGCCGGGGCCGCCCCCCCCCCCCGTCGCGACCCCGCTTTCTCAGAGCGCGCCCAGAAAAGCGACCAGATCGTCCTCTTCCCGACCCGTCAGGTTGAAGCCGCGCTTCACGCTGTAGTGGCGCACGACATCTCGCAGCGTGGCGGCGCTGCCATTGTGGAAGTACGGCGCCCGCGAGGCGAGGCCACGCATGCTCGGCGTCTTGAACCTGCTGATGTCCGCGAAGCGGCCGGTGATGAAGGCCCGCCCGGGATCCGTCGTCTGCTTCTCCTCGACGGCACAGGTCTCCTCTCCCGCCGGGCAGCGCTTGCGCACCGTGTACAAGGGCATGCGGGCCCCGCGGGTGTCGGCGCCGGAGACGCCGATGTCGAAGAACGCGTCGTTCATGTTCGAGCCGTTGTTCGCCACGTTGTGGCAGCCGAGACAGGTTCCCCCGTTGGAGCTCTGACGCGTATTGAAGATCTCCTGTCCGCGGGCGATCTGCGCGCGCAGCGCCGCCGCAATCGGCCTGCGATCGCAGCGATTCGGCACGAACCCGATCCAGTTGTCGTACAGGTCGAAGCGACCGATACGCGGCGTTTCCAGGCTCAATGCCTCGGGGCCGCCGCGACCGCCGCACGAATCGAGCCGGCCGATGAACGGCACCGCGATCTGCGCGTGCCAGAGCTGCACCTCGTCGTCCACCATCGCGTTCACGAGCACGTCGGAGGGCGGCGGATCGCGCGGCGCTTCCAGCGCACCGATGGTCGCGGCACGGGCCTGCTGGACGAGCCCGAGGCGCGGCGGGCCGCGATCTCCGGCAATACTGAACCGGCCATCCCAATGCACGCCGGAGAGGAGCTTCAGGTTGGCGGTGGCGAGCGGTCGGCGATAGAACGAGAAAACCGTCGTCGACCCGACGCCGTTGGGATCGTCCACGGCGACGACGTCGAAGTCGCGGTCTTCGCGCACCGGCCCGCCGCGCCGGAACAGGCCGTTCAGCAGCATGCTGTAACCCTTCTTGCGCTTCGCCACGGTAGACAGATCCAGGCTGGGATTGTCCGCATCGAGCTTGTTGAAGAGCGGATCGAGCCCGCCCGTGGCCAGGAAGCGTTTCTTGACGAACCCGGGCGTGACGCTCCAGCCCGCCTCGGCGGCGTGGCAACTCGCGCAGCTGCGCCCGTTCGCGCCCGGCGGCGTGTGGAAGTCATCGGCTAGATTCACGAAGCCTTCCTCGCTGAAAGTCGCCGCGGCGCCGTATTCGTTACGGATGGGAAAGTTGTTAGGCAGGGAGTGCGGCGCGCGCGGCCGCTGCACTTGCGGCTCGGCCGCGGCCGAGGGAAGCGAAAGTGGGAAGACGCAGGCGAGCAACACGAGGCCGAATGGACTGAGCTTGGACATGGAACACTCACTATCTGGGATCTCTCCCGTGGATAACGCAATCCGCGCCCGGAATCCGCCACGACTCTCGAACTTTTTCTGCCGCGCAGCAGTGGGAGCGGTTCGGGCGCGTCCGCGAGCCTGATCGGATTGCTCTGGAATCCCGGGCCTGCTTTAGAATCCCGGGGCTATCCAGTCCCCGGTACCCCCGCTCGTGAAGGAAGACATCACACAACTCCTGCGGTCCGCGCATGCGGGAGACACACGGGCGTCGGACCGGCTGTTCGAGCTCGCCTACCCCGCCCTCAAACGCATGGCGCGGCAGCGGCTGGGCAGAAATTCCGGCCTGCAGGCCTTGAGCGTCACCGAGCTCGTGCACGAAAGCTTTCTTCGGCTGATGGACCGCGGCCGCCTGCAGCTTTCGGACCGCGCCGACTTCTTCCGGTACATCGGGCGAGTCATGCGTACCGTGATCGTCGACGACGTGCGGGCCCGGAAGGCGAGCAAGCGCGGCGGCGACCAGGCATTCGTGACTCTCACTACCGGCGTGGCGGGCGATGACCTGAGCGACGATCGGGTGATCGCCGTGAACTCCGCGCTCGATGCCCTCGAGCGCATCGCGCCGGGTTTTCATCAGCTCGTCGAAATGCGTTACTTCGCGGGTCTGTCCGTCGGCGAAGTCGCGCAGGCGCTGGGCGTTTCCACGCGCACCGTCGAACGCGAATGGGAGAAGGCGCGCGCGTTCCTGTACAAATTGATGGAAGAGAACTAACCAGCACGCGTGACCGCGTGGAGAGAAGCGCCGTGCAATTGAAAGACATCAGTCCCGAAGCGGCGCAACAAATAGCCGCGTTGCTCGACGAAGCGCTGGACCTGCCTGCGGATCGCCGCGATGCATGGCAGGCGGATCTGCAGCGGCGCGAGCCCGAGCTCCATGAGCTCGTCCGGGATCTGTTGGTCGCCGTGGGTGGCTCGCGCCACGCGCTGCCCATCGAAACCGTCGAGTTCATGGAACGACACTTCCGCGAGGCCGGGCGACCGCTCCCATCTCTCGAGGGGCGCATGTTCGGTCCGTACCGCGTCGTGCGGCTGCTGGGCCAGGGCGGCATGGGCTCCGTGTGGCTTGCGGAACGCAGCGATGGCCTGTTCGCACGCCAGGTGGCATTGAAGCTGGTGCATGCGAGCCTGGCCAACCGGACGCTCGGCGCGCGCTTCGCGCGGGAGCGGAACATCCTCGCGGCGCTGGATCACCCCAACATCGCGCGCCTGCTCGATGCGGGCGTGACGGACGATGGCCAGCCGTATCTGGCGATCGAATACGTGGACGGCATGCCGCTGACTACCTATTGCGACTCGAAGCGGCTGACCGTGCGCGAGCGCATCGGCCTCATCATGCAAGTGCTCACCGCACTGCGTCACGCGCACCAGAACCTCACGGTGCATCGCGACCTGAAGCCCTCCAACATCCTCGTAACGGAGCAAGGCCAGGCGCGCCTGCTCGATTTCGGCATCGCGAAACTCATGACGGAGGGCGAAGCGCAAGCGTCGGACCTCACGGAGATCGGCGGGCGCGCGCTCACGCCCGAATATGCCTCGCCCGAGCAGATAGCCGGACAACCGGTCAACACGTCGAGCGACCTGTATTCGGTCGGCGTGCTGCTGTACGGATTGCTGAGCGGGCATCGTCCCTATGACCTGACGCGGGACTCGCGCGGAGCGCTCGAGGAAGCGGTTCTGTCCGCGGAACCCGCGCGCCCCAGCCAGCGCGAGCTCACGCGGGAGATCGCGGACGCGCGCGCCACCACGCCCGGAAAACTGGCGCAGACGCTGGCCGGTGACCTGGACACCATCACTCTGCGGGCTCTGAAAAAGAATCCGGCCGAGCGTTACGCGACGGCCGATGCCTTTCACCAGGACTTGCAACGCCATCTGGCCGGCCAACCCGTGCTGGCCAGGCCCGACAGCCCCGCGTATCGGCTGCGCAAGTTCATCGCGCGCCACAAGGGCGCGGTCGCATTCGCGGTGTTCACCGGCTTCGTGCTGCTGGTGACGACCGGGATTTCGATCCGGCAGGCCCTGGTAGCTGGAGAGCAGAGCCGCCTCGCGCGGATCGAGGCCCAACGCGCCCAGGCGGTACAGGAATTCCTGCTGGACGTGTTCAAGGCGAACTCCGTGCTGCAGCCGGACCCGCTTCGTGCCCAACAGACCACGGCGCGCGAACTGCTGGACGTGGGAGCGCAGCGAATCTCCGAGGGCCTGAAGGACGCGCCCGAGGCCCAGACCCAGGTGCTCGATACGCTGGCGGACATGTACTACCAGCTCGGGCTGTTCGACGATGCGGCGCGCATGCGCCAGCAGCGGATCGACGTGCTCAGGCGCGTTCACGGTGCGGCGGACATTCGCGTCGCGGACGCGCTGATGGGCTACGCGCGCGATACCTCCGGGTCCAGCCAGCCCGCACGTGCGCAGGATGCGCTCGCCGAAGCACAACGCATCCTCGATGGAAGCGGCGCTGGCCCATCGGATCTGCACGGCATCCTCTTCCTGGAAATGGCGAATCTGCAGCAGTACACCTCGCTCACGAACATGCGCCACAACGCCGAGCAGGCGCGGCGGCATTTCGACGCGCACCCTTCGGAATGGGGACTGTTCCACTCGCTCCAGGCCTCTGCCCGCGCCTGCTACTTCGCCGGCGATTTCGACTGCGCGCAGTCATGGCATCGCGAAGCGCTCGCCGAGGCGCAGCGCCGGCAACCCGGCGAGTCCGCGTGGCTGATCACGCCGCTGGTTCAGCTCGCGGAAGCGCAGATGGGCTCGTTGAACCTCGGCGAGGCCGAGGAGCACTACCGCGAAGCGCTGGCGCTGTCGCGCCGGCTCCACGGCGACTTGAGCGGCATCACGCTGCAGACGCAGGCCAAGGTCGCCGGCTTCCTGCACACCCACGGACGCCGGGCCGAAGGCACACAGCTCTTCGAGGACGTGCTGCAAAAAATCGGCATGGAGGAAGCCAACGCGACACCGGACGCGGTCGGCACCGTGAACTGGGCGTACGGCACGGCCCTCATTTCGGAAGGACGGCTCGCGGAAGGCGAACGCTACGTGGCCGCCGAAGTCGCGGACCTGCGCGCGCACTATCCCGATACGCTGCCGCTCGCGCGGACACTGGATCGCCAGGCGGTGGCCTTCACGGCGATGGGCCGATACGCAGCGAGCGCGCGGAATCTCGACGAGGCGTTGCGGATCTGGCTCCGCGTCGGCGGCAACGGCGCCGAGCGCTCCGCCGGAAACCGCTTCGTGTTCGGGCAGGTCGCGCTCGCGCTCGCGCAGGGCGATGCCACGGACGCAATCGACAAGCTGAAGCAGGTCGCGCCACGCAAGGATGCCGACCGACTGCCATTGAACGTCGACGTCGTGCTGACTCAGCTTGCGAGCTCACAGGCCAGCCTGTTGCAGGATCGCGCGGCGGATGCCCAGAAGTCCGCGCGCGAGGCGTTGCACGCCATTCAGCGTTCTTCCCTGCGGTCGAACTACTCCACACTCGAAGCTGATGCGGCGCTGAGGCTGGGCCACGCGCTGCACCGCGCGGGAGACCTCCGGTCTGCACGGCGCCAGCTCGAGCACGCGCTGGATCTGCGCGGCAGGAGCGACGCCCCGGCCAGTCCGTGGCTCGCGGAGATGCGAATCGCCCTCGCCGATTGCCTGCTGGACCTGAACGAACGCGAATCCGCGAAATGGCTGATCGAGCAGGCGGCGGCCGCACATGCCCACCACGTCGAGCTGGGCGAGCATTTCAGGCAGCCGCTGAAACGAGTCGCCGCGCGCGCCCTCAGAGCCCAGGCAGCGCAACGGTGAAACGGCTGCCGCCGCCTTCGCGCGGCGCGTAATCGACATCCCCGCCATGCACTCGCGCGATCTGCCGGACGATGGCGAGCCCCAGCCCCGCGCCGGTGGGTTGGTTTGTTGGTGCCGGGTGAGAAATTGCGGAGTTGGCAGGCGGGTCGGAGCGGCGGAAGAATGGCTCGAAGACGCGTTCGCGATCCTCGGCCGCGATGCCCGGACCCGTATCCTCGACGGTGAGTTCCGCACCCCGTTCGCCGCGCGTCACGCGCAGCTCGCTCGCGCCGCCCGCATGCACGCGCGCGTTCTCGAGGAGATTGCGGACCAGTCGTCGCAGCAGCAGCGGGTCACCGCGCAGCGTGACCGGCTCACCGGTCACTTCGAGATCGAAAAACGCGGCCTCCTCGGCCGCCAGCGCCAGCAGGTCGAGCGTCTCGACGCGATCCGGTCGCTTGTTTGCATCCAGCCGGCTCGTGAGCAGTAGTTCGCCGATGAGCGCATCGAGCTCGCCGATGTTGCGCGCGAGCTCGGAGTTTGCGCTCGCATCGCCTGATGACAGCCGCTCGGCGGCCAATCTCATGCGCGTGAGCGGCGTGCGCAGCTCGTGCGAGCAGTTGGCGAGCAGCATCTGGTTGGCGCGCACCAGTTGCTCGATGCGCTCGGCGGATTCGTTGAAGCTCGTGGCGAGCGCGGCCACTTCGTCCCTGCCCTCGACGGAGACGCGCGCGGAGAGATCGCCCGAACCGAAGCTGCGCACGCCCTGCTTCAGGCGTTCCAGCCGAGCCGTGACGCCACGCGCGATCGGGTACGCGAGCAGCGCGAGACCCGCGCCCACCGCGCCCACCAGCAGGATGACCTGCGCGCCGTGCAACAACGTGCGCGCGCGATGATCGATGACGTGCCAGAGCACGGCGATGCCCACCGTGAAGCAGATCAGCACGGCGATGATCGATAGATAGAGCTTGAGGTGCAGGCGGCGCATCTAGCGATCCTGCTCCTTCGCGAACACGTAACCCGCGCCACGCAGCGTGAGGATGCGGCGCGGCCGCTTCGGGTCGTCCTCGATCGCCGCGCGCAGCCGCGATACGTGCACGTCGATGGATCGGTCGTATTCCTCGAGCGCCGTGCCGCGCGTCAGGTCCATCAATGATTCGCGCGACAACACGCGGCCCGCGCGTTCGGCCAATGCCACGAGCAATGCGAACTGGTGACTCGTGAGCGTCTTGCGTTGCCCGTCCACCCTCACCTCGCGCGCACCCGTGTCGATCTCGACCCGCCCGAAGCGCATCACCT
>JAEZCN010000212.1 GCA_023433515.1 Pseudomonadota bacterium
TGTCGGGATCGGGCAAGTCCACGCTCATCGAAGACGTGCTCTACAAGGCGCTGCGCAAATCGCTCGGATTGCCGAGCGAGGCGCCCGGCGCGTTCGACCGCATCGAAGGCGCGGATCTCGTCGACGATGTCGTGATGATCGACCAGAGTTCGATCGGGCGTACGACGCGCTCGAATCCGGCGAGTTACGTCGGCGCGTTCGACGTGGTGCGCGAATTGTTCGCGAACGAGGGCGCGGCGAAGTCGCGCGGCTACACGCCGGGCACGTTCAGTTTCAACTCGGGTACGGGCCGTTGTCCGACCTGCAACGGCAACGGGTTCGAACACGTCGAGATGCAGTTCCTGTCGGACGTGTACCTGCGCTGCCCGGATTGCGACGGCAAGCGGTATCGCGCCGAGACGCTCGAGATCCGGCGCGAGGGCGCGGACGGCACGCGGCGGAACATCGCGGACGTGCTCGACATGACGGTCACCGAGGCGTTGGTGTTCTTCAAGGACGTGTCGAGCGTCGCGGTCCGGCTGCAGCCGCTGGTGGATGTCGGCCTCGAATACGTGAAGCTCGGGCAGCCCGTGCCGACGCTCTCGGGCGGCGAGGCGCAGCGGTTGAAACTCGCGGGCCATCTCGCCGAGGCCGCGGCCGACGACACGCCGTCGATCCGCGGCAAGCTGTTCCTCTTCGACGAGCCGACCACCGGCCTGCACTTCGACGACGTCGCCAAACTACTGCGCGCGTTCCGCAAGCTGCTCAAGATCGGCCACTCGCTGCTCGTGATAGAACACAACCTCGACGTGATCCGCACTTCCGACTGGATCATCGACCTCGGCCCCGAAGGCGGCGACGCCGGCGGCCAGATCGTCGTGGCCGGCACCCCGCTGGAAGTGGAAGCCCACCCGACCTCCCACACCGGCAAGGCCCTGCGCGATTACCTGAAGACGGTGCCTGGCACGGAAATCCCGGCAGAAGCGTCGCTGGTCCGGGACGTCGCGCCGACATCGCGCGCTTCTCCCGGGATTTCCGTGCCAGGCACCGCCTCCAACGCCATCACCATCCACAATGCGCGGGAGCACAACCTGCGCTCCATCGACGTGGAGATTCCGCGCGAGGCGTTCACTGTCATCACGGGTGTTTCCGGCTCCGGAAAGTCCACGCTCGCGTTCGACATCATCTTCAACGAGGGGCAGCGGCGGTACCTGGAGTCGCTCAACGCCTACGCGCGGCAGTTCGTGCAGCCGGCCGCGCGGCCGGACGTGGATGCGATCTACGGCATTCCGCCCACGGTCGCGATCGAGCAGCGTACGAGCCGCGGCGGACGCAAGAGCACGGTCGCGACACTCACCGAGATCTATCACTTCCTGCGCCTGCTCTATCAGAAGCTGGGTACGCAGTTCTGTCCCACCTGCGACGTGGCGATCGAGCCGCAGACACCGGCGAGCATCGCCGAGCGATTGCTCAAGCAGCACAGGGGCTCGCGCATCCTGCTGCTCGCGCCGCTGGTCGTCGCGCGCAAGGGTTACTACACCGAGCTCGCGAAGTGGGCCAACGCGCGCGGCTACAAACACCTGCGCGTCGACGGGGAGATGCTGACCACCTGGCAGTGGCCGCGCCTCAACCGCTTCAAGGAACACACGATCGAACTACCGGTCGCGCAGATCAACGTGCAGAAGGACAACGCGGACACGCTCGAGCGCAACCTGATCAAGGCGCTCGATCACGGCAAGGGCCTCGTGCACGTGCTCGATCTCGACGCGAAGAAGCCGAAGGTCCAGGTATTCAGCATCAAGCGCGCCTGCCCCTCCTGCGGCACCAGCTTCGCCGAGCTCGACCCGCGCCTGTTCTCGTTCAACAGCAAACACGGCTGGTGCGAGGACTGCTACGGCACCGGCCTCGCGCTCGAAGGCTTCGACGAGGAGCAGAGCGGCGAGGAAGCCACCTGGAACGAGTGGATGGAGGACGACGCCCACGCCTGCGAGACCTGCAACGGCCAGCGGCTCAACCAGGTCGCGCTGCACGTACGTTTCCGCGACCTCAACATCGCCGATCTCTCGGCGCGTGCGATCGACGACACGGTCTCGTTCATCGACAGGCTGCGCCTGGGCAAACGCGAGGCCGAGATCGCGCGCGATCTCATGGCCGAGATCAAGGCGCGCCTCGCGTTCCTCCAGCGCGTCGGCCTCGGTTATCTGCCGCTCGACCGCTCCGCTCCGACGTTGTCGGGCGGCGAGGCGCAGCGCATCCGGCTGGCCGCCCAGCTCGGGTCGAACCTGCAGGGCGTGTGTTACGTGCTCGACGAGCCGACCATCGGCTTGCACCCGCGCGACAACCGGATCCTGCTGGACGCGCTCGCCGAGCTGGCGAAGCACCGCAACACGCTCGTGGTCGTCGAACATGATGAGGACACGATCCGGCGCGCCGATCACGTGATCGACCTCGGCCCCGGGGCCGGCGTGCGCGGTGGTGAAGTGGTCGCGGCGGGCAAGGTTGCCGAACTCATGGCCAACCCCGCTTCGATCACCGGCCGCTTCCTCGCGAAGCCGCTCACGCACGCCGCGCAGCCGCGCCGCGCCACGGCCGCGCGTGCGCCGCAGCTCAAGCTCGAGGGCGTCGAACTGCACAACGTCCGCAAGGAAGACATCTCGATTCCCGTCGGCCGGCTCGTGGTCGTCACCGGCGTGTCGGGTTCGGGCAAATCCACCGTCGCGCGCGACGTGCTCTACACCAACCTCAAGCGGCTGGTCGGCCGGCGCGCGTCGAAGGGTTCGCGCGTCAAACTACCCGAACTCATGGGCGTTGCCGCCGTGCGCGGCGTCGAGCTCATCGACCGCGTGCTCGAAGTCGACCAGACCCCCATCGGCAAGACGCCACGCTCCTGCCCGGCCACCTACATCGGCTTCTGGGACGACATCCGCAGGATCTTCGCCAACACCACCGAGGCGAAGATCGCGGGCTACACCACCAGCCGCTTCTCGTTCAACACGGCCGGCGGCCGCTGCGAGGCCTGCGACGGCCAGGGCATGCAGACCATCGAGATGAACTTCCTGCCCGACGTGAAGGTGTTGTGCGATACCTGTCGCGGCCGGCGCTTCAACGCTGAGACGTTGAGCATCCTCTGGCGCGGCAAATCGATCGGGGACCTGCTCGAGATGAACATCGACGACGCGGTCGAATTCTTCGCCGCGCACTCTTCCATCCACCACGCGTTGCGGCTGCTGCAGGACGTGGGCCTGGGTTATCTCACGCTGGGGCAGCCAAGCCCGACCCTCTCGGGCGGCGAGGCGCAACGTATCAAGCTGGTCACCGAGCTCGCGAAGGTGCGTGGCGAGGAACGGCGCGGCCCGCGCCAGAAGGCGTCGCACACGCTCTACGTACTCGATGAACCGACGGTCGGTTTGCACATGGCGGACGTCGAGAAACTCATCCACGTGCTGCATCGGCTCGTCGACGTCGGCAACAGCGTGGTCGTGATCGAACACAACCTCGACGTCATGGCCGAGGCCGACTGGATCATCGACATGGGACCCGAAGCCGGCGCCGGCGGCGGCAAGGTCGTCGCGGCCGGCCCGCCCGCGGCGGTGGTCGCGAAGAGCCGGCAGTCCCACACGGGCCGCGTGTTGCGCGAATTCCTCGCGGAGCGTGGCGTGCGTCACGAAGCTAACTAGCAAGGCTGCGGCGCCGGGGCACCTTTTGGCAGAATTTCCGGATCGCACAACCGGAGCTCGCTGCAATGTGGAAGCGCTGGATTCTCGTGTCATGGACGGCGTGTGGCGTGGCCGTCGCGCAGGTGCCCTCACCTGACGACCCGCTGTGGGAATTTCCCGCGGCAGCCGGTGTGAATGCCCCGGAGAAGGTGGATTGCGACATGCGCGTCACGTCGCCCGGCGAGAAATTCTGCCTCTGGCCGGCCGCGAAGCCCGGCCAGTGGCACCGCGCCGAGGACATCATCCGCCCCGGCTCATTCGAGGAATGGCGGGCCCGCAATGGTGTCCACGCCGTTCAACCCGACCGGTTCCTGCAGCCGACGATGGCGCTGAAGCGCTTCAACGGATGGCCGGTCGTGAGTCTCACCGGCTTCCAGGAGCTGGAGTTCAAGGGTGCGGGCGACTTCGCCCGGCGCCGATTCACGATCTTCGTCGTGGGGCGCAAGGTCCCCGGCACCGAGTACGGCGCGATCTTCGGCAATCACGAAGATCCGCAGTACGGCGCGCTCTACTGGGCCGGCTCGAACGGCATCGTCCTCAACGTGGAGAGCGCGAATCCGCTCATGTGGCAGTACGAGCAGGCGGAGGAGTTCCACCTGATCGCGTTGCGCTGCGACTTCGAAACGGTGACAGCATTCCTCAACGGTCAGCCGCTGGAAACCAAGGCGTTGTCCGCGAGCAAGGTCGGGTATCCCGTCAATCGCGGCATTGCATTGACCCATGTGGGCCGATTCGACAAGGGGCCGCCGCGGCAGCCGGTATCGCCGCTGAATGCGCCGCGCGTGCCGTCGAAGGGCGCGGAGCTCGCCGAGATCGTCCTCTATGACCGGACGCTGAGCGACGAGGAATTCGTCGCCACGACGCGTTATCTCATCAGGAAGTTCGGTATACCGGTCCCGGGACGTGCGACGGGAGCGCCGGAGGAATCCGCCGCGCCGCTGCGGGTGTTCAACTTCGCGCCCGCGAGTGATCCGGCGGAGCAGGCGCTCGCGGACCATCCCGTGATGCTCGGCTTCAATTCGCCCACCGCGAAGCAGTGCAGCTTCACCGCGAAGCCCGGCGAGACAGGCTGGTGCCTGCGCGCCGCGGATGGCATGCACGCCTGGCTGCGCGGCGACGACGTCTGGACGCGCACGACGATCATGACCGGCTGGAAGGCACCACCGGCCATCGGCAACGAGGCGATCGCGCCGCAGGGGCACTCTTCGTGGCTCATGCCGAATACGTTGGCCACGCTGCCGGTGGTGCGAGTCGCCGAACGTTCGAGCCTGAGACTCAAGACGCCGATGGCCGCGAAGGAATTCACCGCGTTCATCGTCGGGCGCCAGACGCCCGGCAGCTTCAGCGGAATCGTGCTGAGCTCGGACGTCGCGCACGACCAGAGCATTGCCTGGCGCGATGGAAAGACCCTGGAGCTGCGCGGCGGCGGCGGCGTGCAGGCCGAATTCGACGCGCCGCAGGCGACCGAATTCCACATCGCTGCGATCAGTTATCGCGATGGCGTGGCTGCGGCGTATATCGGCAACCAGGATGGCCAGGCGCGCGAGATCGCGCTGCCGTCCGGCATGCGCTTCGATTTCGTCGGCGTGCCGTCGCGCTCGACGCCTGTCTCGGGAGGGGCCATGCAGTCCCCGTTCGCCGGACTGCGCCCACCCGCGAACCCCGCCCAGGCGGCGGACCTCGCGGAGATCATCCTCTGGCCGCGCGCGCTCGACCGGGAGGAGATGGCGGCGACGCTGCGTTACCTGCGCCGGAAATACGCCTTATGATCCCGGCAGGATGGCTCACGGACTCAGCTGCTGGAAATGCGGCGCCTCGCTCGAGGCGCTGAGCCTGCCGCTGCGGCGGCTCGACGAATGCAAGGCGTGCCGCAGCGAGCTGCACGCCTGCCGCATGTGCGTCGAGTACGACACGCGCGTCGCCAAACACTGCCGCGAGCCCACGGCCGAGGAAGTGCGTGACAAGACCCAGGCCAACTTCTGCGATCACTTCAAGCCGAAAGCAGGCGCGTACGTCGCGCCGAACACGGCTGAAGTCGATGCATCGCGCGCTGCGCTCGACGCGTTGTTCGGCAAGAAGTGATCGATGACGTTCGCCGGCACGACGGTGCGGACACCCTGGTTTCGATCCTGGAGATAATGAATTGAAGTCGCTGCCATCCGTCTGCCTGTTCCTCGTTTTCGCGACGGCCTGCGCTGCCGACGCCCCACTCTCCGCCGCCGACCAGGTCGCGCGGATGAAGCGCGGCGTGAACATCGTCGGCTACGACCCCATCTGGCAGGACCCGTCGAAAGCCCGCTTCAAGCCGCGGCACTTCAAGATCATCAAGGACGGCGGCTTCGACACGGTGCGCATCAACCTGTACGGCTTCCGCAAGATGAACGAGAAGCTCGAGCTCGATCCGCAATGGTTCGCCACGCTCGACATGCTGGTAACGGAAGCCACCAGGCAGAATCTCCACGTCATTCTCGACGAGCACGATTACGAACGCTGCACGGACGACACCGAGCTGTGCCGTCGACAGTTGCGGGCGTTCTGGACGCAGGTCGGTGAGCGCTACAAGGACGCGCCGCCGAACGTCATGTTCGAGATGCTCAACGAGCCGAACCGCAAGATGGACGCGATCTGGAATTCACTGATCGCCGAGACGTTGCCGGTCATTCGCAAGACGAACCCGACGCGCAACGTGATCATCGGTCCCGCGTTCTGGAACAACATATCGCACCTGCCGCAGCTCGAGCTGCCGGCGGAAGATCGGCACATCATCGTCACGGTGCATTACTACGAGCCGCACACGTTCACGCACCAGGGCGCGAGCTGGTCGCCGGAATACACCAGGCTGTCGGGTCTGACGTGGGGAACACCCGCGGACTACGCCAAGATCGAGCAGGACTTCGACAAGGCGCAGGCCTGGGCGAAGCAGCACGATCGCCCGATCCTGCTGGGTGAGTTCGGCGCCTATGACAAGGCGCCGCAGAAATCGCGGATCGAGTACACCGCGGCCGTCGCACGCGCCGCGGAGAAGCGCGGCTGGGCCTGGACCTACTGGCAGTTCGACAGCAACTTCGTCGTCTACGACGTCGACAAGGATGCGTGGAACGAACCTATCTACCGCGCGCTCGTGAGTCCATGAAGGAAGCCAATCCCTACGCTGCTCCCAGAACGCCGGTCGCGGACCCCGACATCGCGGATCCCATCGGGCCCTGCCCTCACGTCGAGCGGGCCTGCCAGCTGCTCTGGATCAGCCTCGCCATATCGGTCATCGCCCGGCTGATCAGTGTATTCACGCTTACCAGTGGCATTGCCTCCGTCGCCGGCCTGGTCGGGCTGTCGTTCGGCACGGCCATCGCCGGACTACTGCTGTGGTGGGTGACGCGCAAGTTGCGTCAGGGACGCAACTGGATGCGATGGCTGTACACGATCGCGAATGTCCTCATTACCGCGTTCAGCCTGTTCTCGATTGCCGGACTCCTCGATGCCACGCGCGAGGTGATGCTCGCGATGTGGCGGGAATATCCGCTGCTTGGAGTAGCGAGCCTGGTGCAGTTGGCGCTCGGTCTCGCGGCCCTGGTGTTGCTGCACACCGCGACATCGCGCGAATGGTTTCGCGCGAAGTCGCAGTCCGCCTGACTACTTCTTGCCCGACAGGCGATCGATCAGGGTCGCGAACTTCGAGCCCTTCTTGTCGATCTTGACGCGCAGGTGGCGTACGCCGGTGTCGCTCGAGCTGTCGTTCGTGATCTCGAGCGAGTTCGCGCCGAGGATTTCCAGCGTCTGGTCGAGCGATTCCTCGTCGGCCGGCGCGTGCGCGTCGCGGCGCGTGTTGCGGGGCGGCGGCGCCTTGCGCTTGGCCTTCTTGTCGTCCGCGGCCGGCGGCGCGGCGCTCGGGGCGGGCTTCGCGGGCGCCGGTGGCTGCTTGAAGAAGCGCGGTGACGCCTCGCCGTCGACGTCCTGCACGATGTGATCGGGCGTGTCGTCCTCGAGGAGCTGGAAGACCCCGCTCTCGTTCGACGACGCGATGGACTCCGGCGTCGGAGCCGGCACGTCCTTGATGTTGGCCGCCTTGTAGATGCCGCTGCGCGTCGCGTTGAGGTCCGTGGCGCGCTCCTTCTCGAGCGTGGTCACGGGCACGACGGAGACGGTCTTGAAGTCGGAGCGCACGTAATAGGCGACCTGCTTGGCCGACACGGCGTCGCTGAAAAAGCCGAGACGCAGGCCGTACCAGGTGCGGCCGTCGCGGTTCGCTTCGGTCGTGTAGAGCGTGTAGGCGTTGAAGATCGCGAGCGGCGGAATCTTCGACATGTCGAACGGCGTGACCGACCAGTCGAGCTGCACGGCGAACAGCACCGGCGCGTTGCGCCTGACCTCGGCCTTGATGGCCAGCATCGACTGCGTGTCTTCGGGCTTGACGACCCGGATCGCCTCGTCGACGTCGGCCTCGCGCGAACCTTCGCGGAACGGCGTGTGGCGCTCGAGCAGGCGGATGGTCTGCGTATCCGACAAGTCGTCGAGTTCCTCGATGACCTGCCTGACGTTCGAAAGCGCGGCCGCGGGTTGCGAAATCGCGGGCATCTGCACCGTGGGTTCCGGCGCGGGTGGCTTCGGCACGAGCTTGGGCGCGGCCGCAGCGGCGGCCTGGAAGCTCGGCGCGGTGACCTGCGCGGCGATCTTCGGCGCGCTGAATATGTGGTACGACTCCGACATCGACGTGACGATGACGCGCACGCGCCTGCGGCCGATCCCGTCAGGCCGTGTCGATCGCGAAGAAGCGTTGATGCTGGGCCTGATCCTCTCGGCG
>JAEZCN010000007.1 GCA_023433515.1 Pseudomonadota bacterium
CGCGCATGCGCGCGACCGTTATCCCGCACAGCTCTCGGGCGGAATGCAGCAGCGCATGTCGATCGCGCAGGCCGTGATCTGCAAGCCGAAGATCCTGCTGCTCGACGAGCCGTTCGGCGCGCTCGACCCCGGCGTCACGCAGGACATGCACGAGCTCATCCTCAAGGTCTGGGCCGAGAACCGCATGACCATCTTCATGGTGTCGCACGACATCAAGGAGAGCTTCATGCTCGGAACGCGGCTGCTGACCTTCGACAAGCTGCGCCACGACCCGCAGGCGCCCGAGGCGTACGGCGCGAGCGTGACCTACGACATGCCGCTCAACCGGCGCGCTGCGGCGATATCGAAAGAGCCGGACGCCGTGGCGGTCAACGAGTAGGAATCGTTCCCAACTGGCGGCGGGGCCCCGCGAACGGGTAGCCTCGCTCAAATGAGTGTCGGTCTTTCAGTGCTGATCGGGGGAGTGCTCGCGGGAATCGCGGGGGTCGTGTTCTGGGTTCGCGCGACGCGCGTGAAGGCGGAGCCACCCGACCCGATCACCTCGACCACGGGTTCCAATCGCACGCTCACCGGCGGACGGCCGGGCGATGCCGCGAGCTTCAACTGGAGCGAGTCGCTGCGGCGGTTCGTCGCCTATGCGCTCGATGACGTCCCGCGCGACGCGCTGAGCGAGTCGCCGAACCCGGATCACGCGCCCGTGTTCAAGGCCGTGGCGGACATCCTCGAGAAGATCGAGGCGCGACCCGAATACATTCCGCGTCGTCCCTCGTTGCTGCCGAAGCTGCTCGCCACCGTGAACGACGGTGAGGCGCCGATGCTCGAGATCGCGCGCATCATCGCGCAGGACCCCGCGCTCACCGGCAATTTGTTGCGCATCGCGAACAGCCCCGCGTACCGCGTCAACAACCTGCCGGTCGAAAGCATCGATCGCGCGGTGACGCTGGTCGGCGTGCTGGGCATCCGCTCGATCATCACGACCGCGTTGCTGCAGCCCGTGATGACGGCGGGATCCGGTCCGTTCTCGCGTTTCCCCGAGCTGGTCTGGGAACACACGTTGTATGCGTCGGTGGCATCTGAGCACCACGCGAAGCAGGTCGAGAAGGCGGAGCCGTTCATCTCGCAGCTCATCGGGCTGCTCTACGGCCTGTCCGCCATCGTCGTGTTCCGCATCGTGCGCGACCAGTTCGCCGCGCATCCGCACCTGACCCCCGAGCCGGCGAGCGTCGCCCGTTTGCTCGAAACCTGGGTGGCGCCGACGGCGGGTCGCATCGCCCAGAGCTGGGAACTGCCGCAACGGGTCCAGTACGCCCTCGAGAGCCAGACATTGGCCGCGGAGATGCAGCTCGAAAACTCGCTGGGGCGTTCGCTGAAATTCGGCCGTGTCGCGGGGGCCTTGATCGTGCTGTGCCGCCTGGGCCGGTTGACCGAACACGAGGCCCGGGCCATCTGCATCACGGGGGAGGGGCCGCGCGCCGAGTTGCAGCGGCTCTGGGACCGCCTCGCGCAGGCTTACCTGCGGGGCGGCAACTGACGAGAAAAGGCCCCGAATCCCGATCCGCGAAACAAAAGCGTTTCAAGGGTGAGAGAAAACCCGCCCTCGTGACACAAGAGTATTCGTGGATCCTGGAACCCTACCGGGGTCCGCAGACCGATAGCTGCGGAACAAGACCCCCGTTTCCGCGCGACCAGAGCCCCGCCTTGGCGGGGCTCTTTTTTTGCGCCGCCCCCGGTAAGCTTCCCGGCCGAGCTGGGAGGGCACGTGAATCAGGACATTCAGGGCGGCTGCATGTGCGGCTCGATTCGCTATTCGGCGACAACCAATCCCGCCAACAGCATGGTGTGCCATTGCCAGTCCTGCCGGCGGTCCGCGGCGGCGCCGGTGGTGGCGTGGGTCACGTTCGCGAAGGCGGAATTCCGCTTCACGCGCGGTACGCCGCATACATATGAGTCATCGCCGAAGGTCCGCCGCCATTTCTGCGGCAGCTGCGGCTCGCCGCTGGTCTACGAACATCTCGATACGCCGGACTTCGTGGACGTCACGACCTGCAGTCTCGACGCGCCCTGGGCGTTTCCGCCGACCCACCACTCCTGGCTCAGCGACGACATCGGCTGGGTGAAATTCGGCGACGGCCTGCCCACGTTCCAGCGCTCGCGTTTTGGCGATCCTTCCTGAATTCCAGAGTGCGCGGCTGACGTTTCGCCGGCTCGGGCCCGACGATTCCGGGTTCCTGATCCGGCTGCTCAACGAGCCCTCGTTCATCGAGCACATCGGCGATCGCGGCGTGCGCACGGTCGACGATGCGCACCGCTACCTGCGCGAGGGGCCGTTCGCGATGTACGAGAAGTACGGCTTCGGATTGTGGCGGGTCGCGCGCCGCGCGGACGACGAGCCGATCGGCATGTGCGGACTGCTCAAGCGCGAAGCGCTGCCCGACTTCGACCTGGGCTACGCCTATCTACCCGAATACTGGCGCCAGGGTTACGCCTTCGAAGCCGCGCAGGCCACGCTGCGCGATGCGGCGCGGCGGTTCGGCTTGCGGCGCGTGATCGGCGTCGTTTCACCCGGGAATACCGCGTCGATCCGCCTGCTGGAAAAACTCGGCATGAGCTTCGAGCGCGGTTTTCCCCAGGACATGCACGAGGATTCGCGCGAGCCGGAAGTACTGCTGTACGGCTGCGCGCTCGGGCCCGAAGGCCTCAGCGGCGCGTGACCTTCTCGCCGACGACGGTGCCGATCTTGCCGCCCTCGTCGACGCGCAGCTCCACGGGCTGATCGAAGCGCAGTTCGCCGTCGACCACGCAGGTTCCGCAGACGTGAACCTTGACCGGATCCTTGCTGTTCCAGCTCCAGCCCGAGTCGTTGCGCTTCTGCACGTGGATGCCGCCGCGTACGCGCGCGCCGTCACTGAGTTCGATGTCGCCATGACGCGTGACGAGCTTGCCTGCGACTTCCGCGCCTGCGAGCTCGATTTCGCCATTGACCGTCGAGACGTCGCCGCCGACGCGCGAGCGGGTCCGCAGGTTGACTTCGCCGTTGACGGTCGAGGCGGTTTCGCCGATGGAGGCGCCCGCGCCGACGCTCAGGGAACCGTTGACCGTGCTGGCGGAGCCGACGCGCGCATCTTCGTCGATCTCGATGCTGCCGTTGACCGTCTTCGCCTTCTCCGCGGTGGCGCCGCGGCGCACGCGAACGTTGCCGTTCACGGTGCTGAGCGTGCCGTAGTCCTTGCCGGCTTCCGCCTCGACGGTGCCGTTTACGGCGGTGATGTCACGGCCATCGTTGCTGTACGCGTATGAGCATGCGGACAGGGCGGCAATGGCGGTGCAGCTGACCAGGACGCGAAGAGTGCTGTTCATGAGTGGCTCCTTGTTGGGCTTTTGGACGAGCCGCTCGCGAGCCGGGTTGCAACCGTGTTCGAAACCTCGAGGGGCCACGAAAAAAAGAAGCCCCGCTCGAGGCGGGGCTCATGGTCGCTTGCTTGCTTGTTTTGTGGAGGAGTGTTGTCGCTCTTCTTGTTCTTGTCCGAGTGCGGTCTTTGCTCAGCCGCTTGCTGAAGAAGGAGCAAGCGCTGTGCCAGACGATTCCGACGCGCCCACGCCACGCGAATCAGGCGGCTGGGCGCTCGAAAAGGCAAATTGCGAGTTTGCGCAATATGTCACGTCGGAAATCTCTGGCAAGCTGTCAAAATCCTCGACACCCATAGTGGCCAGCCCGCGCGACATAAGACATGGCGCGCGGCTGCTTCGGCTTTTCATTCAACTGCTTACACGCGAGCCGACGGTTGTAAATGACATCGACAGTCACCTTCGCGCGCCAGCGCACCCGATTCCTGGGCCTGACACTGCTCCTGATGGCGCTCAGTTGCGCCGCGTCAGCCAATACCAGCGCCATTCCGCGGCCGGAAGGGCTGCAAGAGGACGTGAATTTCTGGATCCGGGTCTACACCGAGGTAACGACGAACGAAGGATTCCTGCACGACGAGCGAAACCTCTCGGTGGTGTACGAAACGATCAAGTTCACGAACGGGGTCTCGCCACGCGAGCGTCAGCGCCTAGTCGACGAACGCCGCGAGAAACACATCGCGGCCCTGCGGCGTATTTCCGCTGCGCTGGCTTCGAGCGAAACGCGCGCGGCGCTGTCCGCGGAGGACAAGCGGGTGCTCGAGTTATGGGGCCCGAACGCGAATACGATCCTGCTCAACGAGGCGACCAGGCGCATCCGCTTTCAGCTCGGCCAGGCGGACCGCTTCCGCGAAGGCTTGATCCGCTCGTCGACCTGGGAAACCCACATCGCCGAAACGTTCGCGAACCAGGGCTTGCCGCCCGAGCTCGCCGTGTTGCCGCACGTCGAGTCCTCGTTCAATGCGGCCGCTTATTCGAAGGTCGGAGCCGCGGGACTGTGGCAGTTCATGCGTTCGACCGGCCGCCGGTACATGCGCATCGACGACGCGGTCGACGAGCGTCTCGATCCCTATCGCTCGACCGAAGCCGCGGCGCAGCTGCTGGCCTATAACTATCGGGTGCTCGGCAGCTGGCCGCTCGCGCTGACCGCATACAACCACGGCGCCGCGGGCATGCGGCGCGCGAAGGAAAGTGTCGGCACCGACGATTTCGTGAAGATCAACCGTACTTACACGAGCCGTTCGTTCGGCTTCGCGTCGCGGAATTTCTACCCGTCGTTCCTGGCCGCGCTGACCATCGACGAGAATCCGGAGAAGTACTTCGGGCCGCTCGAGCGCCGGCCGGAGCAGAAATTCCGCGAACTCAAGCTGCCGGCGTACGTGCAGCTCTCGACGCTGGAACGCACACTCGGCGTCGATCGCGAAGAGCTGCGCATGCTGAATCCGGGCTGGCGTCCGGCCATCTACAACGGGTCGCGGCTCGTGCCGCGCGGTTACCTGCTGCGCATCCCGGTGACCAAGGAGAACTGGACCGCCGAACTACTGAGCGCGCGACTGCCCGCGAACGAGTTGTACGCGGGGCAGATCACGCCGCGTTCGCACCGCGTGCGCAAAGGCGAGAGTCTCGCGGAGATCGCCGGGCGCTACGGCATGTCGGCCACGAGTCTGGCGAAGCTCAACGGGATGAGCACGAGCTCGACGCTGCGCGTGGGCCACCGGCTTCACCTGCCCGAGCTGATGCCGCGCCTGCTGAACGGCGGACCTGCGCAGGTCGCGGCGGTGGAGTCGCCGTCGCCCGAGAACGCGACGGCGGCGACCGCGCCGGGCGAGGATTTCTACGTGGTTCGTCGCGGCGATTCGCTGACTGCGATCGCGCAGCGCGTGCGGGTGCCGGAAACCCAGCTGCTGAAGATGAACCGGCTCAAGGATCCGGATCGGCTTTATGAAGGTCAGCGTCTGCGCATCGCGGGCGAACCGACGGTGGTGGTCGCCGCGGCGGCCAGCGATTCCGAACGCGAGACTCGTGTCGCGGCCATCGATGCCGCGCGCGGCGAAGCGCAGCGCGAAGGCGCTGTCGTCGAAGTCGTGCGCGAGGAAACGATGCGGCCGTTGGCCAACGGCGAACCGCGGCGCGGGCGCGCGCGCTCCGCAGCCGCGGAAGCGATGATCGCGGCGACGACGACCGACGTCGCGACGTCGGTCGTGCAGGCGGCGGAAGAAGCGCGCGAGCCGGTGTCAGCCTCGCAGGCCGAGGCACTGAGCCCGGCGCTCGGCCCTGTGGCGGTAACGCAGGCGCTCGCGGATTCGATCGACTACCAGGTGCGCGACGACGGCACGATCCGCGTCGAGGCCACCGAGACGCTGGGACACTACGCCGACTGGCTGAAGCTGCCGACGCAACGGCTGCGTAACCTGAACAAGCTCAAGGCGAAGCAGCCCGTGCATCTCGGACAGAAGCTCGCGCTCGATTACTCACGCGTGTCGCGCGAGGCATTCGAGCAGGCGCGGCGCGATTACCACGCGAAGATGCAGGGTGAATTCTTCGTGCAGCACCGCATCGCGGGTACCGAGGTCTACATCGTGCGTCGCGGCGATTCGCTGTGGACGATGACGCAGAAGTTCAGCAACCTGCCCATCTGGCTGCTGCGCCAGTACAACCCGGATACGGATCTTTCGGACCTGCGTCCCGGCACGCAGGTGGTGATGCCCCGCGTAGAAGTGGCACCCGGTTGAGTCAGCGGTTGGCGAAGGCGCGGAGGCGGGGTTCCTTCTCGAGGTCGACGACGTATTCAGCGATCACGGTCGTTCCGTCGCGCGCCGTTTCGGGTACGCGCACCGTGAGCCGCGCGGAGTCGCCGAGCTTCGCGATCGTGTCGGCCTCGGCCTTGTAGTACCAGGCGGTGCTCCACGGCGTGGGCAGCGGATACGGATCGGCGCGCATTCCCGCGGTGTCCGCGCCGCGACCCGGCGCGCCGAGCACGAGCGGCATGCCGTCCGCCGCAACGATGGGTGGCTTCGCACCCTCGGCGGATTCGATCGGCACCGCGACCCACAGGTACAGGTCGCGCGTGCCCATGCGATTTGTCTCGAAGGGCGCCAGGTATGCGAAGCGCACCGCGGAATCGCGCACCGCGGTCTCGCGATAAAGCTCGATGGGACGGCCGAGCCGCGCGATGGTCATGCCGGTCTGGGTGTCGAGTTGCTCGACGACGGGAGAGTCGTTGGGTAACGCGGCGCAACCGAGCGCGGCGGCGCAGGCGAGCAAGACAACCGTGTTTCCCCAGTGGCGAAGTCGCGCGGCGATTGTCATATTCACACTTCGGTCAGGTAGTTGCTGCATTGAACACCGCAAGCTGTGACGCGCTCCAGATACGGCGCGCGACCCCAGTCCTATAATCAAGGTTAGTGTAAGTGCTTGTTTTGTAACCAAATGCCAGCTGCAAAAAAATTCCTCGCACTCTCGGCTCCGCTCCTCGCCTGCCTCTTCGCCGGCACGGCCTCGGGTGACGCGCTTCCCTATCATGCCCGCGCCATGGCGGCGGTGGGCGTCGAGCTTCCGCTCGCCGATCGCGTGCTGGTCCGCAAGTCCGAGCGTCGGCTGTACCTCATGCGCGGCAACGACGTGCTGCGCGCGTATCGCATCGCGCTCGGCCTGAACCCCGGTGGCCACAAGGAGCGCGCCGGCGACTTCCGCACGCCCGAGGGCAGCTATCGGCTCACGCGCCGCAATGCGCGCAGCGACTACTTCCTTTCGATCCAGGTCTCCTATCCGAACGACCAGGACACCAGGCGCGCCCGCCGCAACGGCTGGCAACCCGGCGGCGCGATCATGATCCACGGCCTGCCGAACGATCCCCGCCACCAGCCTGACTACTACGCCACCCAGGACTGGACGGACGGTTGCATTGCCGTGACCAACGCGGACATGGTCGAAATCTGGATGATGACGTCGGACAACGTGCCGATCGACATTCAGCCGTAACGGGACGTCGCCAAAACAAGAATTCCCCGGCCGAGTACACTCGCTCCCCCAAACAAGGTGAGCGGGCTCGAGGGATCTCTTGGAAACCAGCATCGTCATTCCCGACTTCGTGGATGCCCGCATCGGACCGCGCGGCAGCCTCGAAAACCTGTCCCAGGCCGAGATCGACAAGCTGCTCGATTCGCGGGCGGGCGGCCTCTACCAGCTGTTTCGCAAGTGCGCGCTCGCGGTGCTCAACTCCGGCAGCGAAACCGACAACGCCAAGGAAATCTTCGACCGTTACAAGGACTTCGAGATCGAGCTGGTCCGCCAGGCCTGGGGCGTGAAGCTCGAGATCCGCAACGCGCCGGGCCAGGCCTTCGTCGACGGCGACATGATCCGCGGCATGAAGGAGCACGTGTTCGCGGTGCTGCGCGACGTGATCTTCATCTCCAACGAGATCGTCGAGAGTGGCCGTTTCGACCTGCAGGATCCGGCCTCGATCTCGAACGCCGTGTTCCACATCCTGCGCAACGCGCGCGTGCTCGACTACAAGTCGAAGCCCAACCTCGTGGTCTGCTGGGGCGGCCATTCGATCGGCGAGGCCGAATACCAGTACACGAAGAAGGTGGGTTACGAGCTCGGCCTGCGCGGCATGGACGTGTGCACGGGCTGCGGTCCGGGCGCGATGAAGGGACCCATGAAAGGCGCCACGATCGGGCACGCCAAGCAGCGCATCGTGGGCGGGCGTTACATCGGGCTCACGGAGCCGGGGATCATCGCGGCCGAGCCGCCGAACCCCATCGTGAACCAGCTCGTGATCATGCCCGACATCGAAAAACGCCTCGAAGCGTTCGTGCGCATGGCGCACGGCATCGTCGTGTTCCCGGGCGGCGTGGGCACCGCCGAGGAAATTCTCTACCTGCTGGGCATGCTGCTCGAGCCGGCGAACGCCGAACAGCCGTTCAAGGTGCTGCTGACCGGCCCGCGCCAGTCGGCGGACTATTTCACGCAGTTTTCCCGCTTCATCGAGGGCACGCTGGGCAGGGCCGCGATGGAAAAGCTGCACATCATCGTGGGCGACCCGCCCGCGGTGGCGCGCTTCATGGTCACGACCATGGAGCAGGTGCGCGACTACCGCCGCAACCACAACGACTCGTACAACTACAACTGGCTGCTCAAGGTGCCGTCGGCGTTCCAGCGGCACTTCGACGTGACGCACGAGTCGATGCGCGCGCTGCGCCTGTACCGGGACCTGCCGGTGCACGAGCTGGCGGCGGACCTGCGGCGGGCGTTCTCCGGCATCGTCACCGGGAACGTCAAGGAAAACGGCGTGCGCGCGATCGAGAAGTTAGGCCCGTACGAGCTCACGGGCGATCCGGCCGTCATGCGCCTGCTCGACGAGCTGCTCCAGGCGTTCGTCGCGCAGCAACGCATGAAACTTCCGGGCAGCGCGTACCGTCCCTGTTACCGGCTCGTCGCGTAACAATAATCAAATATGCGTTAAATCGGCGCGCGCGTTTCGCGCGTCACCGCGACATAACGGATAAATCTCTGCGACCTGCGCCGCATCGTCGGCAATCGGTCTCTTGCTCGTGAATCAGTTCCTGTCGTTTCGGTGCGACGAAAACGTAGGCTTACGTCAACCGAAGGAGAAACGCATGAGCGCCTCAGACAAGAACAGGGGAAACACGGGCAACGGCGCGCCGCCACCGGTTGGTACGGACGCCTATGCCGCGTGGCTCGAGCGCATGCAGCGCACGCGCGGCCGGCACGCGGCGATCACCAAGAACCTGTACACCTGGTCTAGCTACAAGCACTGGGCCGACAAGGTGAAGGGTTCCTGGGAAGACGAGCCCGCGCCGGTCAAGAAGTAGCCTCGAGCAATCGAAAACACACCGCGTAGGAAACGCGGGGTTTTACGGCGCCGGCGAGCGCCGGGATGAAGGTTGAAGTCCGACCTGGAACGTTTGGCCGCAGCGGTGGCGAGCGACCCGCCGTGGCCTGGCCCGTTCCCCGCGGATCAGGAATGTCACTGACCCAGGATGAACCGCGCGTCGTGCGCACCGGTCTCGTCGGAACCCTCGATGACGGCCTCGGGCACCGGGACCACTTCGGGCGCGGGCTGCTCGGCCAGCGGCGCCGGTTGCTCGAGCAACACGCGTTCCGGCTCGAGCCACGCCAGCAGGCTTTCCCACTGGGCGCGATCCTCCTTGACCACGTACGGCTTCATCTCGTGGATGCCGATGCCGAGCTCGGCGGCGCGCACGTAATTCTGCGAATCCCGCACCGTCGCCACGATCGGGAT
Organism: Pseudomonadota bacterium; assembly: GCA_023433515.1. Classification (GTDB taxonomy): domain Bacteria; phylum Pseudomonadota; class Gammaproteobacteria; order Steroidobacterales; family Steroidobacteraceae; genus CADEED01. The sequence continues at coordinate 9,671 of JAEZCN010000007.1, forward strand.
GTCGAGTTTCTCGAGGAAGCGCATCAGCGCCTGGAACATGAGCGTGTTCTTGCGCACGCGGTTGGCGATCACGCCGATGCGGTTCTCGGCCCGCTTGATCTTAGCGACCAGCAGCAGGTCCGCGATGCAGCGCGACGCGGCATGGATGTCGATGTCCGACGGCAGCACGGGCACCAGGACCTTGTTCGCGTCGCGCGTGATTTCGGGCAGCGCCCGTGCCTCGACCGCCGCGGGGCTGTCCACGATCACCTTCTCGGTGCCGTCCGGAACGCGCATCTGCCAAGAACGCGTCGTGCGCGAGTCCTGTTCGAACGTCGCGATACCGTGGATATGCGCTTGCGGCGCCTTGCGCTTGCGCAGCCAGCGCGTCGCGGACCCTTGCGGGTCGCGGTCCATGAGAACGGTCGAGTCGCCACGCTGCGCGAAATACGCCGCGAGATTGATCGCGAGCGTCGTCTTTCCGGATCCCCCTTTAGGGTTTAGGACGACGATGCGTTGCATGTGCGGGGCGCGCCTCTTTCGAAGGACTTGTCAGAATGTGGTTCTGATGTGAACTGCTCGAAAGACTAGCGACGCCGGTGGGGTGGCGCAACAAAGGTCCATGATGACTGTGACCGCGGACACAGCGACTCCGGACCCCTGTTCCTAGGATCGATCCCATGGAACGTTTTCTTCTTCTCTGGGACGAGCTCGACGACCTCATGGGCGCGAGCCGCTACATGGTGAAGAACACGGCGATGGCGATCTGGAGCAGCGTGCGCAAGCGCTGACCCGCCCCCGGCCGGAGACCGGTTCCAGGGCTTGAATTAAAAAGCCCGCGCCCGCACCCTCCGGGCGCCATGACTACCTCAAGCGCCCAAGATACGACCCAGAACACGGCCGAAAACAAGGCCACAGAAACCCTCGGTTTCCAGGCCGAGGTCCGTGAGCTCCTCAAGCTCATGATCCATTCGCTGTACAGCCACCGGGAAATCTTCCTGCGTGAGCTGATCTCAAACGCTTCCGATGCCAACGACAAGTTGCGCTTCGAATCGCTGAGCAAGCCTGAGCTGATGGCGGGAGACACCGAGCTCTCGATCTGGATCGAGGTCGACAAGGACCAGGGCACGCTTTCCATCCGCGACAACGGCATCGGCATGAGCCGCGAGGATGCGATCTCGAACCTCGGCACCATCGCGCGTTCGGGCACCGCGGAATTCTTCAAGAAGCTTTCGGGCGATCAGCAGAAGGATTCGCAGCTCATCGGCCAGTTCGGCGTCGGGTTCTATTCCTCGTTCATCGTGGCCGACCGGGTCACCGTCATGTCGCGCCGTGCGGGGCTGCCAGCTTCCGAGGGCGTGCGCTGGGAGTCGGCCGCCGACGGCGAGTTCACCGTCGGATCCATCGAGCGCCCCGAGCGCGGCACCACCATCGTCTTGCACCTCAAGGAAGAGGCGAAGGAATTTCTCGACACCTGGCAGCTGCGCTCGCTGGTGCGGCGTTACTCCGATCACATCGCCTTCCCGGTGCGCATGGCCAGGGAAGGCGCCGCGACGCTCGAATACGAGGCCGTCAACCGCGGCACCGCGCTGTGGGCGCGGCCGAAGTCCGAGATCAAGGACGAGGAATACATCGAGTTCTTCCATGCACTGTCGCACGGTTCCGGCGACCCGCTCACGTGGTCGCACAACCGCGTGGAGGGCAAGCGCGATTACACGAGCCTGATCTACATCCCGGCGGCGGCGCCGTTCGACCTGTGGCAACGCGACGGCGCGCGCGGGCTCAAGCTCTACGTGCGGCGCGTGTTCATCATGGACGACGCCGAACAATTCCTGCCGCTGTACCTGCGCTTCGTGAAGGGGGTGCTCGATTCAGCGGACCTGCCCCTCAACGTGTCGCGCGAGCTCCTGCAGAACGACGGCGAGGTCGACGCGATGCGCGGCGCGCTGACGCGCCGCGTGCTCGATATGCTGGCCAGGCTCGCGAAGGACGAGCCGGAGAAATACAAGACGTTCTGGGGCGAATTCGGCACGGTGCTGAAGGAAGGCCTCGCCGAGGATTACGCCAACCGCGACAAGTTGTTGCCGCTGCTGCGCTTCGCGACCACCCACCAGGAAGGTGACGCCGAGGAAACCGCGCTCGCCGACTACATCGGCCGCATGCGGACCGGCCAGGACAAGATCTACTACGTCGTCGGCGAAAGCCTGGCGGCGGCGCGCAGTCATCCGGCCATCGAAGCGCTGCGCGCGCACAACGTCGAAGTGCTGTTGTTAGGCCGGCGCATCGACGCCTGGGTCATGGATCACCTGCGCGACTTCGAAGGCAGGCAGTTCAAGGACGCGACGCGCGGCGATCTCGAGCTTGGCAGTCTCGCCAGCGCCGAGGAGAAGAAAAAGACCGAGGTGTTGCTCGAGGAGAGCAAGCCGTTGCTCAAGCGCGTCAAGGATTCGCTCGGCGATCGGGTCTCGGAAGTGCGCGTGAGCACGCGCCTCAAGGATTCGGCCGCGGTGCTGGTCGCGGGTGAGCACGATCTGTCCGCGCCGCTGCGGCGCGCGCTCGAGGCCGCGGGCCAGAAGGCGCCGGAGAGCAAACCCGTTCTCGAACTCAACGTCGAGCACCACGTGGTGAAGTACCTCGAACAACGGAAAGAGGCGCAGGATTTCGACGAGCTCGCGCTCGTGTTGTACGAGCAGGCGATGCTCGCCGAGGGTGCGCAGTTGCCCGATCCGGGCGCATTCGTGAAGAGACTCAATCACCTGTGGACGCGACTTGAGTAACGACGAGCTGCTGAGACCGACGCTCTCGGAATACCGCCAGGCCCCGGCACTCTACAACTCGACCGGATTCGCGTTGTCGGCGTTCTTCGGCGGCCCCCTGGGTGCGGTCCTCTTCGGCCTGTTCAACAGCCAGAGACTTTCGCGGCTGTCGGCCGACCTTCCCGTGTTCGTCGCGCTGTGCTCGGCCGCCTTCTTCGTCGTCTATCTTTTCGACGGATCGGGCGTGCTGGCCTCGCTCGGCGATACTCTCGGGACGAACCCGGGCCGCACGGTCCAGATCGTCCTGCGGGCGCTCGCCCTCGGCTGCTTCGGGGCCATCTACTTCCTGCAGCGCAAGTACTATCGCGCGGGGCAGGTGAGCGGGACGAAGCCGCTGTCGGCCTGGGTGCCGGGCATCGCCGCCGTGGTGCTGGGAGCCGGCGCGAATGTCGCCTTCGTCCGCTGGATTCTCGCGCATCATTGAGGCCATGAACGATTCCGACCAACAGGGCGGAGGGCCCACGACCGCCGCGATGTATGCCGAACAGGCGTTCTATTTCCTCGAACGCCGCCGCATCGCGGACGCGCGCCGAGTGCTCGCCGAAGGCCTCGCGAAATATCCCCAGGACCCGGACCTGCTGTTCCACGGCGCCCAGGCCGACTGGTTCGCGGACGACGCGCGGCGCGCGGAGGAAACGGTGCGCCAGGTGCTGGTCGTGTCTCCCGACCACGCGCCGGCCCGCGAACTCCTCGCCTCGCTGCTCATCGAGCGCAACGAATATGCGGACGCGGAGCTGCTGCTCATCGGGCTGCTGCGCGAAAATCCCGAAAGCGCGCATCTCTACGGGCGTTACGCACGGCTCATGCTGCGCACGCTGCACCTCGACAAGGCCGAGCAGCTCGCGCGGGAAGGTCTGCGCTACGATCCGGAAAGCGACGAGTGCCTGCTCGCGGCCGCGCTCTGCGATACCGCCCGCGGAGGAAGGCAGAACGAGGCCCTGGCCAGACTACTGCAGGCTCATCCCGAATCGCTGAGTTCGGTGCATGCCCTGGTGGTCGCGCTGGTCGACGGCGGACGCATCGACGAGGCGCACCGCATCGCGCAGGGTGCGATGCGCGCGGATCCGGCCAATGAAAACCTCGTCACGCTGGTGCGCGAGCTGCGCATCCAGAATCACTGGAGCATGAAACCATTGTGGCCGCTGCAGCGCTGGGGCTGGGGCGCGTCCATCGCGATGTGGGTAGGCGGCATCGTCGTGATCCGCGGGCTCGCGAAGTCGGCGCCGGAACTCGCCACCCCCGTCGCATTCGCGTGGCTGGCCTACGCGATCTACAGCTGGGTCTGGCCGCCACTCATCAGGCGATTTCTGTGAGCGACACGCCGCGGACATTGGCCGAGCTCGAAACGAAGCTGCTCGGCGACCCGTTCGACACCGCGACCCGCGTCGAATACGCGCGGGCGCTGCTCGCGTCATCGCGTGAGGCCGACGCGCTGGCGCAATACGACCTGGCGCGCAAACACGGCAACGCGCCGCAGCTGGACGAATTCGAGCGGCTGCGCGCTCCGCCGCCGCCGCCGCCGCCGGCTCCGCCGCGCGAGCCCGTCAAACTATCCATCGTCGCGGGCGGCGTGCCGGATTCCCGCGGCGCCGAGGTCGTTTCGATCGCGCGTCCGGTCGCGGAGAAGGACAAGACGCGCTTCATGCACATCGCCGGCATGGAGGACCTCAAGAAGTCGATCCGGCTGCAGATCATCGAGCCATTCCTCAACCCCGGGCTGTTTGCGAAATTCCGCAAGAAGGCCGGCGGCGGAATCCTGCTCTACGGACCGCCGGGCTGCGGCAAGACGATGCTGGCGCGCGCGGTCGCCAACGAATGCAACGCGAGTTTTCTCGCCATCGGCATCGCCGAGATCCTGTCGATGTGGCAGGGCGAGAGCGAAAGGAATCTCGCGCTGATGTTCGAGAAGGCGCGCGCGCAGAAGCCCTGCGTGATGTTCTTCGACGAACTCGATGCACTCGCCTTCGCGCGTTCGAAGGCGAGCTCCGACGTGAGCCGCAAGATCGTCAACGAATTCCTCTCGCAGCTCGACGGCTTCGACAACCAGAACGACCAGGTGCTGATCCTCGCCGCGACCAACATGCCCTGGGACGTGGATCCCGCGATGAAACGGCCGGGCCGCTTCGCGCGGCAGGTGTTCGTGCCGCCGCCGGACGCGCCGGCGCGGGCGCGCATCATCGAGCTCGCGCTCGAGAGCGTGCCTCACGGGCCGATCGACGTCGGCGCGATCGCGAGAGTCATCGAGCAGTATTCGGGGGCCGACGTGGACGCGCTCGTCGAGCGCGCCAAGGAGTACGTGCTCACCGAATATCTCGAGACGCGTCGCGAGCGCGAGATCACGCAGGAAGACCTGGTGCGCGCGGCCGGGGAACTCGTCCCGACCACCCAGGACTGGCTGCGTACCGCGCGCAATCTCGTCAAGTACGCCGGCGGCGACGACAGTCACCGCGACCTCGAGAAGTACCTCAAGGCCAACAAGCTCCTATAATCCGGGCCCTCACACTCGATGGGAGGTCCTCGCGATGAGAACGAAGTCACTGGCATTCGCGTTGCTCGCTTGCCTGTTCGTGGCCTGTTCGCAGCGCGAGAAACCCGCCACGCCGGTCTCTGACGATGCGGCGCCGTCGGCGACATCCTCATCCGCCGATCAACCTGCCCCAGGAGCCGAAAACATGACATTGCAGAAAATCGACATCGCGCCCGGATCGGGAGCCGAGATCAAGTCCGGACAGTTCGCGTTGGTCCACTACACAGGCTGGCTGTACGACGCGGCCGCGCCCGAAAACAAGGGCAAGAAATTCGACAGTTCGGTCGATCGCAACGAGCCCTTCGAGTTTCCGGTCGGTGGCCAGCGCGTCATCCCCGGGTGGGACGAAGGCGTGGTGGGCATGAAGGTCGGCGGCAAGCGCCGACTCATCATTCCGCCCGAGATGGGATACGGCGATCGTGGCGCGGGTGGTGTGATCCCGGGCGGCGCCACGCTGGTGTTCGACGTCGAACTGGTTGAGATCCGTTGATGCGGCGCGCGGTCGTCGCGCTGGCGCTGACTACTGTCCTCGCGGCCGCGGCGGCGCAGGCAGCCACGCTGGTGCATGCCGGCCGCCTGATCGACGGAGTTTCGGATGACGTCCGGACCAACCAGACGGTGGTCGTGGAGAACGGCCGGATCACCGCGATCGAGGCCGGCTTCCGCCAGCCCGCTCCCGGCGATCGCGTGATCGATCTGAAGCAGGGCACGCTCATGCCCGGCTGGTTCGACATGCACGTGCACATCACGGGCGAATACAGCCGCACGTCCGAGATCGACAGTTACAAGAAGAACGAGGGCGACGTCGTCGTCGACGGCGTGGTCTACGCGAAGCGCACGCTCGAAGCGGGCTTCACGACCGTGCGCGACCTGGGCGATGCGTATCGCGCGGCGATCTCGCTGCGTAATGCGATCAACGCGGGCAAGGTGCCGGGTCCGCGCATCGTCGCGGCGGGCAAGGCCATCGCCACCACCGGCGGCCACGCCGATCCCACGAACGGCTGGGCGCGCAAGTTTCCGGCCGATCCAGGCCCGAGCGACGGCGTCATCAACGGCGTCGAGGACGCGCGCAAGGCGGTGCGGCAGCGATACAAGGACGGCTCCGACACCATCAAGATCACGGCCACGGGCGGCGTGTTGTCGATCGCGAAGAACGGCCTCAATCCGCAGATGACGGAGGAGGAGATCCGCGCCATCGTGGCGACCGCGCGCGACTACGGCTTCAGGGTCGCGGCGCATGGCCACGGCACCGAGGGAATCAAGCGCGCGATCCGCGGCGGTGTCGATTCGATCGAACACGGCACCTTCATGGACGAAGAGGGCATGAAGCTCATGAAGGAGCGCGGCACCTACTACGTGCCGACCATCTCGGCCGGGCGCTGGGTGTTCGACCAGGCGCAGGATCCAAACTACTTTCCGCCGGTCGTGCGTCCCAAGGCGCTGCAGGTGGGCCCGCAGATCCAGGGTACGTTCGCCAAGGCGTACAAGTCCGGCGTGAAGATCATGTTCGGCACCGATACGGGTGTCGGCAAACACGGTGACAACGCGCGCGAGTTCGCGCTCATGGTCGAAAGCGGCATGCCCGCGATGGAGGCGATCCGCGCCGCGACCTCGGTTCCCGCGAAGTTTCTCGACCTGTTCGACCAGACCGGCAGCATCGCGGTGGGCAAGCTCGGCGAGCTGGTCGGAGTGCCGGGCGATCCGCTCACCGACATCGAGGTCACGGAGCGCGTGGTGTTCGTCATGAAGGACGACACCGTCTACAAGGCCCCGTGATGCACACGGAAGTCCTGACGCTCGCGGGACCCGCCGGCGCGCTGGAAGCAAAGCTCGAATACGAGGACACCGAGGCCGCGCCCACGGCGTTCGGCGTCGTCTGCCACCCGCATCCGCTGTTCGGCGGCACCATGGACAACAAGGTGACGCACGTACTCGCACGGGCGATGATCGAACGTGGTGCGCCGGCGTTTCGCTTCAATTTCCGCGGCGTCGGCGCGAGCGGCGGCGCGTTCGACAACGGGCGCGGCGAAGTGGACGACCTGGCGGCCGTCGTGGCGGAAGGTCGTCGGCGTTACCCGTCCGCCGCGCTGTGGTTAGGTGGCTTCTCGTTCGGCGCCTTCGTCGCGCTGCGGGCGGCGGAGCGCCTGGCGCCCGCGAAACTCGTGGCCGTGGCGCCGCCCGTGGCGCGCTTCGAGCTGGGCGACGTGGCGCATCCGGATTGCGACTGGATGCTGGTGCAGGGCGATGCCGACGACGTCGTCCCGCCGGATGCCGTGCTCGCCTGGGCGGAGAAGCAACCTCACAAACCCAGGCTGCACGTGCTCGCCGGCGCAGGCCATTTCTTCCACGGCCGGCTGCACGACCTCAAACCACTCGTACTCGATTTCCTCGGGTCCTGAAAACGCAAAGAGCCCGTGCGTCAGGGACGCAGGGCTCTCTGGTCGCTTCGCGCGTCGTGGCACGCGCGAGGCAGGGCGCTTTCGTCTCAGTTGACGAGCGCCTTGAGGCTCTTCAGCGGCAGGACGCGAACCTTCTTGGAGGCCGGCTTCGCCTTGAAAACCATCTTTTCCTTCGTGAAGGGGTTGATGCCCTCGCGCGCCTTCGTCGCGGGCTTCTTCACGACCTTCATCTTGAGCAGGCCGGGCAGCGTGAACAGACCGGGTCCGCGCAGGCTCTTCTTGATGATGCCGTTGAGTGACTCGAATACCGCGGCCACTTGCTTGC
>JAEZCN010000090.1 GCA_023433515.1 Pseudomonadota bacterium
GTGCCCGGGCACGACCCCTTCTTCATGTCAGCGCACTCCGATCTTTGGTAGTTAGATCTGGCCCGCTTGCGCCGGCGGGGGCGGCAGCAGGCTGTCGAGGGATACGAGGGGGGACGCTTCGAAACTCTGCACGAAGTCCACGCCGAGCGCGGTCAGCCAGTTGTTGTGATCGCCACCCATCACACGTTTCGCGACGGTCTGCAATCCCATCACTTTCGCGGTCTGCACGAGTCCGACGACGCGCGCCTGCGTGAGCCGGTGCTGCAGGGCGTTCGTGGTGAGCTCCGCGTCGAGCTTGAGGAGCCGCACCGCGGAGTGCTCGAGGATCGGCATGCCGGCGCCGACCACGTTGAAATCGTCGATCGCGACCGGCACGCCGATGCGCGCGAACACGTCGAGCGCCGGCATCACCTGGTCCGTATTCGAGAGGCACACGCGTTCGGAAAACTCCACGCCGATCAGGCCCGGCGGCAAGCCGGCCTTTTGCAGGCAGCTCTCGACGAAGCTGATGAAATGCGGCTCGATGACCGCCGCGTCGGACAGGTTCACCGAGAAGGTGGGCGGCTCGCGTTTCCAGAGCGTTGGATTGCGATGCAACCAGCCGATGAGCTCGCCGATGACCTTGCGGTCGATCATCGAGGAGAGTCCATGGTTCGCGGCGGTCTGCATCACGCGCTCGGGTGTCTGCTCGACACCATCGATCATGTGTCGCAGCAGCACCTCGAACCGGCGGATGCCTTCGGCCTTGCGCAGGCGCACGAGCTGCTGCACGCGCAGCACGACGTCCTGTTCGCGGATCTGCGCATAGACCGCCTCGAGCGGCAGCGGCACCGGCGGGCGCGGTTTCGGCGGCGCGGCTCGCGGCATCGCATGCAGGGTCTGCGCGATTTCGGAAGCGATGTCGGTGAGGATGGTCTGCACGGACGGCGTCAGGAATCGTGCCGCGGGATCTTCGTCCTCGGGCGGCGTATCTTCGACCACGAGCAGGCACACGCCCTGCAGCGCCGAATGCAGATCGCGCAGCGCCAGCATCACGGCGGTACGGGAGCCCTCGCCGCGCAAAAAGCGCGACTCGCGGGCAGCGCCGAGGACGAACGCGTCGAGCGCGTCGTTCAGAGCCTGGCGGAACTCGATTCCGAAATCGGTCGACGTGCAGTGGAGGACTTCGCCGCGCGCGTCGTACAGTGCGATCGCGCGGTAACGCGCATGCGGCAACGCCTGTTCGAGATTGGCCACCCAGCCTGGGGCGACTTCAATGACCTGCTCGTTGAGCACAGACGCACGAATGGTCGTCTGGCCCGTATCCATCGATGCAGCGGCCAATGTGGACTGTCTGTCCATTTCCCTGATTTCTCGAAGCGACTCCTCGACGCGCAAGGTTACAGATTACGTTCAGAGCGGACGTGATGCGGCTCGCGGTCCTGCCGGGAGCGTTGAATCAGCCGCGAAATATGTCGAATCGGATTCCTGCCCTGAGCGTCGACGTTGAGACCCTGTAGTTGTTTGCCCTACGGATATTAGCCGCACCTCGAGTAGATAGACGTCGGACCTTGGTCCGCCCCAGCCGTGGATGTACGCGCGCGCTGTGTAGGACGCGAGGATGGCCCGGCAATCGGCACGGTCCCGACCATGAGGGAGCGCGATTTTTTGCAGATACGATCAATCTCGTGCATATTCGGTCAATATCGAAAGCCAAGAATCTTTGAAGAGGGGATTCCATGAAGCACCGGATTTCTCGCCGCGCGTTCCTGTCGGCGGCGGCAGCCGCGCCCGTCGCCGACGCACTCGCGGGGACCGCGGGCGGGTCCGGCAACGTGCCCCCGAACCCGGCCGCCGGAAACTGGGTCCGGTGGCTCGATGACCGCGTCGCCGGCCGTTTCGACGGGACGACCTGGGGCACGCCCTGGCCTCGGGGCAAGCAGCGGGAAGCACGAAATTTCGTGCTCAGGGGAGCCGCGGGCGCCAGCCGTGCACTGCAGTCGTGGCCGCTCGCGTGGTGGCCCGACGGCTCGATCAAGTGGACGGCCCACGCCCTCGCCCCCTCGGCCGGCATCGGCGACGGACCCTTCGAAGTCGTCGCGCAGCGCGGCGCCGTGAAACCGGACGTTTTCCTCCGCGCGAAAGAAACCGAAGGGGGCGTCGAGATCGACACCAGCCGCTTCGTTTGCCGTCTGGCCCGCGGCGGTACGAATTTCATCGCGGCGATCTCGCGCGAGGGTCGCGAGGTCCTGCGCGACGGGCACCTCGTGCTGCTCCGCCGCGAGGGCGCCGACTCGTCGACCGACAGGCAGTTGACCCAGGAGAGATTCGAGAGCGCCATCGAGAAGGTCGTGCTCGAACAAGCGGGTCCCGTTCGCGCCGTCGTCAGGATCGAAGGCAAACATGCGCACGGCTCGCGCCGCTGGATGCCGTTCACGCTGCGACTGTATTTCCACGCCGGTAGTGAGGCGGTGCGCCTGATGCACACCATCGTCTTCGACGGCGACGAGGCCCGCGACTTCATCGGCGGCATCGGCGTGCGCTTCGCGGTTCCGATGCGCGCGGAGCTGTACGACCGGCACGTGCGATTCGTCGGCGCGAACGAGGGGGTGTTCGGCGAGGCCGTGCGCGGCCTCACCGGGCTGCGCCGCGATCCGGGCGCCGCCGCCCGGCAGGCACAGGTCGCAGGCGTTGCGGTGCCGTCGATCACGCCCGTGGTCACGAATCTTCTGCAGTACATTCCCGCGTTCGGCGACTGGACGTTGTTCCAGCCGAACGCCGATTCCTTCTCGGTCCGCAAGCGCACCACCGACGGCCACGCCTGGCTCGAGAGCGCCCGCGGAACGCGGGCCAGCGGACTCGGTTACGTGGGCACGCCCAACGGCGGTGTGGCGTTCGGGATCCGCAACTTCTGGCAGAGCCACCCGGCGCAGCTCGACATCCGCGATGCTCACACGGACGCGGCAAACGTCACGATGTGGGTCTGGGCGCCCGATGCCCAGCCCATGGACCTGCGTTTCTATCACGACGGTCTCGGACAGGACACGTACGAGAAGCAATACAAGGGCGGACTCGAGATCACGTACGAAGATTACGAGCCCGGCTTCGGTACACCACTCGGCGTCGCTCGCACCAGCGAACTGATGTTGTGGATCCTGCCGGCTACACCGGCGCGCGAGCGCCTTCCCGAACTGGCCGACGCGCTGGCGACACCGGCGCGCATCGTGCCCACGCCGCAAACCGTCGTCGAATCAGGCGTCTTCGCGCATGCGTTGTCGCTGCCGTCGCAGACGCCGGCGGAACACGCGGCGCTCGAGAAACAGCTCGACTGGATGTTCGATTTCTATCTCGACCAACAGGACCAGCGAGGCTGGTACGGCTTCTGGAACTTCGGCGACGTCATGCACACGTACGACTTCGATCGTCACGAGTGGCGTTACGACGTCGGCGGCTTCGCCTGGGACAACTCGGAGCTCGCGACCGACGTTTGGTTGTGGATGCACTTCCTGCGCACCGGCCGCGCCGACGCGTTCCGCTTCTCCGAAGCCATGACCCGTCACACGGGCGAAGTCGACGTGCATCACCTCGGCAAGTTTGCGCCGCTCGGTTCGCGCCACAACGTCCAGCACTGGGGCTGCAGCGCCAAGCAGCTGCGCATCAGTACGGCGCTGAACCGCCGGTTTTACTATTACCTCACCGCCGATGAGCGCGTGGGCGATCTCATGCGCGAGCAGCTCGAGGCCGCGCGCACGCTGCGCACCGTGCCGCCTGGCCGCAAGCTCGCCGACCCCGAGGAACGCGCAACGGATCCGGACGGCGATTCCGCGCATCTCGGCTTCGGCACCGATTGGGGCTCGCTCGCGAGCGCGTGGCTCACCGAGTGGGAGCGCACGCGCGATCCGAGGATGCGTGATCGCCTGCTCGTCAGCATGCAGACGATCGGCGCGCAGCCGCGCGGTTTCTTCACGGGGGGCGAGCGCATGAATCTCTCGACGGGCGCCTTCGACATCGCGAAGAACGATGAAGTCAGCGTGTCGCACCTTTCAGCGGCCTTCGGGCTGCCGGAGGTCTGCGCCGAGTTGATCGAACTACTCTCCGTGCCCGAATTCGAGCGCGCGTGGCTGCAGTACTGCGAGCTCTACAATGCGCCGGCCGATCGGCAATTGGCGGCGCTCGGCCAGGAGTTGCGAGGCAACGGCCTGCAGCAGGGTCACTCGCGTCTCACGGCATACGCGGCGTTTCGCAGGAAGGATTCGGCGCTCGCCGCGCGCGCGTGGCGGGAGTTCGCGGAGGGCCGCATGGGCTACGGCCGCGGGCAGCAGTTCGCTTCAAAACGCATCGAAGGTCCCGCGGTGCTCAATCCCGTCGACGAGGGTCCCGGAATCTCGACGAATGCGAGCGCGCAATGGGGATTGGCGGGCATCGTGAATCTCGCGTACACGCGCAAGCTCACGGGCTGACATCCGACGTGAAGCCCTGATCGCCAACGAAGAAGGGGACCCCGATCGGGTCCCCTGTGTGCTTCATTCCGCGGGTTGCGGTTGCGCTTCCGGCATGGGCCGCGGCGCATAGGGATTCCGCCTTCCGCCGCCGCGCTGTTTCGGCGTGTACGGGTGGCGTGCGCGCTGCCACCACTGCGGCCGCACGACGTAATCATCGCGTACTTCGAAGCCGACGATGCGCTGGGCACGTTCCACCGGATGCTCTTCGGGCGACTGCAGTCCGGACAGCCAGCGCACGAGGCGATAGAAGAAGCGCAGCAACAACAGCGTCGCGAGCCCCTCGAACAACGTCACCATGAAGGCGACGAAGGTGTTCCCATACGCCGCGCGCGCGTGGAACTTGATGGCCGCGCGTTCGCGGTTGATCTCGATGCTGTCGTAGAAGCTGGGCACGACCAGCAGCGTCAACAACGTCGAAGTGATGACGCCGCCGATGATGGCCACCGCCATCGGGCTGTAGAACTCGCCCCCCTCACCTATGCCGATCGCCACCGGCATCATGCCCGCGATCAGCGCGAAGGTCGTCATCATGATCGGGCGGAAGCGTACCCGGCCCGCATGCATCAGCGCCTCCTCGCGATCGATGCCGCGTTTCTCTTCTTCACGCGTGCAGTCGAGCAGCAGGATGGCGTTCTTCGCCACGAGGCCCATGAGCATGATGATGCCGATGAAACTCATGAGATTGAGCGTGCCACCCGTCAGGTTCAGGGCGAGCACCACGCCGATCAGTGATAACGGCAGCGAGATCATGATCGCGATCGGCGCCGTGAACGAACCGAACTGCATCACGAGCACCAGGTACATCACGAAGATGCCCATGATCAGCGCCGTGAACATCTCGGAGAACAGCTCCGACTGGTCGCGAGAAGCGCCACCCAGTTCGATACCATAGCCCTGCGGGAATTCGATCGCGTTCGCGATCTCCTGGGCCTTGCGCGTCACGGTACCCGCATCGACGCGATCCACGTTGGCGGCCACGGTGACGGTGCGCTTGCCGTTCAAATGCTGGATGCGGGCCGGGCCCTTGTCCATCGTGATGGTCGCGATCTGCTCGAGCGGGACCATCATGCTCGTGCCCGTGACGTTGATCGGCAGGTGCTCGATGTTCTCGGCGCTCACGCGATCTTCCGGCGCGAGACGCACGGCCACGTCGCGCGACTGCCCGATCGGGTCCACCCAGTCGCCGACTTCGACGCCCGCGAAGGCCACGCGCAGGGTCTGCGCCGCATCGTTCACCGAAATGCCGAGCTGGTTGGCCAGGCCGCGATCGATCTCGATGCGCAGTTCGTCCTTGGGATCCTGCTCGGACAGGCCGACGTCCACCGCGCCCGGGATCTCCCGGACCTTCTCCATGAACTCGTTGGTGATCTCCATGAGCTTGCGCGAATCGGTGCCGTAGAACTGGATCTGCACCGGCTTGCGCACGCCCTGGTTCAGATCGTCGAACACGACGTACTCGGCGCCGACCAGCTGCTTGAGTTTTTCGCGCAATTCGGCAGCCAGCTCTTCCAGCGACTTCGAGCGTTCCGACCTGTCGCCCACCTCCACCCAGACGCGGCCGCCCGTCGTGTTGACGCGCGCGTCGGTGCTCTTCGTTTCGTCCATCGCGAGCGCCAGATCCGCCGCCTTCTGGACCTTGTTGCGGGCGTATTCGAGGCTGGTGCTCGACGGCGTGCGGACCTCGATCGCCAGCGTGCCGTAGTCCGACTTCGGCAGGAACTCGCTTCCGCCGAGAGTGGTTTGATAGCCGCACGAGCCGACCAGCAGGAACAACGAGCCCCACGCCATCCACTTGCGGTGGTGCAGCGCCCAGGCGATGACGTTGCCATAACGGTCCGCCTGGTGGTCGAACCACACGTTGAACTTCGCGAAGTACTTCTCGAGTCCGCGGCGCTCACGCTGTGCGTGGCCCGGCGGATCGCCCCAGTACGCCGACAGCATCGGGTCGAGCGTGAACGAGATGAAGAGGCTGACGAGCACGGAGGCCGCCACCGTGACCGCGAATGGCCGGAACCACTCGCCCGCGCCGCCGCCCATGAAGGCGACGGGCACGAACACCGCGACGATCGACAACGTGGTCGCGGTGACCGCGAGGCCGATTTCCGCCGTACCGTTGCGCGCCGCGGCCTTGCGGTCTTCGCCGCGTTCCATGTGCCGGACTATGTTTTCTCGTACCACGATGGCGTCGTCGATGAGCACGCCGATCGCGAGCGACAGGCCCAGCAGGGTCATGAAGTTCAGCGTGAAGCCGCACAGCCAGACCGCAATGAACGCAGCGATGGCCGAGGTCGGCAGCGACAGGCCGGTGATCAGCGTCGAGCGCCAGGAATTCAGGAAGGCGTAGACGACGAAGATGGTGAGGCCCGCACCGAAAACCAGCGCGTGGATCACGTTGTTGAGATTGCTCGACGCTTCCTCGCCGCCGTCACGCGTGACCTCGAGCGTGGTGCCCCCTGGCAGCGTCTCGTTGATCTTCTTGACTTCATCGCGGATGCGCTCGGCCACGGTCACCGTGCTCGCCTCGCGCTGGCGGATCACCGAGAGACCCACGTTGGGGCTGCCCGATCGCAGGCTGTAGCTGCTGGGTTCGGCGAAGCCGTCCTCGACCGTCGCCACCTGTCCGAGGCGCACGACCTCGTTGCCGAGGCGCTTGATCACGATGTCGTTGAAGTCGGCGGGCCGTTCGATGCGGCCCACCAGGCGGATGAGCTGCTCGTCGAGTTCGCCCTTGACCCGGCCCACGGGTGCGTTCGTGTTCTGCGCGCGCAGCGCGTTGACCACGTCGGAGGCGGAAACGTTGAACTCGCGCAGCTTCTGCGCGTGCAGCAGCACGGACAACTCGCGGCGCAGCGCGCCGTCGACATTGACCACCGCGACGCCATCGAGCCCGCGGATCTGATCGGCGAGCACGTCCTCGGCGAGGCGCGAGATCTCCGCGTGCGACAGCTTCGTCGAGGACAGCCCGAGGTTCATGATGGGCTGGGCCGCCGGATCGACACGCCACAGGATCGGCTCGCGCATTTCGAGCGGCATCTTGTAGCGCACGGCGGCAATCGCGTTGCGCACCTCGTCGCCGGCCTCGGACATGTTCTTCTTGAAGTCGAAGATGATGACGAACTGCCCGGTGCCGTCCATCGCCGTCGACTGCAGCTCGTAGACCTGCGGAATGCTTTGCAGCGACTTCTCGACTCGATTGATGATGTCGCGCTCCACCGCTTCGGGCGATGCGCCCGGATAGGGGAAACTCACGACCATCACCGGCTGATCGACGTCCGGGATCTGGTTGACGCGCAGATTCTTGAGCGCGAGCAAACCGAGGCACATGAGCACGATGATGATCGCGACCGTGGTGACCGGTTGCTTGATGCTGAAATTGGAAAGCAACATCGAGGGAACTCCCTTGTCTGGCCGCGATTACTTCTCGACGACCACTGCGGTCTTGTTCACTTGTTCGAATGTGACTGGCTGACCTTCCTTCAGCGTCGCGCTCGGAAAACGCAGCACGTCTTCGCCCTCGTTGATACCGGCGTTCACGACGTACGCGCCCGAACGCGGATCGCGCTCACCGAGCCTGAGCTCGGCCTTCTGCAACTTGGCCTCGCGGATGGTCCAGGCGTAGGCCTTGTCGCCTTCGCGGACGACGGCGGCGCTGGGCAATGCGAGTTTCGATGCGGTGCGGGTTTCCACGCGTCCTTCCGCGTACAAGCCTGCCACGTAGGGCTGCTGACCCGCGTCGTCGAAGCTCACCAGGACTTCGACCTGGCGCGTCGTGGCGTTCGCCGACGGATTGACGCGGGTCACCTTGCCCGTGAACTCGCGTTCGCCGAAGCCGTGAATGCGGAACCAGACCGACTGGCCCGCGTGCACTTCGCCGATGTGGTCGGCTGAAATGAAACCTTCGAAGCGCAGGCTGCCCGGGTCGATGACCTTGAGCAGTTCCTTGCCGATCTGCAGCGTGTCGCCCGCCGACACCTGGCGATCGCTGACGATGCCGTCGAACGGTGCACGCACTTCGGTGCGCTCGAGTTGCTGGCGCGCGGTCACCACGCGCGAGCGCGCGGCCTCGCGTTCGCTCTGCGTCGAATTGCGGCGGATCTCAGCGTCCTCGACCTGCTGGGCCGAGACCACGCCGGTCTCGCGCAGTTTCAGCATGCGCTGGTACTGGCGCTCGGCCTGCTCGTAAGCCTGTTCGGCCGCGTTCATCGAAGACTGCGCGGACATCAGGCTGTCGCGGATCGAGGTCTGGTCGAGTCGCACCAGGAGATCTCCGCGCTTGACCGGATCGCCATTCTCCTTGAGGACCGCCAGCACGACGGCGGGCACTTCGGCCCTGAGGTCGGCGCGCCGCTCGGGCTGGATCGAGCCCGTAACCGAGGGGCCCGACGCCAACGCGCTGCTGTTGGCCGAGAGCACGTCGTCCGGTGAAATCAGCAGCGGCGTCAGGTCCTGCTTGTCCGGCGTGTTTCCAGAACCCTTGCCGCAAGCGGCCAGGGCCAGGATCGAAATCGTGAGTGCGGAGACGAGGCCGAGCCTCGAGATCTTTCTGTTGTTGAGAATCACGCGATCTTCCTTTGGCGACACGAACTCAGACGCTTCAACCGCCCCCCGGGTTGCACGTTGGCTAACTAAAAAATGATTGATTGATATTGTTTTTTTGCGGGCGCGAGATCGCGGCTGGAACCCGACTGAGGACCGTCGCGCCCGATAATCAAGGCGCGCACGATGCCTATCGCGATCCCGAATCGCAAGTGATCTTCGTCATACCGACGGAATTAATCGGCAGGCCGCGCCAACCCGCGAAGTTCGTCCGCCACCGCCCCGGAATCGGGACCCACGATCACGTGCCAGAGCGCATCGGCCACGCGCACCGCACCCCTGAAACCGGAGGCCTGGATAGCCTGTGGATCGGCTGCCTGGGGGTTTCTGAGGGTGATCCCTATCCGCGTGGAATGGACCTCGACCCCCGCCAGGTTCGCGCTGCCCCCGAAGGCCGCGGCGAGGGCCCTTACGTCACCCGCGGAATCGGTGGGAGCCGGAACGGGCGCCGGATTCGAAGTGGCCTCCCCCATGGATGCCGGCCGCGTTGCGACGGGGGCGTCGGCACTTGCCGCGGTGCCGCGCAACACGTACCTCAATCTGTCGGAGAGCTGATCCGCGATGGGCCCGACGACCACCTGGAGCGTATTCGCGGAGGGACGCACGAACCCGCGCGCGCCGAGTCGGCGCAGCGCCGCCTCGTCGATGACGCCGCCGGCCACGTTGAGCCGCAGCCGGGTCGTGCAGGCATCGAGCGCGACGATGTTCGCCGCGCCACCGAGCGCGCGGATCCACGCTTCGGCGCCGTCGTCGATCGGGGTCTCGGCCTGGGTCGGGCCCTCCTCGATCTCGCGACCGGGGGTCTTGAGGTCGAAGCGCCGGATCGCGAAACGGAACACGACGTAATACAGAGCGAAATAAAACGCCCCGATCGGAATCAGCAGCAAGGGGTTCGTCGACAGTGGGAAGTTCAGCACGTAGTCGAACAGGCCGGCCGAAAACCCGAAGCCGAGCTTCACGTTCATGAAATCCATGATCACCATCGCCAACCCGGTCATGAGCGCGTGCAGCGCATAAAGCAGGGGCGCGAGGAACATGAAGGCGAACTCGATGGGCTCGGTGACGCCGGTCAGGAAGGATGTCAGTCCCATCGACAGGAACATGCCGCCCACCGCCTTGCGCCGTTCCGGACGCGCGGCCTGATACATCGCGAGGCACGCCGCCGGCAGTCCGAACATCATGACGGGGAAGAAGCCGCTCATGAAAGCACCGGCCGTCGGGTCGCCGGCGAAGAATCGCTTGAGATCGCCGGTGACGACGCCGGTCGCCGTCGGGAAGTCACCGATCAGGAACCACGCCATGTTGTTGGCGATGTGATGCAGCCCGGTGACGATGAGCGCGCGATTGAGCACGCCGTATGCGAACAGGCCGATCGATTCGGAGCCGAGCACCGCGCGGCTCAACGTGTCCATGCCGTGTTCGAGGATCGGGAATCCGTATCCGAAACACAGTGCGAGCAGGATGCCGGCGAACCCGGCGACGATCGGCACGAAGCGCCGGCCGCCGAAGAACGCGAGGTACGCCGGCAGGCGCACGTCGCTGTAACGGTTGTAGAGCGCTCCGGCGAGCAGCCCGCACGAGATGCCGGCGGGCACGCTGAGCTTGGCGATCTCCCGCGCACGAAACGCCCTCTCGGCCAGGTCGAGCGCCGCGCCGCCCAGGCCGGCGGTGACTTCGGACGGCACGACGAGCAACAGCTCCGCGCCCTTCGTCGTGATCAGGTACGCGACCACGCCCGCGAGACCCGCGGCGCCGTGATTCTCGCGCGCGAGTCCCACCGCGATGCCGATCGCGAACAGCAGGCCGAGGTTCGCGAAGATCGCGTCGCCCGCGGCCGCGATGGCGGGAACGTCGAGCAGGTCCGGCTGGCCGAGCCGGAGCAGCAACGCCGCCACCGGCAGGACGGCGATCGGCAGCATCATCGCGCGGCCCAGCTTCTGCAGGCCGGACAGGAAATGCTTCATGACTGCGCTCCCGCGACGTGACCGGCCGGCTTCGCCAGCAGTTCGCGCACGGCGGCCGCCGATTCGAGCGCCAGGGCGCGTTCGGCGAGCGCGCGGCACGCATCGAGTGTGCGCGCCCGCACGACTTCCTTGATGTGCGGAATCTGCGCGGGGACGACCGACAGCTCGTTGATGCCCAGGCCTAACAACAATGGAACGGCCGCGGGATCCGAGGCAAGACCGCCGCACACCGCCGCGATGCGCGAGTGCCGGGCCGCCGCCGTGGCGACGTTGGCGATCAGCCGCAGGACCGCCGGATGCGCGGCATCGATCTGCGCGGCGAGTTCGGCGTTGCCGCGATCGATCGCCAGCGTGTACTGCGACAGGTCGTTCGTGCCGACCGAAAGGAAATCCGCCTCGCGCGCCAGCGCGTCGGCCAGCATGGCCGCCGCGGGCGTTTCGATCATCACGCCGAGTTGCGGGCGTTCGACGCGCAGCTCGCCGACCAGCTCGTCGAGGATCGCGCGCACGCGCCGCCATTCTGCGACGTCGTTGATCATCGGCAGCAGGATGCGGCATTGGCCCGCCGGCTCGACCGTCAGCATCGCGCGCAGTTGTGTGCGCAACAGCTCGGGCCGCCACAGGCTCACGCGGATGCCGCGCAATCCGAGCGCGGGGTTCTCCTCGGCCGGCAGCGGTAGATAGGACAACGGCTTGTCGCCGCCGACGTCGAGCGTACGGATGACGAGCGGCCGGCCCTCGAGCACGCGCGCGATGCGTTGGTAGGTTTCGCGTTGCTCGCGTTCGTCGGGCGCGGTCGCTCGGTCGAGGAACAGGAACTCCGAGCGCAGCAGTCCGCAGCCTTCGGCGCCGTGCGCCACCGCGATCTTCGCGTCGGCGACCGAACCCAGGTTCGCGAAGACCTCGATGCGCTCGCCGCTCGCGGCGTGGCAGTCGCCGCGCGCCGCCTCGAGCTCGCGGCGCAGCCGTTCGCGTCGCGCGGCGGTCGCGTATTCGAAGTCGGCGCGTTGCGCGACGTCCGGCGCGATGCGCAGCGAACCCGCGTCGGCATCGAGCGCGAGCGTGGTGCCCGCGCGAATCTCGTTGAGCTTGGTTCCGACGGCGACCAGCATTGGAATCCCGAGCGACGCGGCGAGCACGGCCACGTGGGAAGTCGGGCCGCCGGCCTCGAGCACGATTCCGGCGGGCTTGCCGCCTTCGAGTTCGACGAGCTGCGATGGGCTCATGTCGCGAGCGAGCAGGATCGTTCCAGGCGGCAGCGCGGCGCGCGCCACGCTGTCGGATCCGCCGAGAACGACGAGGACCTGCCGCTCCAGATCGTTGAGATCGTCGACGCGCTCGGCGAGTCGCGCGTCACCCGTCGCACGCAACGCGTCGGCGGCCTGGCGCAACGCGGCGCGCCAGGCGAACGCGGCGCTCTTGCCCGTGGAGATGAGCGCGCGCGCGGCTCCCAGCAATTCGGGGTCTTCGAGGATCTCGATGTGCGCGGCGATCAGCTCGCGCGCCGTGGGCGAGGCTTCCTTCGCGAGCGGGCTGAGTCGCGCGCGTACCGCCTCGCGCGCGCGCTCGAACGCGCCTGCCTCGACTGCGATGCCCTGCCCGGGCTCGATCACGGTGACGTCTTCGCTCCTGAGCCAGGCGGCGCCGCCCAGCGCGAGTCCACGGCTGGCAATCACGCCGCGCAGCAGCGAGGCGTCGTTGCTCGCGTTGGCAATGCGGGTGGTCTGTATGACGGGTGGCGGCAGCGGACGCGCGGCGGGTTTGTCCGGCGTCGCAATGAGACGGGAGATTTCCGCGATGGCGCCGGCCGCGCCTTCGCCCGCGCCGGTGATCACCACCTCGTCACCGTGGCGGATGCCGAGCGCCATGAGGCCGACCGCGCTGCGCGCAGTCGCGGTGCGGCCATGCGCGCGCAGCTCGATCTCGGCCGGCACCGACTTCGCCAGGCGCGCGATCAGCGCCGCGGGCCGGGCGTGTATCCCGTGGGCCTGCCGCGCGACCACACGCTCGCTCGCGACCTGCGTCGCGCCGGGCACCACGGCGTCCGCGACCGCGCCGATCGCATGTATTTCGAACAGCGGATCGCCGACCGCGACGGGGCGCGAAACGCGCGGCTCGGAGATCCTGAAGTGCTCCCCGTTCGTGAGGATGACGGGCGTGATGAGGCTCCTGGCCGTGCGCGCCAGTTCCGCGAGATCGAACTCGAGCAGCGGATCGCCCGCGCGCACGCGATCGCCCTTCTTCACGCGCGGCGAGAACCCCTTTCCGCCGAGCCCGACGGTGTCGATTCCGACGTGCACGAGCACTTCGGCGCCATCCGGCGCTCGCAGCGCGACCGCGTGCAGCGACGCCGGCACGGAGATGATTTCACCGTCGCAGGGCGCGTGCAGCGTACTCCCGGTCGGGTCGATCGCGACGCCGTCGCCGAGCATGCGCTGGCCGAACACCGCATCCGGCACCTCGTCGAGCGGTGCGCTCCAGCCGGCGAGCGGCGCGAGCAAGATGAAGCGCGCCATCCGGCTACAATCCCAGCAGCTCGATGCTGTCGATCGTCCATATCGGATCGATGCCGGAGCGCGTGAATCTCATGCACAGGTCGTGTGCCCCCGTCAGCTTCGAGAACGGCGCATCGGGCAGCGTGGTGACCGCGTGATTCGAAGTGGCGGGCGCGAGCGGCAACGAGGCAAGCAACTCACCTTCGCAGGTGCCTAGCCGCACTTCGAGTTCGCCCGCGCCGCCGGCCGGCTTCGCGAGCGGAATGTTCTTCGAGTCCTTGCCGATCTGGAACGAGAACGGGATCTGGCCGACCGCGGCCCTGAACCCGGTCACCTGCGTGAGATCGGCGGCCCTCCAGGTCCAGCACGGGTTCGTGATGCTCACGAGGAACACGGCCCGCTCGCCCGCGAGCGGCGCATCGTCCTCGAGCGACAGTAGATAGCCGCCGGCGCACGGCTGCAGCTGATGGCTGGTGCGGCGGCGCGCTTCGAGGGGTTGGGCCGCGGCGCCGGGCGCGTAACCGATGCCGAGCTTGCGATAACGCGCGAGCTGGTCCGGCATGCGATCGCGGAAGCTCAGCCAGTCGATGTGCGCGGGCGCCGACCACGCGACCTCCGCGAGCGCGGCGACACGCGGATAGGCCTGGTACGTGACGCGCTCCGGCGATCGCATGAACTCCGCCCAGAGATTCGCCTGCAGGCCGAGGATGTGACGATGCTGCTCGACGGCGATGGAATCGGGAACGGGATTGAACTCGTACACGTCCTTGAGCGAGATCGTGTCGCTGCGGCCCGGCGCCGGATCGCCGTCGCTCTGCCAGTGATCGAGGTACAACGTGGGTGCCGGCGACAGCACCGTGTCGTGCCCGGCCTTTGCCGCCGCGATGGCGCCGTCGATGCCGCGCCACGACATCACCGTGGCATTGGGTGCGATCCCGCCCTCGAGGATTTCATCCCAACCGATGAGCTTGCGGCCATGTTTGTTGAGGAATTTCTCGACGCGCTGGATGAAGTAGCTCTGCAGCGCGTGTTCGTCCTTGACGCCGAGCTCCTTCATGCGCGCCTGGATCCTGGGTGATGCCTCCCACTCGTCCTTCCATGCCTCGTCACCGCCGACGTGGATGTATTCGCCCGGGAAGAGTTGCATCACCTCGGCGAACACGTCCTCGAAGAATGCGAACGTCGACTCCTCTGCGTTGAAAAGTGTCGTGAAGATGCCCCACTCCTCCGGCACCGCGGTCGGCAGCGTGCGGCTCACGCCGAGCTCCGGATAGGCGACCACCGCCGCGCTCGCGTGCCCCGGCAGCTCGATTTCCGGGACGACCGCGATGTGCCGCTCGGCGGCGTACGCGACGATCTCCCGCACCTGCTCGTGCGAATAGAAACCACCGATCACGCGCGGCTTGCCAGTCGCGGGATCGATGTCCGCGGCAGCCGCCGGACCCATGGGCACGCGCCACGCACCGACGCTCGTCAGCTTGGGATGTTTCCTGATCTCGAGGCGCCACGCCTGGTCGTCGGTCAGGTGCCAGTGGAAGACGTTGAGCTTGTGCAACGCCATCCAGTCGATGAACTGCTTGATGTACTCGGGCGACTGGTAATACCGAGCGGTATCGAGCATGAGGCCACGCCAGCGGAAACGCGGCGCATCTTCGATCGTCACCGCGGCGATCTTCGGCGATCCCACCTCGGGATTTCCCAGCAACTGCCACAACGTCACCGCGCCATAGAACAGGCCCTTCGGCTCGCGCGCGCTGACCGTGATGCGGCCGGGCGTCACGCGCAGCGCATAACCTTCATCGGCGGCCGGCGAGTTGCGGCTGATCTCGAACACGATGTCGCCCGACGCCTTACCGGCGAGTGGCAGCTGCATGCCGTGCGTGCGGTTCGCGAGCTCGACGAATTGTTTCGCCGCCTGTTCGCTGCCCGCGCCTCGATGCGCGACGCGCGTCTTCGCATCGAACACGAATGCTCCGGCGGCGGATCGCGCTTCGAGCGGGGCGGGAATGATCGACGCGGAGGAGACGGATGCCGGGTCCGCGGCCAGGACGCCCGCGGCACAAATCAGCATCACACAGGCGCTCACGATGCGATGGACCTGCCGAAACCCGCGTAGCTTCATCACGAGACCTCCCCTGCGCACATTGAATTCTTCCGGCGGGGCGATCAAGCCGCGCCAGACCACGTTCAGGCCGCGACAATACCAATACGCCATCGGATTCGGCTAGTCTGATTTCATTGCCGCCCGCATTGCTATATTTCCCGGTAAATTGTCAAAATATCGCTGGCACCAGTGGCCTTCATTGGTAACCTATTGGTAACAACGAAGGTTCGGAGGAATGACTTTGGCGACCCTGACTAACTACCTGCAGAAGCTCGACGAAGCGAGCACGCAGCCGCTCTACCGGCAACTGCAGCGCAGCCTGCGGTCCGCGATCGAGAAACGCGTGGTCGCGCCCGAGGACGCGCTGCCGCCCGAGCGCGATCTCGCGGGCGAGCTCGGTATCTCGCGCATCACGGTGCGCAAGGCCATCGACGGCCTGGTCGCCGAAGGCCTGCTCGTGCGTCGCCAGGGCGCGGGCACCTTCGTGTCGGCGCGCGTCGAGAAGCATTTCTCGAAGCTGACTTCGTTTTCTGAAGACATGCGCGCGCGT
The DNA here is from genome assembly GCA_023433515.1 of Pseudomonadota bacterium. Classification (GTDB taxonomy): domain Bacteria; phylum Pseudomonadota; class Gammaproteobacteria; order Steroidobacterales; family Steroidobacteraceae; genus CADEED01. The sequence continues at coordinate 16,191 of JAEZCN010000090.1, forward strand.
GGCCGCAAGCCCCGCAGCGTATGGCTCAGCCGGTCAACCGGCACCGTGACGCCCGAGGAATCGCTCACGCTGCGACTCTCACCCGGCACGCCGGTGTACCGCTTCCAGCGCATCCGCATCGCGGACGAAGCGCCGATGGCGCTCGAATACGCCACGATCCTCGCGTCCTGCCTGCCCTCGGTGGATGCCGTGGACTCGTCCCTTTACGTCGCGCTCGAAAGAACCGGCAACCGCCCGGTGCGGGCGTTGCAGCGCCTGCGCGCGACCCTCCTGACGGCCGAGCAGGCCGAACTCCTCAAGGCCCACGAGAAAGACGCCGGATTGCTCGTCGAGCGTCTCGGCTTCCTCGCGGACGGCCGGGCCGTCGAGTTCTCGCAGTCTTACTATCGCGGCGATACCTATGACTTCGTCGCGGAGCTGCGCGCCCTGGCGTGAACATGGGCACCAGCCTCATGCGCGACGAAGCCGCCGAGGCATCCACGGCGGTGCGGCGCCAGCTCGCCGCGAACGCGGCCGCCATGCAGGCGCTCGGCGCGGCATTGCGGCAGCGCCGGCCACGCGCCGTGGTCACGTGCGCGCGCGGCAGTTCCGATCACGCGGCGACGTTCGCCAAGTACCTGATCGAAACACATGCGCGCGTGCTGACGTCGTCCGCCGCGCCTTCGCTGACCTCCGTGTACGAGACGACGACCGGCTCGCGCGACGTGTTGTTCATCGCGATCTCGCAATCCGGCCGCAGTCCCGATCTCGTGACCAGCGCGCGCAACGCACGCGCGGCCGGCGCCCAGGTCGTCGCGTTGTGCAACACGCCGGGATCGCCGCTCGCGGCGGAGGCCGATCACGCCATCGATCTGCACGCGGGGCCGGAACGCAGCGTCGCCGCGACCAAGTCGTTCATCGCCTCGCTGGCCGCGCTCGTTCACCTGGTTGCCGAATGGTGCGAGGACCGCACTCTGCTCGCCGCGTTGCACGCCGCCCCGGCCGCACTCGGGCGCGCGAACACGCTCGACTGGAGCGCGGCCCTCGCACCTCTGCGTACCGCCACCAACCTGTTCGTGCTCGGCCGCGGATACGGGCTCGGCATCGCGCAGGAAGCCGCGCTCAAGCTCAAGGAAACCTGCGGGCTGCACGCCGAGGCCTTCAGCTCGGCCGAAGTGCAGCATGGGCCGATGGCGCTCGTCGGCAAGGGCTTTCCGATCCTCGCCTTCTCGCAGTCCGACGAGACCCGCGCGGGCATCGAGTCGGTCGCCCGGGATTTCGCCGCGCGCGGCGCGCGCGTGATACTGGCCGGCGGCGTGGCGGAAGGTGCCATACCGCTGCCCGTGCTGACCGACCACCCGGTCGTCGAACCCTTGCTCATGATCCAGAGTTTCTACAATCTGGCCGCAGAGCTCGCGGTGGCACGCGGGCTCGACCCCGACGTACCGCCGCACTTGCGCAAGATCACCGAGACATACTGATGCAGGCACTGACGAACGGACTGGTACTGCGGGATTCCGGATTCGCGGAAGGTCTCGCCGTGCTGGTAGATGGGCCGCGCATCGTCGCCGTGGTTCCCGAGGACGATCCGCGCGTCGCGCAGGCGGAAGAGCACGATCTCGGCGGTCAGCTGCTGCTGCCCGGTTTCATCGATACGCAGGTCAACGGCGGGGGTGGACGGCTGTTCAACGACGCGCCGACAGTCGAAACGATCCGCGCGATCGGCGCCGCGCATCGGCCGTTCGGCACCACCGGATTCCTGCCCACGCTGATCAGCGACGATCTCGAGGTCATCGAGCGCGCGCTCGCCGCGGTGACCGATGCCATCGCGCAGCGCGTGCCGGGCGTGCTCGGCATCCACATCGAGGGGCCGTTCCTCAATCCCGAGCGCAAGGGCACGCACGACGGCGCGAAGCTGCGCCTGCTCGACACCGCCGCCGTCAAACTACTTTCCACGCCCACCGGCGGCCGCACGCTGGTCACGCTCGCGCCCGAGTTGACCACGCCCGCCGTGGTGCGCGAGCTCACCGAGGCTGGCGTAGTCGTCGCTGCCGGGCACACCAACGCGACCTTCGCGCAGGTGCGCGCGGCGCTGGACGTCGGCCTGCGCGGATTCACGCACCTGTTCAACGCGATGTCGCCGCTCGGCACGCGGGAGCCCGGCGCCGTCGGCGCGGCGCTGGACGACGTGGCGAGTTTCTGCGGAATTATTGTCGACGGCGTCCACGTCGACCCGGTCGTGCTCAAGATCGCGCTGCGCAGCCGGCCGCACGATCGCTTCGTGCTCGTCACCGACGCCATGCCCAACATCGGCACCGACCTCACGGAGTTCCAGCTCGCGGGCAAACGCGTCGCGGTGAGCGACGACCGGCTGGTCGACGAGAACGGCACGCTCGCCGGCGCCAACCTGACGATGGCGCGCGCGGTGGCCAACGCGGTCGACATGCTCGACGTGGATCTGCGCCGTGCGGTCCGCATGGCGAGCGCGCAGCCCGCCGCGTATCTCAAGCTCGAACGCCTGTTCGGCAGGATCGAGCCGGGTTATCTCGCGAGCCTCGTGCTGACGGACGAGAAACTCGACGTCATCGAAACGTGGATAGACGGTGAACGCGTGTTGCACCGCCCGCTCGTCCCGGTCCGGGAGTTCGAGCGGATCGCCTCTCCCTGATCACGCGGTGCCGCGCCCGCGCACGCGCCAGCAGGCCGCGGTGAATCGCACGTCGGCTTCGTGCACGAAGGGATCGAATCCCGCGCGCACCGCGGCGACGACTTTCGCCTTCGTGGCTTCGTCGGCCTGCTGGAGCGCGAGTCCCACCGGCCCGAACCGGGCCATGTAGCGATCCAGCTCCTTCGCCGGGAACACGCAAGGCACGTCGATCGGATCGATCTCGATCCGCTCCCAGCCGCCCTGCTCGAGGATGCTCGCAAACCGTTGCCGGTCCGCGAACGCGAACTGGCCCGGCGCGCCCGGCACGCGCGGTGGAATGTTCGGTAGATAGGGAGCCGCGGCCCGCTCGGCGGCCGTCATGAAGGGATTCTCCGCGGGGCTGCGGAAGACGGCGACATCGAGCCACGCATCGTCGGCCGCCGCACGACGCAGATTGGCGAACGCGCGAACCGGGTCGTCGAAGAACATGACGCCGAAGCGCGAGATGAGACGGTCGAAAGTCGCGGGTTCGAAGGGATGAGTCTGCGCGTCGGCGCAGACGAAGGTCGCCGTCGAGCCGGCGCGCGACGCGCGATCGCGCGCAAAGGCGATCATGGGCTCGGATATGTCGATGCCGATGGCGCGGCCACGCGCGCCGACCCGGCGTGCCGCCGCGATCGTGGTACTGCCCGTGCCGCAACCGATGTCGAGCACGCGCGCTCCGGAGTCCACTTCGATCGGCTCCACGAGCATGCGCTCGAAGAGCTCGAACATGCCGTCCATCATCTCCTGCGCCTCGATCCAGGCCTGGCCGGCGGGGCCATTCCACAACTTCGCCTGGTCGCTGGCAGCGTGATTGGCGCTCATCTCGTTCACCTCCGTGTCTACATCACGCGCCAGTGTGCCAACTCGAGCCGGCTTGAGGTCAAGAGGCGCCGGCCGCGTCAGGCCCGCGCGGCGTCCTCCGGCTTCGAGCGCACCAGCGTCCAGGCCGCGGCGAGGAACACGAGGCCGTTCGCGACGACCACGGGCACGGCGCCGATCAGCGTGCCGTAGACGATCCACAGCGTCGCGCCCACCATCTGCGCGGCGCGCAGCAGCGCGGGTTTCCTGAAGAAATACGAGCCGACGAAGATCGCGGTCGCCACCCATCCGAGAGTTTCGTTCATGGCGCGTCCTCAGACCGCGGCCGCGAGCGCGAGGTCGCGCAATTCGCGGATCTGCACGCGGTCCGTGCGGTCGCGCTGCCAGCCGTCGAGCACCAGGCCCGTGGATTCGAGCAACGAGCGGATCTCGCCGGATCGCAGCCCTAACAACTGGTCGAGCAGCGGCACGAGCACGCTGCAGGCGTGGTCGCTGAGCACCGTGCTGCGCGCGATGCGCGCGAGCTGGCGGTTTTCCGACACCGCGATGGTGAAGCCGTCGCCATTGTTGACGTGCAGCATCACGTGGATGTCGGAGCTGCCGTCTCCCATGTAGACGATGCGGTCGGCCGCGACGCCGGCGCGCTGCGCCAGCTCGTCGAGCACGGCGACCTTGCCGTAACCCGCGCGCACGCGGTTGATCGAACGGACTTCGCCGCTGTCCGCGTCGTAGTCGAACTCCGTCGCGAAGATGTTTTCCGGCGGCACGATGCCCTCGAGCGCGGAGACCACGACTTCGCGCGGCGCGGCGGATACGACGTAGAACGAGAAAGAGACGCCGTCGATGCCGCGCTCGAGGAAGTCGACGAAGGCGCGCAATCCACCCTTGAGACGCACGCGCTTGCCGGCTTCGGCGAGGTGTTCGCGACGCACGCCGCGGTATTCGGGATCGTGACGGATCAGGTAGGCGAGCTCACCGCCCTGCTGCACCAGGTGGCTGCGGGCGAGGCCGGCGACCTTTTGTTCGAAGCCGCGAACGCCGAGCAACTCGCTCAGCTCGAAGCCCGAGTCGTTGAAGCTCAGCGTCTGATCGAAGTCGGACGCGAGCAGGAAATGTTTCGCGATTTTCGTGTTCACAAACTACTCCATGTATGCGTTGCCCCTCGCCGCCATGTGTTGCGGGGAACGTTAACAGTGGAAAGTGTGCGAAAAGGAGATTGCGGTCACATGAGATCGCTGAAATTTTTTGAGGCTTGAGTGAAACGCGGACCAGAGTCACGCATCGGAGGCCCGCGCCGCGGGCTTTGCTTCAAGGCCGTGCGCTCGCAATGGAATTGCAGTTTGATGGTGCCGGCTGCAGGGATCGAACCCGCGACATCCAGTTTACAAAACTGGCGCTCTACCAACTGAGCTAAGCCGGCGTTCCGGGAACTGCCAGAGGCGAGTGATTTTAGGCGCCCGGCGCGCTCCGGGCTATTCCGCATCCTCGTTTTCGTCAGCCGGGCCCCCGGATTCCGCGGGACACGGCCGGAATTCGAGCTCCGCATCGCCGGCCTGGAACTTCTGCCCCTCGAGCGGCGGCGAGCCGGATTTGAGGGTGAGGTCCAGCCAGATGGTCGAGGCCTTCTTTTCGCGCGCCTCGATCTGCGGCAGGAGCTGCAACCGCGCGACGCGCTCGGATTGCGCGAATGCGCGCTGCTCATCCGAGAAGATGCCGAGCGAGATGCGGCGCGCGCCGGCTTCGCCGACGACCTGCACATCGCCGATGCCGCCGCGGCTCAATCGCTCGAGGAGCCGGCGCTCGGCGGTCGGATTGACGGGCGCTTCGAGGTAGACCCAGTAACCGTCGAGCAGGCGCTCCGCTTCCTCGCGCGGCACGGACGGATAACCGGAATCGGCGAGCGCTGAACGTGCGCGCGCGGCCAGCGCCGCATTGGCGAACGGGCCGACGGTGACACAGCTGCCATCGAGGGCCATCGGCACGGATTCGTTCGCGAGCTGCAGCGGAGGCGCGGACACCGCGGGCGAGACCGGCAGCGCCGGATCCTTGGGGGCGAGCCAATGCGACCACGCGAAATAGGCGAGGTTTGCGAGTAACAGGACGAGAAGAACGGCACGCACGCGAGACGCGAGTGTATCAAATGCCTTTCGCGGAACCCCGGGCGAACACCGCGAGACCGCGCAGCACGAGATCGGGGACCACGCGCCCGGCCACGCGGACCCGCTTGCCGATATCCGCCGCGCCGCCTCCCGTGAGCAGCAGCGCGGGCCGCGATCCCAGCGTCCGAGCGGCCTCCTCGACCGCGCGTTCGATCAGGGCGGCGGCCGCGAAACGCGCGCCGGCGGAGATGGCGCTCGCGGTATTGCCGGCGAACAGCTTGGCGCCATTCGGCGCATCGCCACGCGCACGACGCCGGATGCCGTGGGTTCCCTTCAGCAGACTCTCGACCATGAACGAAGGACCCGGCGCGATCGCGCCACCGAGGTGCCGCCCGTTGGCATCGACCGCATCGAGTGTCAGCGCGGTGCCGATGTTCGTGACGAGCACCGCCTTACCACGCGCTAGCTCGCGGGCGCCGATGATCCCCACCCAGCGATCCGCGCCCAGGCGCCACGGATCGCGGTAGCCGTTGCGCACGCCATGGGCCGTGCGCGAGCTGCGCACGAATTCGGGCCGCACACCGAAACGGGCCCGTGCGGCGGCCGCCAGCGCGCGCTCGAGACGCGGCCCGGCCACGTTCACGGCGACGATGCGATCCACGCCCGCGGGAGCACGCGCGATCACGGCGCGCATGCCGGCGGGATCACCGCCATGCACGTATGCACCCATGCGAGCCAGTTTCGCGCCGCTCGCCGACGCCCATTTCACGCGCGTATTGCCGATGTCGACCAACAAGGTGCTCATGTATCGATCCGTACGCTCACTTCGCCCGAGATGAATCGCCTGATGCCTTCGTGTGTCTCGACCAGCAGGGCGCCGTGCGCGTCGATGCCGCGCGCGACGCCGCGCGTCACTTCCCCGGCATTGTCGACGCGCACTTCCTGGCCGGACAACGCATCGCGCTCGCGCCACCGCGCGACATAGGGCGCGAATCCGTGGCGCGGAAAGTCCGCGAGCGCGGGCACCAGCCGCTCGATGAGCGCGGCGACGAGTACATTACGATCCGGAACCCGCGCGAGATTCGTGCGCAGGTCGTCGGCCACGTTGCCGGTGAGCGCGACGGCGGCGCGCGCCTCCTCTCCGAGCATGACGTTGAGCCCGATCCCGATGACGACGTGCACCGGCCCGCCCGCTTCCGCGCGCATCTCGATCAGGATGCCGCCGACTTTGCCCTGCGCGGAGACGAGGTCGTTGGGCCACTTGAGCCGTACGTCTTCCATGCCGATCGAGCGCAATGCGCTGGATGCCTCGAGCCCCACGACCAGGCTCAGCGCCGAGAGGTCCGCGGGCATGTCCGGGAATTGCCACGCGATCGACAGGCAGATGCCGCCGCCCGGCGGGGCTATCCACCCGCGCCCGCGGCGCCCGCGTCCGCCGGTCTGGTTCTCTGCGAGAACGATGGCCGCCATGCCGGCGCCGGGTGGGAGCGAGTCGAGCAGCTTCGTGTTCGTCGATTCGAGTGTCCACTCGACCAGCAGCGCTTCGATGCGTTTGCGGATCGCCGCGGACATTGCCGCCTCGATGCGCTCCGGGCACAGTGGACTCACGCCGGGCGCGAGCCGATAACCCTTGTGAGGCTGTGCGTCCAGCGCGACACCGAGCTCGCGCAATTGCTCGACCGCCTTCCAGACCGCGGCGCGAGTCACGGCGAGATCCGCGGCCAGCGCCTCGCCCGAACGGAAGTCCCGGTCGTCGAGCCGCTGGAACACGCGCTGCGGCAGTGGAGCTTCCGCGTTCACGAGCGGCCGCGACCGAACAGCCAGAGTCTGCGCGCGCGCGGCTCGGTGCCGGCGCGCATGCGCGCGACGTTGCCGCGATGGGTGACGATCACGAGCGCCGCGCAGGCCAGCGCGAAGCCGAGCGTCGGCGTCAGCACCGCGCCGTCGCGCATCAGTAGATAGACGGGGATCGCGATCGAGGCGCAGATGGAAGCGAGGCCCACGAAACCCGAGACCATCACCACTCCCAGCCAGCTCGCGAACAGCGGCAAGAGCAGGGCGAGGTCGATGCCGGCGAACGCGCCGACCAGGGTCGCGACACCCTTGCCGCCGCGAAAGCCGTGCCAGGCCGGGAATACGTGGCCGATGATGGCGGCGAAGGCGCAGGCGGGAGGGAGCCACAGATCGGGAGGGGGACGGACTTGAAGTCCGTCCCCGAGAGTCAGTCCTGGGACCACCGCAGCGGCGATCCAGCCCTTCGCGATGTCGATCAGGAACACCCAGAACGCGAAACCGGCGCCCTGCGTGCGCAGCGCGTTGGTGCCGCCGGCATTGCCGCTGCCCTGCTTGCGGATATCGACACCACCCCGCAACCTGCCGACCACGAGGCTGCCGACGACGGAGCCCAGAAGATAGGCGAGCAGTACCTTGGCGAGGAATTCCATCGGGAACGTTCAGCGCAGGAAGACTTCCGCGAGCATACAACGGACGCTGCCGCCCCCGTGGAGTTCGATGGTGTCGATGGGAGCGACGAGCACCGAGTCCACCGCGCCCCCGAGCCGCGTGAACTTCTCCGGAGCGAGCGCGCGCCGCGCCGAGCGCGACATCACCAGCACGCGGAAGTCGCCGAGGTATTCGTCCCAGCTTCCCACCTCGAGCATGTTGCCCGCGAAGCCGTGCAACTCGGCCGGATCCAGCGCGACGATCTCGCGCCCCGAGGCGCGCAGTCGCGCGGCGATGCGCTCGCGGTCGCCGGCGGCGATGTTCCCGAGCGCGACGATCGCGACGCGCGTGCCGATGCTCATCGCAACGTTGGTGTGGTAGATGGGCACGGCGGCTTCGTCGCAGGCATCGAACAGCTCGAGCTCGTAGCCCATCTCGCGCGCCCACTCCGCGGCGACCACCGCATCCGTCCGCGGCGACAGGCACGCGTATGCGACGCGATCCAGGTGGTCCAGCACGAGGCTGCCCGTGCCTTCGAGGAAGCGCCCTTCCTTTTCATGGTGCGTGAGGTCGACCACCCGGCGCGCGGTGTAGCCCGTCTCGCGCCGCACCGTTTCCACGATCTCCATGCGCCGCTCGAGCCTGCGGCTTTCACACTGCATCGGATAGAGCACCACGGTGCCATCGGCATGGAAGCTGACCCAGTTGTTGGGAAACACGGCGTCCGGCTTGCACGGCTGGGCGGAATCCTCGGCGATGCAGACGGGGATTCCCTCGGAAGCCAGCGCGGCGGCGAACGCGTCGAACTCCGCGAGCGCGCGCGCGGCCACGTCGGCCGCCGCATCCGCCCCGGCGGCGTGCTGGAACCGGTTCGTCTGCGCCGTTTCGGAGTTGTAGCCGAACGCCTTGGGGCGAACCATCAACAGGGCGTTGCAAACCTGCCTTCGAATGGGCGACTGGGCGGGCGGCGGCATGGCGGCGACTTCTACATCCCTATGGGGGTAGGCACAATAGCCGCGAATGCCCGACGCAGTACCCACTCTCGACGCACGCGATACCGAAAGCGCCCACTTCGCACAGGACATCGCGTCGGCCTACGCCGAGTACGGGTTCGTGATCATCCGGAACCACGGAATCGACGAGCGCCTCGTCGACCGCTGCCTGGGCGCGTTCCGTGCGTTCTTCGCGATGCCCGAGGCCGAGAAGCGCCGGTACCAGGTGCCGGGTGGCGGCGGCGCGCGCGGGTACACGCCGTTCGGAATCGAGACCGCCAAGGGCGCGAAACACCACGATCTCAAGGAGTTCTGGCACGTCGGCCGCGACTTGCCGCCGGGCCACCCTTTCACGCAGGTGATGGCGCCGAACATCTGGGTCGAGAGCATCCCCGGCATGCGCGAGACGACGCTCGCGCTCTACGACGCGTTCGACGCGCTGGGCCGGCGCCTGCTCGGGGCCATCGCGCGTTCCGTCGCGCTGCCATCGAACTACTTCGACGACAAGGTCGACTTCGGCAACAGCGTGTTGCGCATCATCCACTACCCGCCCCTGCCGGCGGAACCGACGCCGTCGGTACGCGCGGGCGCGCACGAGGACATCAACGTCATCACGTTGCTGCTCGGCGCGGAAGAGCCCGGACTCGAAGTGTTGTCGAGAAAAGGCGAGTGGCTGCCGATCAACCCGCCGCCGAACTCGCTCGTGTGCAACGTCGGCGACATGCTGCAGCGGCTCACCAACGGACACCTGCGTTCGACCACGCACCGCGTCGTGAACCCGCCGCGCGAACGCGCGACCAATGCGCGCTTCTCGCTGCCGTTCTTCCTGCACTTCAATCCCGATTTTCTGATCGAGACGCTGCCGCAATACGTCGACGCGCAGCACCCCGACCAGTTTCCGGAGCCGATCACCGCGCACGACTTCCTGCAGGAGCGGTTGCGGGAAATCAAGCTCATCTAGCTACGCAAAGCCACAATAACAACAAGAGGTCTCGACGATGTCGGTAGTGCAGGCCCTGTTCGGAATCCTCGTGTTCGTCGCGCTCGCCATGCCTTTCAGCAGCAACTGGCGGCGCATCAACTACAGGCTCGTGGCTTTCGCCATCCTGCTGCAGTTCATCATCTGCGGGTTGCTGCTCAAGGCGCCCGGGATCCGCGACGGCCTCCAGTACGTGAATCGCGCCGTCGGCGCGCTGGGCGCGGCCACCGTCGAGGGAACCTCGTTCGTCTACGGATTCCTCGGCGGCGGCACCGCGCCCTTCGACGTGACCAATCCCGGCTTCATGACCATTTTCGCGTTCCAGATCCTGCCGCTGGTCATCGTGATGTCGGCCCTGTCGGCGCTGCTGTGGTACTGGCGGATCCTGCCGCTCGTCATACGCGGCATCTCCGTGATCTTCGAGCGCGCGCTGGGCACGCGCGGACCGGCGGGCCTGGTGGCGACGGCCAACATCTTCATGGGGCAGATCGAGGCGCCGCTGCTGGTGCGCCCTTACCTCGCGCGCATGAGCCGTTACGAGCTGCTGCTCATCATGACCGCGGGCATGGCGACCATCGCCGGATCGGTGATGGTCATCTACTCGGCCATGCTCGGCGAGCAGATCCAGGGCGTGCTCGGACAACTCATCACCAAGTCCATCATGTCGGTGCCCGCGGCCATCCTGTTCGCGCACGTGATGATTCCGGAGGGCAACGAGAGCTCGCAGGAATTGGAAAAGCCGCCGCGCGTCTACGAAAGCTCGATGGACGCCGTCACCCGCGGCACCTCCGACGGACTCAACATCTACCTGCACATCCTCGCGATCCTCATCGTCGCGATCGCGCTGGTCGCGCTGCTCAACGGCATGATCAGTTTCATCAGCGTCGGCGGCGAGCCGCTCACGATGGAACGCTTCGTGGGCTGGCTGTTCGCGCCGATTGCCTGGCTCATGGGCGTGCCGTGGAGCGAGGCCGCGGTGGTCGGCTCGTTACTCGGCGTGAAGACCGTGCTCAATGAATTCATCGCGTACGTGAACCTGCAGAACATGGCGCCGGGCACGTTGTCGGAGACGAGCAAGCTGATCGCGTTGTACGCCGTGTGCGGCTTCGCCAACCTGTCGAGTGTCGGCATCCAGATTTCGGGCATCGGTGCGATGTGTCCCGAGCGGCGCCCGGACCTGATCAGCCTGGGCTTCAGGGCGCTGTACGCCGCGACGCTGGCCTCGTGCATGGCCGGCGCCGTCGTCGGCATCGTGTCGCGTTTCTAGGCCGGCCATGGCCAAGCTCTACTTCTATTACTCGACGATGAACGCGGGCAAATCCACCGCGTTGCTGCAGGCCGGTCACAACTACGAGGAGCGTGGCATGCGTACGCTGCTCTACACCGCGAAACTCGACGACCGGCAGGGCGGACGCATCCACTCGCGCATCGGCATCGATCGCGAGGCGCGGCATTTCCACCCAGGGCTCAACCTGCGTACCGAGATCGCGCGCGAGCACATGCGTTCGCCGCTCGCCTGCATCCTGGTCGACGAGTCGCAGTTCCTGACGCCGGAGCAGGTCAAACAACTCGCCGCGGTGGTCGACGAACTCAATATCCCCGTGCTGTGTTACGGCCTGCGCACGGACTTTCGCGGCGAGCTGTTTCCGGGAAGCGCGCAGCTGCTCGGGTGGGCTGACAACCTGGTCGAGATCAAGACCATCTGCCACTGCGGCCGCAAGGCCATCATGGTCGTCCGTGTCAAGAGCGATGGCACGGCGGAACGCGAGGGAGCGCAGATCGAGATCGGCGGCAACGAGCGTTACGTGCCGCTGTGCAGGAAGCATTTTTCGCAAGCTCTTGCGGGCGCGACGATTCCTGCCTGAAGAACCGCGCGCGCTGCGCAAGATTCGATCAGCACTTCCCTTGCACCTCGAAGAATCGTGCGGGTGTTGCTGCGCACCGCTGTCGCGCACGCGCAGCAAGCGTCGCGTTTTCTGTTGTAACTGCCACGTCATCTCATTAACGTGTACTCATAAACCCGCAGCGCCGCAGAGATGGCGTCGGCAAGAAAACGGAGAATTCCATGCGAAACACTCACCGGGCAACGTTGCTTCGGTTCAACAAGCCGGTCATTGCAGGCGCAATCTTGTTAGGCACGGGCATCGGTCAGAACGCGCTCGCGCAATCGTCCGCGACGGAGGCCATCGAGGACGACCTCGCGGAAGTGGTGGTGTCCGCCTCGCGCCTGCGCGAGATCGGTCTCGTCGGCAACCAGACGGCTCCGAAGTCCCGCGTCACGCTCACCGGCGAATACCTGGAATCCCAGGCTTCCGGCCAGACGGTGTTCCAGAGTCTCAACCAGATTCCCGGCGTCAACTTCACGAACTCCGATCCGTACGGCGGATCGGGCGGTAACCTGCGTATCCGCGGCTTCGACGGTTCGCGTGTCTCGGTGACGTTCGACGGCATCCCGCTCAACGACTCCGGCAACTATTCGCTGTATCCGAACCAGATGCTCGATCCCGAGCTCATCGAACGCGTGGACGTGAACCTGGGCACCACCGACGTGGACAGCCCGACGGCCTCCGCCACCGGCGGAACCGTCGCCTACAAGACTCGCCGGCCGGCGCAGGAATTCGGCGGCTTCGCGGTCATGTCGTACGGCGAAAACGATTTCAAACGCGGGCTTCTGCGCATCGATACCGGCGAAATGGGTCCGTGGGGCACGAAGGCATTCGTCGCCGCCTCCTACCAGGACTACGACAAATTCAAGGGACCGGGCGGACTCACACGCAAGCAGTTCAACTTCATGGTCCGGCAGGACTTCGAGAACAACAACTTCGTGAGCCTCGCGGGCCACTGGAACGAGAACCGCAACGCGTTCTACCGCACGACCAGCATCGCGAACTTCGAGACCTTCGGACGCGATTACGACAATCTGGCGACCTGCACGCGCGATGCACCGACCGCGGGCGTGGTCGACAACGAAAACGCGCAGATCGTGGGCAACCAGCCCGGACTGCCGGCCTCGGACAATCCCGTGAATCCGTCGAGCTGCAGCAATTTCTACGGCGTGCGCATCAACCCGTCGGACACGGGCAACTTCCGCATGCAGTCGCTGTGGCATCTCGGTGAGGCATTGCGTCTGTCCTTCGATGCGTCCTGGCAATACACCCTCGCCAACGGCGGCGGCTCCACGACGATCGCGGAGACCCCGTCGGCGACCTCGCCCGACAAGCGCGTGCTCGGCGACACCAACCTGACCGGCTGGGATCTCAACGGCGACGGCGACATCCTCGACACCATCCGCTTCCACACGCCGAACAACACCAACACGCGGCGCTGGGGCGCGACCACCTCGCTGATCTGGGACATCAACGAGGACAACATCCTGCGCTTTGCCTTCTCGTGGGATCGCGCGCGCCACCGCCAGACGGCGCAGTGGGGCTACATCAATGACGAAGGTACGGGCGTCCTGGACGTGTTCGGTGGCCGCGGCGGTCGAGTCGTGCTGGCCGCCGACGGCGACGAGCTGCGCGGCCGCGACCGCTTCTCGATCGCGGAGCTCAAGCAGTACGCGCTCGAGTGGCGCTCCGAATTCATGGACGACAAGCTGATCGCGGCGATCGGCGTGCGCGCGCCGTTCTTCACGCGCGAGCTCAACCAGTACTGCTACACGCCGAACGGCGGTTCGGGCACCTCGGGCACGATCGGCGCCGGTGGTGGTGCGTTGTGCACGAGCCGCTCGCCACTCAGCATGCTCCCGAACGGCAACGTGACGTTCGCGCCGGCCGCGAACGCGATGACGGGTCCGGTGGAATTCATTCCGCCGTGGAGCGACGAAGTCGAGTTCGACGACATCCTGCCGAACGCCGGCATCACGTTCAAACCGTGGGAGAACCACTCGTTCTACGCGTCGTATGCCGAAGGTCTGTCGGCGCCGCGCACGGACAACCTGTACTCGGTGATCCGCCTCGACGACGGTGGCATCGGTCACCCGACGCCCGAGTCGGAGACCACGAAGGCCTACGATGTCGGCTGGCGCATGAACAACTCGCGCACCATCGCCTCTCTCGCGCTGTACCGCATCGACTACACGAACCGCATCGTGACGTCGTTCGACGAGGCGCTCGGTTTCAACGTCGACCGCAACGTCGGCGACGTGAAGGTCGAGGGCTTCGATGCGCAGCTCGGCCGGCGCTTCGGCGAACTCGTGGACCTGAGCCTTTCGGTGGCCTACAACGACAGCGAGCTGCTCGACGACATCCCGACGTCGACCACGCCGATCCCGACCGCCGGCAAGACGCTGGTCGAGACGCCGAAGTGGATGTTCGGCGCGCGCATCGACGTCAAGGCGACCGAGAACATGCGCGTGGGCCTGCAGGCGAAGAAGGTCGACGATCGTTATGGCACCGATCTCAACACCGAGATCTCGCCCGGATACACGGTCGTGGATCTCGACGCGCGTTACACGATCAACTTCCCCGGCATCGATTCCGCCGAGGTCCGGTTGAACGTGATCAACCTGCTCGACGAGGAGTACTTCGGCAACATCAGCTCGGGCACCGGTCTCGGCAGTTCGGTCGGCTTCTATTCGATCGGCGCGCCGCGCACGGTGATGGGCTCGATCCGTTTCAACTTCTGAACCGCGCGCCACGGTGCGCGGCCTCGCGGTAGTCATCCTGGCGGGGGGGGGACGGGCCCCCCCCCCCCCCCCCCCCTCCGCACCGCCCTCTCCCGACACAGTCCGCATCGCGACCTTCAACGCCAGCCTCAATCGCGACAGCGAAGGTGGTTTGCGCAGAGCCGTCTCGACTCCCGACGATCCCCAGGTCCGCGCGGTCGCGACGATCATCCGGATCGTGCGTCCCGACATCCTGTTGCTGCAGGAGTTCGATTACGACGCCGAGGGCGCCGCGCTGCGCGACTTCCAGGCTAACTATCTGGCGCGGAGCGACGGAAACACGGCGCAGATCGAATACGAGCATTCGTTCTTCGCGGAATCGAACACCGGCATTCCTTCAGGCCTCGATCTCGACAACGACGGCAGGATCGGCGGCGGCGCGGACACGCTCGGATTCGGCGCGTTTCCCGGCCAGTACGGCATGGTCGTGTTGTCGAAGTTTCCGATCGGACGCGCGCGCGTCCGCACGTTCCGCAAGTTCCCGTGGCGCGACATGCCCGGCGCGCTGCTGCCCGACCGGCCCGACACGCCCGAGCCCGCCGACTGGTATTCCGCCGAGGAACTCGCGGTGCTGCCGCTCAGCTCGAAGAGCCACTGGGACATCCCCGTGCGGATCGGCGCGAAGACGCTGCACCTGCTCGCGAGCCACCCGACACCGCCCGCCTTCGACGGGCCCGAAGACCGCAACGGCCTGCGCAACCACGACGAGATCCGGTTCTGGAAGGACTATCTGTCGGGCCACGATGCCCGGTACATCCGCGACGACGCCGGGAAGCGCGGCGGCTTCACGGGCAAGTCATTCGTCGTCATGGGGGATCTCAACTCGGATCCGCAGGACGGCGACAGCCGGCATGAGGCCATCCGCGCCCTCATCGCGCATCCGCGGATCGCGGGAATTCACGTGCCCGTCAGCGCGGGCGCGGCCGAGGCGTCGGCGCGCCAGGGCGGCGCGAACACCGGCCATCGCGGGAAGGAAACCGATACCGCCGACTTCAACGACCGCATCGCCGGAAATCTGCGGGTCGACTATCTACTGCCGTCCGCGAATCTCACGGTCTGCGGCCACGGCGTCTTCTGGCCGGCATCGGACGGCGAACATGCGTCGCTGGTCTGGGGGACCCCTCCGCCGAGCTCGGATCACCGCCTCGTATGGATGGACATCACCGCAGGCGCAGCTCGATGCCCACCGGGCAGTGATCCGACAACCAGCGGTTCTTCGCCACCTCGTCGTTGAAGACGACGCGCACGAACGGACTCTTCGCCATCGACTTCGCGAGATCGCGGCCCAGCAGGATCGTGTCGATGTACTCCCGCCACTCGCTATCCTTGGTGCACGGGATGAACTTGCGGCGCGCGGTGACATCCGTGAGTCGCGCCGCCGCGGGCTCGCCGTCGGAGATCTCCGCGAAGACGTTGAGCTGACGCCCCTGCTCGTCCCGCGCCGGACCCTTCTCGAGCGAGAAGCGGCGGTTGAAATCCCCGAGCACTCCGAAGCGTCTGCCCGCGCTCGCCTGCGAGTCGATCCACGCCTCGAGCGGCGCCACCTGCTTCGAGAGCAGGTCGCAATTGCGGCCGGGCGCGGTCAGCAGGCCCGCGGGGCAACCCGACTTCAAGTGCACCGACATCAGCGTGAATTCGTTGCGTGTTCCCGGGAAAAACGTCGCGACGACGCCGCGCCGCACCGCGTCGTCGAGCGACAGCGCCTCGTACTCCGCCTCGCAGCGGAACGGCAGGCCGCGCCGGACCGCGAAGCCGTTCTTCTGCGTGTGCGCGCGCCTCGAGAAGCAGAAGTCGTAACCGGGAAACACCCGCGCCGCGGCTTCGGGCCCATCTACTTCCTGCAACGCGACGATGTCGGCGCGCAGTTCGACCGCGGCGGCGCGCAGCGCGGCATGATCTTCTTTCGTGCGCGGCTCGCGCTTCGTGATCGCACAGGGCAACGTGCGATCGTCGCCGGCCACCATGCCGCCATTCTCCGCGCAACTCGTCCGCAGCGCGATGTGGGTTTCGGGAGTCATGAGGTATTCGATGTTCCACGTCGCGATGCGCACGCGTTCCGGATCGCCGGACCACGCGGCGATGCCCGGCAGCGCGAGCACGGGACTCTCGGTGCGCAGGCCCGCGAATTTCTCCTCGACCGAGCCGAAGGGCGCGGTCCACGAACCGTAGATGGGATTCGGCAGCAGGAACCAGGCGGTCCCGAAGCGCGGCGCGAGTCTCTCGCGGTCCCCGACGTACACGCGCGGTTCGACGAAGTCGCCGACGTCGTCGCCGACCATGGCGACGATGCGGTAGTTTGCCGCGACGAACGCGCGGCGCGAGGTCTTCGCCGCCCAGTCGGGGCGCTCGCCCCGCAGCAGCATTCGGTCCGGGTCGGGCGCCGGGTCGATTCCGAGCGCGACGAGATTGCGCATCGTCGCGGTCTTCGCCGGGCACTTGTCGTCCGCGGTCGGCGCCGGCGTCGAACAGTCGCGATTCGAGATGTAGAACACCGTGTGGCCGAGCCGGCGCGCGGCCGCGATGAATTCGCGCGCGCCCGGGATGGCTTCCGCCTCGCCAGCCATGACCCATTCGCCCCAGGTCGCCGGGCTGAAGTTGGCGCGATCGCGCAGCAACCGGGCCTGGTAGATGGAGTTGTCGAGCACGGTTTCGTCGAGATCGAGCACGACCGCCGTGGGAAGCCGCGCGAGCTCGTCCGCCGGCGTGTCAGCCTGCTCGAGCGCCGCGCTGCCCGGCGCCGGCGCCGCGACCTTCCCGGCTGCCTGGCGGTAGACCTGTTCGGCGATGGCGCGGAACTCCGGTGCGCGTTGCAGCCACAGCGTGGCGTTCAGCGTTTCGCGACCCGTCGAGTCTTCGGCATGCGCCGGCACGATGCAGCAACAAACAAGGACAAACCACGGGAGTCGCGCCATGAATCCTCCGCTGATCCAGCGCGGAGTATTCCAGACTTCATGCGGCGTTCGGAAGCTTCAGCCGGTTTCGGCAAGGGAATCGCCGTTGTGCCAGTCGTTTTCCAGCAGGTCGATGCTGTCGACGCGTAGATAGCGCAAGGCTTCGATTGCGGTGCACGGCCGGGCGAACAGGAAGCCCTGCGCGAGATTGCAGCCCATCGTGCGCAGGATCTCGAGCTGTTGCCACGTCTCGATTCCCTCGGCGACCACCTGGATGTTCAGGCTGCGCGCCATGGCGACGATCGCGCTCACGATCGCGTGATCCGAAGGGTCCGTCGCGATGTCGCGCACGAAGCTGCGGTCGATCTTGAGCGAGTCGACGCGCCAGCGCTTGAGATAGGACAGGGACGAATAGCCGGTTCCGAAGTCGTCGATGGCGATCTTGACGCCGAGATCGCGCAGCGCGGCCAGCGCGTCCTCACGGAACTCGCCCGAGCGGCTTTCGAACAGTGAGCCCTCGGTGAGTTCGAGCGCGATGAGCTGCGGCCCGATGCGGTGCTTGCTCATGGCGAGCTGGATGAGCTCGCGCAGCTTGGTGCGCTCGAGCTGCACGGCCGACACGTTCATGCTCACGGGAACGAGGTGCGCATCCCTCTCGCGCCAGGAGGCGATGTCCTGCACCAGCCGGTCGAGCACGAACTGGCCGATGGGGATGATGAGTCCGGTTTCTTCGGCGACTTCGATGAATCGCTCCGGCGAAACGTAGCCCTGCGACGGATGTTTCCAGCGCAACAAGGCTTCGAGGCCCGCGACGCGCCGCGAATGGATGTCGATGATCGGCTGGTAGTGCACGTCGAACTGGTTGAGCTTGAGCGCGGTGCGCAGGCTGGTCTCGATGGTCACGCGCTCCTTGAGCGCGCGGTCCATCTGCGGACTGAAGACCTGGAAATTGTTCCGGCCCATGTCCTTCGCCTGGTACATGGCCGTGTCCGAGTGTTTGAGCAGCTCGACCATCGTCGAGCCGTCGCGCGGGAACATGCTCACGCCGATGCTGACGGTCGCGACCAGCGCGCGCCCGTCGATCATCACCGGCGCGGAGAGCACTTCGTTGATGCGAGTGGCCGCGACCGCAATCTCGTCCGGCGCGCTCACGCGATGCAGCACGACGACGAACTCGTCGCCGCCCATGCGCACGACGACGTCGGAGGGGCGCACCGCCGCGCGCACGCGCTTGGCGATCTCCTGCAGCAGCTTATCACCGACTTCGTGGCCGCGAGAGTCGTTGATGTGCTTGAAGCGATCGAGATCGAGGAACAGCACCGCGAGCATCTGGCTGGATTCGCGGCAGCGCGCGAGCGCATCCGGCAGGTGCGCCTGCAGGAACAGCCGATTCGGCAAGCCGGTGAGGTGATCGTGGTTGGCGAGCTTGTCGAGGCGCTGCTGGTTGGCGAGCAGCTGGGTCTGCGCTTTCTTTCGTTCGGACAGATCGCGCATGAGATAGGACACGAGGCGCCGGTCGCTCGATTCGATGGGCACGCAGCTCACTTCGACGTCCATCTGGCGCCCGTCCTTGAGCCATTGCACGAGCTCGATGCCGCGTGAAGGCTCGACGCGCGCCAGCGTCGCGATGACGGGATCCTGGGAGTCGTTGGGTCCGCGCAGCACGGAAAGGATGGATCGCCCGCGCAGCTCCTCGAGCGTGAAGCCGAGCTGTTGTTGAACGGCCGGGTTCGCGTCGACGATCTCTCCGGTGCGCGCGTCGGCGACCAGCAGCCCATCCTGCGCCTGCTCGATGATGGCCCGGTAACGCGACTCGAGCGAAAGCCGGTCGGCGTTGAGCCGGCGCGAACGCGTGACGAGCAGGAACGCGACGATGGTGAAGCCGCTGATCAGGAGGCCCAGCAGGATCGTCTGGTAAAGCGTGGTCTGCGTGGCCTGCGCATACGCCGTGCGCGGTATCTCGAGCTGGATGAGCCACAGCGGCGTGCCGATCTGGTCGCGCAGGATGAGGTAGCCGTTCAGATGCCCGCGGCCCGCGACGCGCGTCTGCAGGTTCGCGGTGAGCGGCGAGCTGCGCACCCATTCGCGCACGTCTTCGGGGATGCCCGAATGCTCGAGGTTCGACACCGGAAACCCGGAGACGGGCCACGGCGAGAATCGGCCGATGCGTTCGATCACGGAGGGCGAGAAAGCGCGCGCGAATGCGATCCAGCCGACGGTCTGCGAGCCATCGGCCCGGTGGATGACGGGCCGTACGACGAACAGGCCAGGCCCGCGCGCGCGTTGCACGATGCCGCGCAGGTTGTCGGAGTGGCTGCCGAGCTGGCCGGAAGTCACGCCCTGCTTGATGGCCGAGAGCAGATCCGGATCCGGAGGTATCTCGTACTCCTGCATCGCGTTCGCGTCGATCGCGAGCGACAGCTTCGTCTCGAGGTTGCGATCGAGGATCAGGATGGTGTCGACTTCGAAACGGATGAGCGCCTGCGGCCCGACCGAGTCGCGAAAGTAGTTTGGCCGGTTGCCGAGCGCGAACTGGGCGGTTTCGCCCCAGAAGGAGTAATCGCCGACGGCGGCGTACAGGTCGTTGAGCTCGGCCGCGAAGCCGCGCTCGAGCTGGTGGCTCTGCATGTAGACGTCGCGCGACTCGATGTCGCTCACGTTCAGGAGCCAGGAGCGCTGCGACCAGCCGTAGAAGGCGATCAGAATGATCGCGATCACCGCCCCGATGACCGGCAGTGGAGAACTTCTCCTGGACTTCGTTTTCGCTTCGCTCTCGCGGGTCATAACGTGAACTTCGTCACGTGGCCACTTTGGACAAGATAAGGAGTGTGCCGCGACCCGTGACAGGGCGGCGTGAACCGCACACGGTTTTCACACGCAAGAGGTTCTTTTTGAGCCCGGGACCCCGGGCGGTGACCCGGAATGATGCGGAAAGTTGTTGTCGGCGACGTCCCCCGCGGCCACAATGACACCGGTTTCCGCCAGCGGGACTTTTCCAGCCCAGCCGGCCGGACCGCGCAAGGTTGCTAGCGAAGGCAACGAAGCGGACGAATCGCCACTTTCATTTGCCGCGCCGCTCGCCGGTCCGCGAAAATGCCGGTTCGTCGAACACCGGAGAGCGTTGATGAACAAGGATCGGATGAGCGTGCTGGCCGCGATGATGGACCAGGGAGTAATCCCGGTTTTCTATCATCCGGACGTCGAGGTCTGTAAGAAGGTCATTCAGGCCTGCGCGAACGGCGGCGCGAAATGCATCGAATTCACCAACCGCGGTGACTTCGCCTCACACGTGTTCTTCGAGGTCGCGCGCCACTTCGACAAGGCGGATCCGAGCGTGATCATGGGCGTCGGCAGCATCGTCGACGGGCCCACGGCCGGCATCTACATCGCAAATGGCGCGAAGTTCGTCGTCGGTCCGATCCTCAATGCCGACGTCGCCAAGGTGTGCAATCGCCGCTGCATCCCCTACTCGCCCGGCTGCGGCTCCGCGAGCGAGATTTCGTACGCGCACGAGCTCGGCTGCGAGATCGTCAAGGTGTTTCCGGGAAGCTCCGTAGGCGGGCCGGAGTTCGTGAAGAACGTGCTCGGCCCCATGCCCTGGACCAGAATCATGCCCACCGGCGGCGTCGAGCCCACCGAGGAGTCGCTGCGCAAGTGGTACGGTGCCGGCATCGTCGCGTGCGGGATCGGCAGCAACCTCATCACCAAGGCCCTGCTCGAGAAGCAGGATTACGACGGCATCGAAGCGCGTGTGCGCGATACCGTCAAGCTCATCAAGACCATTCGCGGGAAGTAAGCGGAAAGACATGGACAACGTGCTCAAGATCAAGACGGCCGCGGAAACGCGCTGGGACTGTGCCTCGTTCGGCGAGGTGATGCTGCGATTCGATCCGGGATTCGGCCGCGTGCGTAATGCGCGCAGCTTCCAGGTCTGGGAAGGCGGCGGCGAATACAACGTCGCGCGCGCCATGCGCAAGTGCTGGGGCAAACGCTCGACGGTGGTCACCGCGCTGCCGACAAACGACCTCGGCTGGCTGGTCGAGGATTTCATCATGCAAGGCGGCGTCGACACCTCGCACATCGTCTGGCGCGAGTTCGACGGTCTCGGCCGCAATACGCGCGTCGGTCTCAATTTCACCGAAAAAGGCTTCGGCATCCGTGCCGCGCTCGGATGTTCGGATCGCGGACATTCCGCGGCGTCGCAGATCCGGCCCGGTGAAGTGAACTGGGAGAAACTCTTCGGCGAGGAAGGAGTCCGCTGGTTCCACACCGGCGGCATTTTCGCCGCGCTCGCGCCCAATACCTCGGAGGCCGTGATCGAGGCGGTCGAGATCGCGCGCAAGTACGGCACCATCGTGTCGTACGACCTCAACTACCGCGCGTCGCTGTGGAAGAGCCAGGGCGGCAAGGCAGGCGCGCAGAAAGTCAACCGCAACATCGCGAAGTACGTCGACGTGATGATCGGCAACGAGGAGGACTTCACGGCCTGCCTCGGATTCGAAGTCGAAGGTCTCGACGAACACATCTCGGCGATCGACCCGGCCAACTTCAAGAAGATGATCCAGACCGCGGTGAAGCAATTCCCGAACTTCAAGGTCGCGGCGACCACGCTGCGCAACGCGAAGACCGCCTCGTTCAACGACTGGTCCGCGATCCTCTATGCCGGCGGCAACTTCTATCAGTCGATGATGCGCGAGGATCTCGAGATCTACGATCGCGTCGGCGGCGGCGACGGCTTCGCCTCAGGCCTTGCCTATGGCTTCCTCGAGGGCAAGGGTCCGCAGGCGGCGGTCGAGTACGGCGCGGCGCACGGCGCGCTGGCGATGACCACGCCCGGCGATACCTCGATGGTCAACGTGAAGGAAGTCGAGGCGGTGATGAAGGGCAAGGGAGCCCGCGTCATCCGATAACCCGCGCAGTTCCTGTCGCCCAGATCACCAAAAGAAGGACGAACGGAGGCAACCTGTGTTGCCTCCGTTCGCGCTCGTATTGCTACGGGCCGGTCCAGATGTTGATCGTGACAGTTGCCGAATCGAGAATGACCGAAGGATTGCTGACTGCACTGATCTGGATTGTCATCGTGCAGAATTCACTGACCGTCCCGGGTTCTATGCTCGAAATGCTCGAACCCCACTGAGGGCTGACCGACAGGTTGTACCAGGTATTGAAGAGCAGGCTTACCCACCCGGTGTAAACGCATCCGTTGTTGATCGCGCGAGCCTGGTAACTCGAAAAATTCGACTTCGGAGATATCCAAGACCCCAGGCTTCCGCAGCTCGGATTGCAGCTGACTGCACTGGCGACGATGTCCCCGGTGCTTGCGAGTTGATACACGGCCTGGTTGCTATAAGTCCCCCAGCTTCCTTCGAGCGAGACGTCGCTGATCGAGATGGTGTTACCGCCACCGCCCGGAGGAGGAGCAGCCGCATCGAGCGCTGCGCGCGCATTCAGGATTCCAGCGCCGCAGCCCGAGCACGACGCCGGAAATGCGCGCGCTGTAGCTTGCAGGTGTCCGAGCACCTGGTCCGGAGTGAGCGAAGGCGCCAGTTCCAGCATCATCGCGACCACGCCGGAAACGTGCGGGGTCGCCATCGAGGTGCCCTGGTAATACATGTAGTTGTCCGCCAATGGTGTCGTCGTACCACTGTTCAACGTGGACAACACACCGTTCGCTGGCAGCACGTTGGTTTCCCCGCCCGGCGCTGCGATCTCCACGGCCGGACCGAAATTGCTGTAGTAAGCCCGACCACCCGCGCGGCTGGTCGCCGCCACCGTGATGACACCCGCGCAGTTCCCAGGCTGATAGTTTGCATTGCTCCAGTGATTACCGGCCGCGACGACCACGACTGAGTTGCGTGAACGCGCCGAATTGATCGCGTTCTGGTAAGTCGTGCTGCATGCGCCCGCGGTAACGGCACTCAGAGACAGGTTGAGAACGCGGGCCGCATGAGGATTCGCCGGCACACCACTCACCGTGCCACCGGATGCCCAGACGATGGCGTCGGCTATGTCGCTCACGGTGCCGCCGCATCGGCCTAACACGCGTACAGGGACGATGCGTGCGTTGTATGCCACACCTGCGACACCAGTCGAATTGTTTGTGCGCGCCGCGACGGTTCCCGCCACGTGCGTGCCATGCCAGGTCGAATTCGACGCGCCCGCAAAATTGCAGTCGCTGCTCGTGCGCCAGTCGCCCTGGTCCTGCGCATCGGAATCCCGGCCACTTCCGTCTCGCGCATCAGCGGCATTGCTGATGAAGTCGTAGCCGCCGATGATGTTTGCCGCGAGGTCGGTGTGCGGGCGATAGCCCGTGTCTATAACGGCCACTCTCACGCCATTTCCCGTGGCTCTGTCCCAGGCGAGCGGCAGATTGATGCCTCCGGTTGCTTCGAAGTAATGCCACTGCTGGTTGTATTGCGGGTCGTTTGGTACCAGTGCCGGCCACATTCTCAGATCCGGTTCCGCATACTCGATGTTCGGATCCAGCGCGGTGAGGTCGCGCGCGAGCTGGCGTGCGTCCGCAACCGACAGGTGCTTGCTCAGCTGGAGCACGTGTGTGCCCAGGGCACCTCTCCTCTTGTGTGAAAGCCCGACTCCGCGGACCGCACCCGCTTGCTGCGCCACCGCAATTCGCGTTCGCAGCTGGGCATCGCTGGGATCCTGTCGGTAGCGAACTATCAATTGATCAACATCGTCGGTGCGCCCTGCCGCACCCGCTCCCTCGGGAACTACGGCAGTCGCGGGCAACCCGCCGAGGAAGGCCGCCATCGTCATGACGGCCAGGTAGAGAATCGGCTTCGTCGCTTTCATATGCTACTCCCTGTTGCATTTGTTGATCGAAGTGAATGAGGCGCACTTGCGGCCCCATCTACCTACTTCTGTGTCACGAACGCGCGATTTGCCTCACCCCGGTAGCTAGCTAGCGGGAGATTCACGCTATTCCGGGCACTGGCATACCCAAGGGGAACCGCGACGAAGGAGATTGGGAGAGGGGAAAATCAGGGGAACAGAAAAAAGGGAGGCAACTTGCGTCGCCTCCCTTCTTTTTCCTCCGGTTTCCTTGATCAGAACCGGCCGCTGACACCCAGCAACATCTGCCGGCCCGGCGCGAACGAGGCTCGCGGGGTGAGCGGATCATTGCGGAAGTACGTCAGCAACTGCTCGTTGGTCAGGTTCTGCAGTTCGAGGCTGATCGAGATCTCGGTGCTGGTTGGCAGCTTGTAGCTGAACGACGCGTCGAGGAACGAACGCTTCTGGGCCCAGTTGTCGCCCGGAATGTTGTTCTCGTTGTTGCCCAGGAACTCGATGAACGCATCGCGCACCGACCACGTCAGGCGGCCCGAGAAGCCGAAGTTCTCGTAGAACGCCGTGACGTTATAGGTGTACGGCGAGAGGCCGGTGACGGCGCTCGACGGAGCGCCCGGCAGGCCGCCTTCCGACTTCTGGTCGATGTGCGTGTAGTTCAGCGAGAAGCCCGCACCCTGCAGCACCATGTCGAGCGGCTGCACGTAGGTCACTTCCCAGCCGTCCAGCGTGATCACCTCGTCCGTGTTCCGGCGCTGGTCTACGCGCACGAGCGCATCGTTCGGATTGCCGGTGGTGCACTGGCACTGCGCGTTCGCCGTGTTCTGGATGCCGTCACGCGTCGCGATCGGCAGGGCCGAGTAGCTGATTCCGAGCTGGCCGAACGGCGTCGGCGTTCCGACGACCGAGGTGTAACCCTCGATTTCCTTGCGCCAGCGGTTCACCGCGACCACGCCGAGACCGCTATCGCCGAAGTACCACTCTAGACCCAGGTCGTAGTTGTCCGAGAAGTACGGCGACAGCGCGGTGTTGCCGATGGTCAGCACGTCGCCGTTGATGCTCAGCGACTGGTTGGGAGCCATGTCGCCCGGCTGCGGACGCGTCATCGTGCGCGAGGCCGCGACACGCGCCACCAGGCCGTGACCCAGGTCGCTGGCGATGTTGAAGCTCGGCAGCACCTTGTCGTAGTCCGTCTCCGCGGTGATGAACTCGCGATGCGTGTACTGGACCGCCGGCGGCGGCAGGTTGTCCGCGTTCGGCACCGTGATCACGCCCGACACGAACTGGTCGGTCTTGATGTAGCGCGCGCCCACGTTGTAACGCAGGTTGCCGAGGATCTCGAGCTGGCCGTTCGCTTCGAGGAACACGCCGTCCGTATCTTCGTCGATCACGCGCGGCGTGTAACCCGCGACTTCGATGCCGCCCGCGAGACCGACCGCGAGCTCGCGCTCGAAGAAGTCGATGTTCACGGCCGGATCCAGCGCCGCGTAGTTAGGCAGCGCCCAACCGCTGTTCAGACCCACGTCGAAATCGGAGGTCTGGTACAGGCGGCCGTGCGTCCAGGTCTGCATGTAGTTGAGCAGCTGGGCGTTCGGGATCGCCACCTTGGCGTTGTCGATTCCGGCGGCCGCCAGGGCCGCGCCGCACTCGAGACTTCCGGAGTTCGGCGTCGGCACGTTCGTGCCGTCCGTCGCGCAGCTGGTCGTCTCCCAGTTGGTGATGTTGCGGTGGAACTTGTCGCGGCTGAAGCCGCCTTTCAGCTTGAATGCGTCCGCGAACGCGTATTCGACCTCGAATCGTCCACCCTTCTGCCAGACCTCGCGCTGCACGGGCTGGATGCGCAGCGCGTTCCAGTTCCAGAAGTCGAGGTTGTTGAGGTCGCGGCTCGGCGTCACCTTGATCACGCCGTCGCCGTTCGCCTCGATGTCGACCGTGATGCCGCTGCCGAGACGCGAGTCGAACAGGTAGGTGTTCGTCGAGCGGAACCAGTTGCTGTGGTTGTAGTTGAGCGACGCATCGACGGTGAACTTCTCGCCGATCTTCCACTTCATGCCGCCGTTCAGATTGATGAAATCCGTGTCTTCGTGATACGGGCGGTTCTCGTTCAACCAGAGGGGGTTGGCAAGCGTCGCGCTGGTCACGACGTTGTCCTCGTTGACCTCGACGTTGAACGGGATGTTGTTGTTGACGCTGCGCACCGCCAGGTTCAGGTCGTTGCGCTCGTAGGCGTGATCGGCCTCCGAATACAGGCCGTCGAGGTAGAACTCGAGGTTCTCGTTCGGCGCGAATTGCATCGAGAGGATCGCCGACGTGGTTTCACGCTCGCCGATGAGCATGTCGGGGCGCGCGAGACGCGGCCAGATCGAGTAGCTCAACTGGTTGCACGACATGCCGGACGTGCCGCCGGGTGTGTCGCCGTCGCCGCAGACGCGAACCTGCTGGGCCGTGGTGGGGTCGTTGTCATGGTCCCAGAGGTGCGGCGCGAGCATCGCGTCGTACTGGCCGCCGGCCGGCACGGCCGTCGCCCAGGTCTGGGCCGAGTTGCCGTAGCCGGGCGTCGCGTTGCCCACGGGCGGGTTGGGCGTGCCTTCGCGCCAGCGTGAGTTGCAGCCCGGCTGCGTGGTCGGGCAGCCCGGCGTGCCGACCGTCGTGAAGCCGATGGTGTTGAAGCCGTCGGAACGGTACTTGCGATTCGAGTAGGCCACGCCGCCCAGGATGCCGAATTCGCCGCCGCCGACGTCCCAGGTATTGCTGATGTAGGCGCCGACGCGCGGGCTCCAGTCCTCGGAGGATTCCTGGTAGTTAGCCTTGGCGCTGTAGTTGAAGCGGAATCCCTTCTTGTCGAAGGGCCGCGCGATGCGCAGGTCGATGTTCGCCGCGACGGCGCCTTCCTGCTGGCTCGCGACCGGCGTCTTGCTCACCGTCAGCTGGCTGAACAGCTCGGTGGGGAACAGCACGAGATCGAGGCCGCGGCCCTGGCTCACGTTGTCGATGTTGCTGTCGGAGGCGGTCTCCACGGGCGCGCCATTCAGCGTGATCTGCGTGAAATCGCGACCCAGTCCGCGCACCGCGACCGAAGTACCTTCACCGGTGAAGTCGCGCGCGATCTGCACGCCCGGGATGCGCTGCAGGGACTCGGCGAGGTTCAGGTCGGGGAACTTGCCGATGTCTTCGGCGAAGATCGAATCCGTGAAGGCGACGTTTTCCCGCTTCTCCGCGACCGAATTCTGGAGCGAGGCGCGGAAACCGGTGACGACGACCTCGCTGATGTCCTCACTACTGCTCGCCTCGTTGACCTGGACTCCGGCGTCCTGGGCCATGGCCCCGGACGAAACGAGGCTCGCCGGACCCGCAAGACTGAATATTGCGCACGCGCGCAGGTACTTCCTGTCCATCACTCCCTCTTTCCTTAATGGCGGTTTTTTAGTTAGCTGGGGGCCGAATAGACCGTTCGTTCCCCCTTTGTGACGCGAACGTAGCAATTGGTCAGGCCAAAAGCAACAAGTCGTCTGACCGCAACATCATTTGTCCCCCGCTGGTCACTTGTTGATCCTTGTCAGGTTACGGATACTTCACTGATGGTCGAACCCCGCCGCCTCTACGAACAGATAGCCAAGAAGCTCTCGCACGCCATCGCGACGGGGGAATACGAGATAGGCCAGCGCCTGCCCTCCGAGCGCGAACTCGCGCAAACCTTCGAGGTGTCACGCCCCACCGTGCGCGAAGCCATCATCGCGCTGGAGCTCGACGGTCTCGTCGACGTCCGGCTCGGCTCCGGCGTCTACGTCAAGAACCGCCAGCCGCCCGAAGGCGAGGAAGGCGTCAAGGACATCGGCCCCTTCGAACTACTCGAGGCGCGTCGTTCGATCGAGGGCGAGGCCTGCGCGCTCGCGGCCATGCGCATCGACGACGCGCAGCTCAAGGAGCTGACGGACCTCATCGCCGAGATGCGCGAAGACAACTGGCACCAGGAAATCGAGAAGAGCGAAGTCGCGGATCGGCGTTTCCACGAGCTCATCGCGACCTCGACGCAGAACAGCGGGATCATCGCCGCGGTGCAGATGTTGTGGGATGCGCGTGCGCGCTCGCCGCAGAGCCACTCGATGGACGCCAAGGGGCGCGCGCGTGGATTGAAGCCGCCCATCGACGAACATGCCGCGATCGTGCGCGCGCTCAAGCGGCGCGACCCGGATGCCGCGCGCGCCGCGATGCGCGAGCACATCTCGCGCGTCATCGAAGACATGCTGCAGGTCACCGAGGTCGAAGAGATCGCGCGCGCCCGCGCGGTCGCCGCGGAAAAGCGTCGTCGTTATTCCGCCAGCGCACGTCAGCGCAAGGCGGCGGCCTCCTCGTCCAGCTAGAGAGCCGGGTTCGCGCGGCGACATCGGAACCGACGCGACGCGATCCGAAAAAAAACAGGGGAGGCAACTTGCGTTGCCTCCCCTTTTTCCTGGGCCGTCAGGCCGTTGACGATCAGAACGTTCCGCGAATACCGAGCAGCACGGCATAACCCGGATCGTAGAACGTGCGCGCCGCGTTCGAGAACTGGATGCTGTCGTTGCCCCAGGTCTGACGCTGCGTCGATCCCGTGATGTTGATGACGTTCAGCGTGATCTGCGGCTCGGACGGCAGGCTCTCGAACTTCCAGCTGGCCGAGAGATCGAGCTGATCGTACTCGTCCGTCCAGAAGCGCGCGCCCGTGATGCCTTCCTGGTTGCTGCCGGAAGCGATCTGCCGGTCGTTATAGACGTACGACAGACGAACCGACGCCGGACCATGGTCGTAGTACAACGTGCCGTTGTACGTGACGGGCGAGATGCCCACCGCGACCGCCGGCTGACCACCCGTTCCACCTTCCGGACGCTGCGACACCTTCGTGTAGTTCACCTGGAAGCCGAAGCCGTCCGTGATGAAGTTCAGCGGCTGCACCCAGGTCGCTTCGTATCCGCGGATACGAAGCTTGCCGTCGGCATTGACCTGCTGCGTGGCATTGACCGTGGCATTTCCCGGACCACCGCGCGAGTCGATCGCAGTCTGCTGCGTCGGCGAGAGCGTGTCGTACGTGATGCCGAGCGGCGCGAGCGCGCTGAACGGCAGGACCGTCAGCTGACCCACGGTGAAACCCGTGATCTGCTTCTGGAACAACGTCAGGCCGATATAACCTTCGTCGCCCGTGTACCACTCACCGCCGAGGTCGATGTTGGTCGACAGGAACGGCTCGAGCGCCGGATTGCCGAGGCCCACCGCCTGCGCCGACGGATCGCTGAAGGTCGCGTTCGGCAGCATGTCGCGCGGATTCGCACGCGTGATGGTCTCCGAGCCGGCGAACCGCAGCACGATGTCGTCGGTCACGTTCAGCGCGGCGCTGAACGACGGCAGGAACTCCGAATAACGCTCGGCCGTGCTCGCCTCGACGATGGTAACCGACGTGCCGTTGTTCAGCGTGACCGGGCCGGCCACCCACTGGTCGGTGTCCACGAAGCGGCCACCGAGGTTGTAGCGCAGCGTGCGATCGTAGAACTCGCTCTCGCCGTTGAACTCGATGTAGTAACCCATCGTACGCTCGCGGATCTTGCCGTTCGCGGCGCCGGTCGCCGCGCCGGTTCCCACCGGGGCGTTGTCCGACAGCGCGTGGTAGTTAGTCGCGTCGAAGAACGCGTCGTAATCCACGCTGATGAAGCCCGCCGGACCCGGGATCAGGTACTGCGCCAGGCCCGCCTGGGTGATCGCGGAGCCTGCCTGGCCATTGCAGGGCGGCGCCGCGGCCGGCGCCGGAATGAACGCGCCGCCGCCGCCGCAGACGACCTGCTGCCACTCGCGGCTGTTGTCGCGGCCCGAAATGGTGCGGTACAGCTGGTCGTAGGCGATGCCGGCCCTCATGTTCGCCTGCTCGTCACCCCAGGTGAAGTCGAGGTGCGCGCCTTCGTTCTTCACGAGACGCTTCTCGTTCTGGATGTTTACGCGGCCGCCGCCGGTCCACACCCAGCCGAGGTTGGGATCGTTCAGGTCGGCGTTCGTGGTGATGTTGACGAAGTCGCCGGTCGTGTTGTCGAACTCGGCGACGATGCCCTGGTTGAGCGGCGTGTTCACGAGGACCGTCGGCGCCTCGCGGAAGAACCAGCTGCGGCTCTTGTTGAGCGCGAGGTCGAAACGCATCTCCTCGTTGAGCTCCCAGCGCAGGCCGGGGTTGAAGCCCCAGTAATCCACCTGCTCGTCATAGGGACGCGCTTCGAGGAAGAACTGCGCGTTCGCGAACGTGGCGCGCGTGACGACGTTGTTCTCGTCGACTTCCATGGCGGTGGGAATCAACGCGCCGTTGCGGCCGACCAGGTTGACGTCCAGTCGATTGAAACTGCGATTCGCCTCGGAATAGAGCGTATCGGCATAGAGCTGCAGCGAGTCGTTGGGACGGTACTCGAACGACACGAGACCCGAGTAACGGTCACGTGAGCCGTCGAGATAGGCCGGACGACCCAGTCGCGGAATCAGCGCCCGGTCGATCTGGGCCAGCGTCAGGCCCGGGTTGATCGATTCGAGGTACGCGCCGTCGATCGGCGTGCCCGCGACCAGGCCAGCGCCCGCATTCACGGGAACGGCGCCGGGGATCACCCAGCCGTTGCCACCGCCCACGTTGCAACCGCCGTTCGCGCCCGCGCCGGCGTTGGGGCTCGTGGTCCCCGGCGGCGTGAGTCCGCACTGGAAGTAGCTCAGGTTCGGATTGGTGTATCCGATGGTCTCGAAGCCGTGCGTGGTCGAATCGTTGCTGACACCCGCGACGCCGAAGAGTACGCCGAACGTGTCGTTCGTCCAGCTCGCGGTGAGCCCGCCGCGCGGATTCACGGTGCCGCTCTCTTCGCCGTAGTTAGCCTGCAGCTGGTAGTTGATGTGCGTGCCCGGATTGTCGAAGGGCCGCGCGGTGCGCATGTTCACCGTGCCCGCGGCGCCGCCCTCGAGCTCGCTCGCCTTCGCCGACTTGCTGACGTCGAGACGCGTGAACAGCTCCGTCGGGAACAGGTCGAGGTCGACCTCGCGGTTCTGACCCTGGCCGTCGACGCGACCGGTCGAAGCGACGCCGATCGCGGCGCCGTTGATCGTGGTCTTCGTGAAGTTGGTGTTGAGGCCGCGGATCGCGACGTTGAGTCCCTCACCGTTCACTTCGCGCGCGAGCTGCACGCCCGGAATGCGGTTCAGCGATTCGGCGATGTTGAGGTCCGGGAACTTGCCGATGTCTTCGGCGAAGACCGAATCCTGGAATCCGATGGATTCGCGCTTGGCGTTGGTCGCGCTCTGCAGCGAGGCCCGGAAGCCGGTCACGAGGACTTCTTCGACCGGCTCGTTGTCGCTGCCGCTCGCCGAGTTGTCGGAGGTCTGCGCTACCGCGCTCGCCGACGCCAACGCCGCGGAGATCGCGGCGGTCAGGACGGATACTCGGAAAACCGATGGATCCTTGATCATCACTTGCACCCCTCTAGTTCGATACCGATTTCACACGCGACGAGAAAACATCACCGACCGAGATCGGCGCGCCCACGTGCAGTTTTTGTTTCAAAAAGTTCGCTTGCACGAAGTGCGTGTGATGCTAGCAATGGAAGGTGCGCTAGTACCACAAGATATTTCCGTTACTCTCCCGCGAAAAAAATCAAAGCGTGGTCGCGAAACAACAGCCGCCTAACTACTGTGCGCGGAGCGCGGGAACGAAGACATGAGCGGGACTCTTCCGTATCCGCCCGACGAGGCGCGATCGGAATTCCCGAGAAAGATTTTGCAGCCGGGAACGTGTGGCCGGTGGACCGACCACACCCCGTGAGTCGGGAAGGTACCAACTGGTCAGGCCAAATGCAAGGACCACTCTGGCCAGTGCGCCGACCACTCGGAACGATGCCCGGCGACGAATACCTGCAGGGCGAGGCGATCGTGGGCCTGCTCAGGCCCTTTTCGTGTACGTCACCCGTCTATGGCCGGTGATCGCAAGCACCGTGGAATCCCGTGGATGGAACTCCCTCCAGGTGGATCTGCCCTGCACCGAGCTCGAGGCGGCCGTTGCGCGTCCCACTCGAATCCAGGTTTCGCGTCCCCGGAACCTCGACGCGCGGGGTAGTTAGTACTCCGGGCTTTCCGGGAGTCCCGAGGCGGCCCCGGGCCCGCCCCCCCCCCCCGCCGATGC
>JAEZCN010000095.1 GCA_023433515.1 Pseudomonadota bacterium
GGTTGGGCCAAAGAAGGCGCGGTGCAGGAGCAGATCGACGCGACGGTCAAGGACGCGATCAAGCGCGCGAAGAGCCAATTGCCCGTCGGGCCGTCGCTCGAGTCCTGCGCGGAGTGCGGCGCGCGGATTACCGAGGCGCGCCGCGAGGCGATTCCCGGCGTACGGCTGTGCGTCGCCTGCCAGGAAGCGCACGACAAGGACGCCGTGGCGTTCAGCGGTTACAACCGGCGCGGCAGCAAGGACAGCCAGCTGCGGTAGTTAGCAATCCGGCGGCGCCGGGCTCAGTTCACATCGACGAACCACGTGCCGGCATGACCGGCCACGATCTGCCATCATCGCGGCAGTCCATTGTCATGGTCGGTCGTGAAGATGGTTCGAATGAGGCAGGTTTGTATCGCCCTGGTCATGATGTTTGCCGCGGGCACGCATTCATTCGCTGCGGAATCCACTTCACGGACCTGGTCGCCGCGCGGCCCGAGCTGGCCCGCACTGGAAGTCGATCGTGAACCGGAGCTATGCGCGAAGGCGTTGAAGCGAGCGGAGGAGTGGTTCGCGTCCGAGGCGGCGGATAGCCGGGAGGACGATGCGCCGCTACCCGACGTCGAGGTGGTGGACTTCGGCGCGGACCCGTTGGCCGATTTCGAAAACGTGTTCCTGAAGGACCTGGATCTCGACGGTGACGGGAGTGCGGAACACGTCGTGATCCGCCGCTCGATGTTTCGCGACGAGGTGATCTTCACGGGATTGATCGCCCGGAATTCCGTCGAGGTGGCGTTGCCTCTCGACGAAGCCGGTTTCGAACAATTGGCGAGTCTCCCGCAGGGTACGTCCAGATTTCCGGCCGAGGACACCAGGTTGGGCCAGCATTGGGGCGCCACGCCGATTCCGCTCTATCGCTGGAACGATCGGTACTACTTCGCTGGAAAGCTTTATCACAGCCCGGCGGAATCCGGTTTCGCGCTTTATCAGCTCAAGGGTGACGGCAGTACGCCAGTGACATGCCTCGTGAAAAGCGCTGAAGCGGTGACAGTGGCCGACTCGATGCTCCAGGCCCCGGAATTGAGGGCCCTGGTGAAGTCACTGGCGGCGATCGGGACTTCCGGGCGTTCGTATTGCGGCACCCTGAATGCCGGTTCGCGTCACGACCACTGGGCGTGGCGTTCCGTGCATCGCGCCGCGACACGTCCCTGGGCAGATCCCGAGAGGTATGGCTATTTCGTCTATTCGTCGCGCATGTGGCGCTTCCTGGAAAACTGGGCGGCGAACGACGTCTGGAACAAGCGCGAGTACCTGACGCTGCGGCAGGCCGTCGAGCCCGCGCGGCGGGCCTACGCGAACTATCTATCACGCGAATACGGACTGAATGAACGGGACGCGCACGCGAAAGGCGGCAGCGCGCTCGAACGGATGATCGCGTCGTGGTTTCTGATTTCATCCTCATTCGATACTGCGGAGTGGCCGAGCCCCGAACAGGACTTGTCGCGCACGCGTATTTCGCTCGATTCGGCCGAGGAAAACTCGTTCGGAAAGACAAGCCTCATGATGGCCGCGCACATGAACCGGCTGGATCTCGTGCGGGAATTATTGAAGCGCGGTGCCGATCCGAATGCCGCCACGCGGCCCACGGATTCGTACTGCGAATACAACGTCCAGCGCGGCGGACGCACGGCGCTCACGTACGCGGCGGAAAATGCCAGTCCGTTCGTCATCAAGGTGCTGCTCGATGCCGGCGCGAAACCGGATGTGACGGACACCGAGGGAAACAGGCTCGATTTCTATCTGCTGCGCAATCCGCGGCTCACCGAAGAGCAGCGCAAGCTTTCGATCGTGGAGATCGCGGCGACGGCGGCGAACCTCGCCGATGCGCCGGGCTTCGATTGCTCACGCGCCCGGCGGCGGGCGGAGCGGGCGATCTGCGCGGACGAAGCGTTGCGGCTGCTGGATTCGGAGATGAGCGCGGCCTACGCGCGCGCGGTCGGGAAGTCGAATCCGGCGCTCAAGGCGGAGCAGGGCCGCTGGATCGCGGCGCGGGAAGACGACTGCGCGAAAGCGAACGGTGACGACTTCAAGGAATGCCTGGCCGACGCGACGGCTGCGCGCGTGCGCTATCTGCATTACCTGGCGGAACCCACGGACGTGCCGCTGCCGTAAGCCCGGCGCGCCCGCCCAGGCATCCATCGCGCAAAAAAAAGAGGGCGCTTCTTTCAAAGCGCCCTTTCTGTTGTTTAACCGGCCCACCCAACTCACGATGTTGAGGCGCCGGACTCCAACCAGGAAACGAGGAATGTCCCCATTTAGTTGCAGCTAACTACCTTGTCGGCCACGGTGCCGAGCTTCACCTGCGAGAACGCGACGTCGAGCTTGCCGGAGGAGGTGAGCTCGAACACCTCGTTCACCTTGCTCACGTCGACGTTCGCCTTCTGGAAGCACTTGAGCGGGATGCCGACCGTCTGGAACTTGCCCTTGGGCAGCGACTGCAACGTGTCCGCGAACGGCAGGGTACCGCCGCAGCCCGCGCCGCAGGTCATGCCGATGGTCACGTCCTTCGGCGCATCCGCGCCACGGCGCAGGCGCACCAGCAACATCACGTCGCCGTTCGCTTCGCGCGACAGGTCGACGGTGCCCTCGC
>JAEZCN010000236.1 GCA_023433515.1 Pseudomonadota bacterium
TCAAACCCTGCCGTTCTTTTGCCTGAGCGTTTCCGGGCGGAAACTTGCGCCTTCGGCGCCCCGTGAGGGGTCTCTCGGACAGAGTCTGGTCAATTGGCGAACGGGTGGCATCATAGCAGCCCCTTCCGGGCCGGCCCAGCGAGAATTCCGATGTCCACGCGCCGCAACACGTTAGCGACCCTCGTTTTTGCAGCCGCCTCAATGGCGTCTGCGCCTTTGTTCGCAAACGACACATCCGCGGACGACGCGCGGGCGGCGGCGTTGCGCGCGGCCGAGCTGGAACGATTCGAAGCGAACGTCACCGCGGACCCGAAGTCGCTCGACCGACTGCTCGACGACGCGCTCGAATACACGCATTCGAACGGCGTGCTCGACACCAAGAAATCGTTCATCGAGTCCCTTACGAGCGGCAAGCTCGACTACCTCGCGACGGAGGCCGACATCCAGAGCCTTCGCATCGAGGGCGACGTCGGCATCATCCGCGGTCGCGCGAAGGTCACCGTTTCGGACCATGGCCAGCCGCTCGATCTCGACCTGGGCTACGTGGACGTCTGGCTGTGGAAGGACGGGCGCTGGCAGATGACGACGTGGCAGTCGGCGCGTCTCCCCGGTCCCGCCACGTCGACGCCGAATCCGCCCTCCGCTCCCACGGCCAAGTAGCTAGTGATGACACTGCACCGCACCCTGCCCTTGCTGCTCCTCGCGCTCACGATCGCGCCCTGCGCGTCGTCCGCGCCGCGCGGCGACGAAGCCTCCGCGCGCGAAATGGTCCTCGAAAGATTCGCCGCCGCGAAGCGCAACGACATCGCCGCGCTCGAGCTGATGCTCGCCGACGATCTCGACTACTGCACGACCCGCGGCATCTGCCAGACGAAGCAGGAATACATCGGGCGATTGAAATCGGGCGCGATGCGGTACCAGTCGATCGAGCCGGTGGTCGAGCGCGTGAAGCTGTTTCCCGATACCGCCGTGCTCATGGGCCGCGCCGCGGTCACGGCGCGGCGCGATGGGCAGGTGGGCAGCGTCCGCTTCTCCTGGCTGGCCGTCCTCGCGTGGCGCGATGAGCGTTGGCAGCTGACCAGCTGGTCGGCGACACCGCTCGAGGCCGCGCCATGAGCCACCCGCGCCGGCAGACCCTGACGGTGCGCGTCGGGCGCGTCGCGGTCGGCGGTTCCGCGCCGATCGTCGTGCAGTCGATGACCAACACCGATACCGCCGACATCGAAGGCACCGCGCAGCAGATCAAGGCGCTGGCACGCGCCGGCTCCGAGCTCGTGCGCATCACCGTGAACGAGGCCGCGGCCGCGGCCGCCGTCGCGCCGATCCGCGATCGACTCGCGCAGCTCGGCGTCGGCGTGCCGATCATCGGCGACTTCCATTTCAACGGTCACAAACTACTGCGCGAGCATCCCGAATGCGCCGAGGCGCTCGCCAAGTACCGCATGAACCCGGGCAACGTGGGTCGCGGCAGCAAGCGCGATCCGCAGTTCGCGGAGATGATCGAACTCGCCTGCCGGTACGAGAAGCCCGTGCGCATCGGCGTCAACTGGGGCTCGCTCGACCAGGATCTGCTCACGCGCATGATGGACGAGAACAACGCACGTCCGGAGCCGCTGTCCGCGCAGGAGATCATGCGCGAGGCGGTCGTCGCGTCGGCAATCGAAAGCGCGGCGCGCGCTGTCGAGCTCGGCCTGCCGCGCGACCGCATCATCCTGTCGGCGAAGGTTTCCGGCGTGCAGGACCTGATCGCCATCTACCGCAGGCTCGCCGCGCGCTGCGACTATCCACTGCATCTGGGCCTCACCGAGGCCGGCATGGGCAGCAAGGGCATCGTCGCTTCGACTGCAGGCATGTCGGTCCTTCTGCAGGAGGGCATCGGCGACACGATCCGTGTGTCGCTGACGCCCGAACCCGGCGGCGATCGCACGAACGAGGTGATCGTCGCGCAGGAGATCCTGCAGACCATGGGTCTGCGGTCGTTCATCCCGATGGTGGTGGCCTGTCCGGGGTGTGGCCGCACCACGAGCACGTACTTCCAGGAACTCGCGCAGGCCATCCAGGGCCACATCCGGCATCGGATGCCGGAATGGCGCAAGTCCTACGAAGGCGTGGAGGACATGACGGTGGCGGTCATGGGCTGCGTGGTGAATGGTCCGGGCGAGAGCAAGCACGCGAACATCGGCATCCCGCTGCCGGGCACGGGTGAGCGGCCCGTCGCACCGGTGTACGAGGACGGCGAGAAGACGGTGACCCTCAAGGGCGAGCGCATCGCCGAGGAATTCCAGCAGCTGGTCGAGAACTACGTCGCGCGCCGGTTCGCGCGCAAGCAGACCGAAGTTCCCGAAACGGCGGACGCCTGAGAGACGCCGGATGGAGAGAGACACATGAGCAGCAACGACGACACGCTGGTGAACAAGAAGTGCGTTCCGTGCCATGGCGGCGTGACGGCGCTGACGCCCGAGGAGGCGCGGCAGATGCTGGGCCGCCTGCTCGGTTCCGGCGACGGTTGCTGGCAGGTCGTCGAGGACGGCAAGGCATTGCGGCGCGAGTTCAAGTTCGCGGACTTCTACCGCGCGATGAGCTTCGTGAACGCGGTGGCGCACATCGCGAACGCCGAAGACCACCATCCCGACATCGAATGCGGCTGGGGCTACGTGCGCATCCGTTACCAGACACACGCCATCGGCGGCCTGCACGAGAACGATTTCATCTGCGCCGCGAAGATCGACGGCCTGCCCCGCGTCTGACCCGGCAAACGGCCGACTGTCGAAGAATCACGAAGCGACGATGTTCGCGCGCAGGATCCGCCGCTGGTCAGGCGCGCGTCCCGCGCAGTCGCAGCTTCACGGCGTTCATGAATGACGCGGTCTTGCGCGACAGCGCACCCTGGCCGCTCGCGTATGCCGACAGCGCAAACGCCTCGTGGCAGCCGCCCTGGCCGAGATAGATGCGGAAGTGTCGCAGCCGGCCGCTCTCGCGTTCCGGGACCGCGGACTTCTGGAGGAACGCGCGCAGCGCCGGCGACTCGCGCACTTCGGCCACTGCCATGTCGCAGCCCATGATCAGGCCGGGTCCGCACTCGGCGTGCGGCGTGCAGCGGTGCCACCGCAGTCCATGGAAATGGATGACGAAGGGTGGCAACTCCGACATGTGGACGGTGAGCAGCGACTCGCGATCCGCGAGCGAAAAGGAGCAACGCTCGAACCGGTCCGAGTCCATGGTGGGCAGGAGAATGTGCGGGACGACGCTGATCGCCATTCCCGCAGTATTCCCAATGACTCAGGCTGCGGTCTGTGCGGTCCTTCGCGATTCGAACCGCAGAAGATAGAGACCGGAGGCGATGATCACGGCCGCGCCGGCCAGCGTGGACCATTCGGGCAGGACCGACCAGACCAGGAGGTCGATCACGATCACCCAGGCGATGCCGGAATATTCGAGCGGCGCGACGCTCGCGGCCGGCGCGCGCTTGAACGCCTCGGTGATGCCCCACTGGCCGATGGCGCCGGTCACGGCGACGCCCAGGATGACAGGCCAGT
>JAEZCN010000003.1 GCA_023433515.1 Pseudomonadota bacterium
GCACGCACAAGCGCATCATGGACATCATCAACCCGACCGATAAGACGGTCGACGCGCTGATGAAGCTCGAGCTGCCGGCCGGCGTCGACGTCCAGCTGAAGCTCAACTAACAAACGGGGTATGCTGCAAGCATGAAGTTGCAGCAGCTTCGCTATCTTGCGGCCGTCGTCCAGAACGGCCTCAACGTCACGACCGCCGCCCAGGCGCTGCACACCTCGCAGCCGGGCGTCAGCAAGCAGATCCGGCTCCTCGAAGAGGAGCTGGGTCTGACCTTGTTCGTGCGCGACGGTCGCGCGCTCAAGCGCCTGACCCCGGCCGGTGAAGAAGTGGCAGCGCGCGCGCTGCGCATGCTGCGCGAGGCGCAGGCGCTCAAGTCCCTCGCGAAGGATCTCAAGCAAGCCGATCGGGGGTCGTTGTCGATCGGCACCACGCATACGCAGGCTCGCTACGTACTTCCACGCGTCATACGCGACTTCCGCCAGAAGTATCCCGACGTGCAGCTCCACCTGCACCAGGGCACCTCGGACCAGATCGCCGAGATGGCCAGCCTCGACCGCATCGACTTCGCGATCAACACGGGCAGCCAGGACAAGTTCCCGGACTTCGTGCTGCTGCCTATCTATTCCTGGCACCGGCAGATCATCGTGCCGAAGGACCATCCGCTGGCGAAGGAGACGAAGCCGACGCTTCAGCAGCTCGCCGAGTACCCGCTGGTGACCTACGTCTTCAGCTTCACGGGGCCGTCGTCGCTGCACCAGCAGTTCGCGCGCGCGGGACTGGAGCCCAACGTGTCGCTCACCGCGCGCGACGCGGACGTCATCAAGACGTACGTGCGGCTGGGGCTCGGCGTCGGCGTGGTCGCGAGCATGGCGATCGAGCCCGACGACGAGAAGGATCTGGCCGTCGTCGAGGCCGGGCATCTGTTCCCGCAACACGTGACCTGGCTCGGCTTTCGTTCGGGCGCGCTGCTGCGTGGCTTCACGTACGATTTCATCCATCTGCTCGCGCCGCATCTCACGCGCGAGCGCATCGACCGCATCCTCTCCGCGCCGACGCCCGCCGCGCGCGAGAAACTCATCTCCGCGCTCGAACTACCCCGTTACGACTGAGGAGTCGACCATGGCAACCCGCGTGCCGCTGATCCTGTGTGCGATGTTGCTCGTGCTCGGTGATCTCGCGCAGGCACAGGAGCGCCAGACGGAGCACACCTTCAAGCGCGGCGCCACGGCCGCGCCGCGCGCCACGCTGGCCGACATGAAATGGCTCGAGGGTCGCTGGGTCGGCGCCGCGTTCGGTGGCAAGACCGAAGAGCAGTGGTCCGCTCCCGACGGCGGCGCGATGGTCGGCTGGTACCGGCTCGTGAAAGACGGCAAGCCCGTGTTCTACGAGCTCATGACGGTTGTCGAGAAGGACGGCAGCCTCGTCATGCGGCTCAAGCACTTCCACGCCGACCTCAAGGGCTGGGAAGAGAAAGACGAGGTGCGCGAATTCGCGTTGGTGGCCAAGGAAGATGGCGCGATGCATTTCGAAGGGATGTCGTTCCATCCCAAGGGTGACGCGCTCACCCTATATCTCGCCATCGCGCACGATGACGGCAAGGTAACCGAGGAAAAATTCGAATACGTGCGCCGCTGACGCACCGAAGTAGCGAGTCCCGCTACTTCGATGTCTCCTGCGGATTCCACTTGATCTGGAATTCGATCTCTTCCTCCGAAGCCGCGCGCTCGTGCTCGAGGTTGTACTGCGCGCGCGCCGGAACGTGGATGCGCTCACCCGCGATGCTGATCGTGAAGCGCTTGCCGTTCTCGATCGCATCCGCGAGCCGCCGCAGCTTCTCGACGAACCGGGCCTTGGGGTAGTCCTTTTCGATGTCGCGTGATTTTTTCTTTGCCATGCGCGTCTTTTATCACGGGTGGTGAGGCATTCCCACGGTGGGAGTCGTCCCACTCCGATGCGAGCGAAGGCGCGAGGCGTGCAGCTTCACGACGATGCGCAGGCAGAAAGCGGCTTCGGGCAGCAAATGGGACGTCGTCATCGCGGGCGCCGGGCCTGCGGGTCTGTCCGCCGCGTTGGTGCTGGGCCGGGCTTGCCGGCGCGTGCTGCTGTGTGACACGGGCACGCCGCGCAGCTGGGCTTCGAAGGAAATGCATGCGTTCCTGTCGCGCGATCCGATTTCGCCGACGCGACTCCGCGACATTTCGCGCGAGCAGGTATTGAAGTATCCCGGGGTGACCTACGCGCCCGACGAAGTGACGGCGGCACGACGCAGCGGATCGCATTTCCGCGTCGAGCTCGGCGCGCGCGCCTCGGTACGCGCGCGCAAACTACTGATCGCCACGGGATTGTTCGACATCATCCCCAGGGTCCCGGGCATCGACGAGCTGTTCGGGCGCAGCGTCTTTCAGTGCCCGTACTGCGATGGATGGGAAATGCGCGACCGGCGGATCGCGGTGTACGGCAAGCGGCAGCGCGGATTCGAAATGGCGCGCGCGATCACGGCATGGGCGAGCGACATCGTGCTGTTCACGGACGGCCGGTCCGGCTACACGCCGGACATGCGCCGGCAGCTGGAGCGCAATGGCATCCGGCTCGTGGAGACTCGGGTCGCGCGCCTGGAGGGTGCCCGCGGCAAGCTGTCCGCCGTGGCGCTTGCGGATGGCCAGCGGATTGCCCGGGATGCCCTGTTCTTCGATACGCCCTCGCACAACCAGTCGAAGCTGGCCCAGTCGCTCGGGTGCAGTTTCGGCCGCGATGGCGGGGTCCTTTGTGGGGACTACGAAGCCACGAGCGTCCCCGGGGTCTACGTCGCCGGAAACATCATCCGGGACGTGCAGCTTTCCATCGTGGCCGCCGCCGAGGGCGCGCGGGCGGCGTTCGGCATCAACCGGGCCCTGACCCGCGAGGATTGGGGGCAGCCCCCGATTCCTGGCAAACGGGGTCAGTCCTCCCAGGGCTGACCCCTTTCGCTAGCAAAAGGGGGCTGCCCCCGAATCGGGGGCACCCCCGTTCAGCCGGGAGCCGCGGTCGCCCAGAATGAGGCATGTCGTCGCCCTGTAACCCCGGTGTTATTCCTGCATAACCAAAAGTGCTTTCCGGGCGGGGGGTTGCCCTCAGTACAGTCCCTCGCA
This sequence comes from Pseudomonadota bacterium, assembly GCA_023433515.1. Taxonomy (GTDB): domain Bacteria; phylum Pseudomonadota; class Gammaproteobacteria; order Steroidobacterales; family Steroidobacteraceae; genus CADEED01. The sequence continues at coordinate 3,129 of JAEZCN010000003.1, forward strand.
CTTTGCGACTGCCGGCCATGCGCCGGCTTTTTACGCTGTCCGGAAAGGTCTCAATGCACGCGCAGAAACAAGCAGTTACGACTCTCAAACCCGTCGGGGGAGGCCGTCGTGCCGCCGTGGCAAAGCTGACCCATCTGGCCCGGCTCGAAGCCGAGAGCATTCACATCATGCGCGAGGTGGCCGCGGAATTTTCCAGGCCGCTGCTCATGTATTCGATCGGCAAGGACTCCTCGGTCCTGTTGCACCTGGCCCGCAAGGCGTTCTTCCCCGGCCGCATCCCGTTCCCGCTGCTGCACATCGACACCGGCTGGAAGTTCAAGGAGATGATCTCGTTCCGCGACGAGACCGCGAAGCGTCTCAACGCCGAGCTCATCGTCTACACGAACCAGGCCGGCAAGGCCGCGGGCGTCACGCCGTTCACGCACGGCGGGCGCTACACGGACATCATGAAGACCGAAGCGCTCAAGGCCGCGCTCGACAAGTACGGCGCGGACGCGGCCATCGGCGGCGCGCGCCGCGACGAGGAAAAATCGCGCGCGAAGGAGCGCGTGTTCAGCTTCCGCGACGCGCAGCATCGCTGGGATCCGAAGAACCAGCGCCCCGAGCTCTGGAACCTCTACAACGGCCGGCTGCGCAAGGGCGACAGCATCCGCGTGTTCCCGCTGTCGAACTGGACCGAGGTCGACATCTGGACCTACATCCACAGCGAGAACATCCCGGTGGTGCCGCTGTACTTCGCGAAGCCGCGCCCCGTCGTCGATCGCGACGGGCTCAAGATCATGGTGGACGACGATCGTCTGCCGCTGAATCCGGGCGAGAAGCCGCGTCTCGAGACGGTACGTTTCCGCTCGCTAGGCTGCTATCCACTCACGGGAGCGCAGGCGTCGCAGGCCGCGACCGTGCCCGCGATCATCGAAGAAATGCTCCGTACGACCACGTCCGAGCGGCAGAGCCGCGCCATCGACGCGGAATCCGCGGCCGCGATGGAGAACCGCAAGCGCGAGGGATATTTCTAGATGTCCGCCGCGTTGACAAACACCGGAATCGCAACCGAGAAATCGACGTCCCACCCTATGCAGGAGTCGCGTGGTCGCCCTTCAACCCTGGATGAATTCCTGGCGCAGCAGCGCGAGATCGACCTGCTGCGCTTCATCACCTGCGGCTCCGTCGATGACGGCAAGAGCACGCTGATCGGGCGCCTGCTGCACGACACGCGCCAGGTGTTCGACGACCAGTTGAACGCCGTCGCGAACGACAGCAAACGCTGGGGAACGACGGGCGAAGTGCCTGATCTCGCGTTGCTGGTCGATGGCCTGCAGGCCGAGCGCGAGCAGGGCATCACGATCGACGTCGCGTATCGTTATTTCTCGACGCCGAACCGCAAGTTCATCGTCGCGGATTGCCCGGGCCACGAGCAGTACACGCGCAACATGGCGACCGGCGCTTCGACCGCCGAGGCCGCGGTCGTGCTGGTCGACGCGGAGAAGGGCATCCGCGTGCAGACGCGCCGGCACGCGCACATCGTCGCGCTGCTCGGCGTGCAGAACATCATCCTCGCGGTCAACAAGATGGACCGCATCGGTTACGACAAGGCCAGGTTCGAAAGCATCGCGGGCGAGTTCGCCGTGTATGCGCACAAGCTCGGCGTGCCGAACGTCGAAGTGATCCCGGTGAGCGCGCTGCAGGGCGTGAACGTGGTCGCCCGAGGCACCGCGGAGACGCCCTGGTACACGGGCCGCACGCTGCTCGAAGCGCTCGAAGGCATCGAAGTCGTCAGCACGAACTTCAAGGAGCTACGTTTCCCGATCCAGTTCGTGAGCCGTCCGGATGCGAACTTCCGCGGTTATGCGGGTACCATCGCGAGCGGCGAGATTGCAGTAGGCGACAGCGTGCTCGCGCTGCCGTCGCGCAAGTCGAGCACGGTGCGCGAGATCACGACCGCCGACGGCCCGCTCGAGCGCGCCGGCGCGGCGCAGGCCGTGACGATCGTGCTCGAGGATGAGATCGATCTTTCCCGCGGCGACGTGCTGGTCCATCCGGATCATCGCCCCACGCTCGCACGCACCTTCGATGCGCACCTCATCTGGATGGGCGAGGCGCCGCTGCTGCCGGGCAAGCGTTACGAATTCAAGATCGGCGCGCGTTACGTCAAGGGCCTCATCGATTCGATCCAGCATCGCATCGACGTCAACGATCTATCCACCCGCGAGGCGGAGGCGCTCGATCTCAACGGCCTCGCGCGCGTGCGTGTCGCGCTCGAAGAGCCGGTCGCGATCGACGACTACAAGCAGAGCCGCGCGACGGGTTCGTTCATCATCGTGGACCTGCTGCACTTCGGCACGGTCGGCGCCGGCATGGTCATCGCGCCGAACACGCAGGGCGCGCGCGCCAACACGGACATCGTGTGGCAGCCGACACGCGTGACGGCCGCGATCCGCGCGAACCAGAAGGGCCAGAAGCCCGCGGTCGTGTGGTTCACGGGCCTTTCGGGCTCGGGCAAGTCGACGCTCGCGAACGCGCTCGAACAGGCGCTCGTGCATCGCGGCCATCACTCGTTCCTGCTCGACGGCGACAACGTGCGCCACGGGCTCAACAAGGATCTCGACTTCTCCGAGGCCGGACGCGCGGAGAACATCCGCCGCATCGGCGAGGTCTCGGCGCTGTTCGTCGATGCGGGCCTGCTCGTGATCACCGCGTTCATCTCGCCGTTCCGCGCGGACCGCAACCGCATCCGCGAGCGCATCGGCGACGCGAACTTCATCGAGATCTATCTATCCACGTCGCTCGAGGAGTGCGAGCGCCGCGACCCGAAGGGCCTGTACCAGAAGGCGCGCGCCGGCGAGATCCGCGAGTTCACGGGCATCGACTCGCCCTACGAACCGCCGATCGCGCCGCAGCTCACGATCGATACTTCGAAGGTCGAGATGTCCGCGGCGGTCGATACGATCCTGCGGTATCTCGAGAACCAGGGTTTCCTGCACCAGAGCGATCCGGGGCTGTGAGGAAGAACAAGTGAGTAACAGTGCCGTGATCCTGCAAGGGAACTTTCCGATTCCGGACGACCGCCGCCAGCTGCTGACGCAGCTCGCGACCGAGTTGAACCGCGAGCAATTGTTGTGGCTGTCGGGCTACTTCGCGGGCGCGGCCGCCGCGACGCCGAGTGGCATTCCGCAGTTCCAGGAGAACCTGCTGGGTGGGCATGCCGCCCGTGCGCCGCAGCCGCAAATTGCGCCGTTCCCGGTGCATGGCGTGCCGGGTGCCGCGCCGGCTCCGGCCGCCGCGGCCGTTGCCACGCCGACGCTCACCATCGTCTCCGCCTCGCACACCGGCAATGGCCGCAAGATCTGCGAGAAGCTGCTGACCGCCGTGCAGGCGCTCGGCGTACAGGCGCGCATGATCAAGGCCGGCGACTACCAGCCGCGCGAGATCGCGAAAGAGAAGCTGCTGTACGTGGTCATCAGCACGCACGGAGACGGCGATCCGCCGGACGAGGCGCGCGGACTGTACGAATTCCTCGGCACGAAGCGCGCGCCGCAGTTGCCCGAGCTGCAGTACTCGGTGCTCGCGCTCGGCGACTCGAGTTATCCGAAGTTCTGTGAAGCGGGCCGCGTGATCGACGAGCGTCTCGCGAAGCTCGGCGCGAAGCGGCTGTTGCCGCGCGTCGACTGCGACGTGGATTTCGACAAGCTCGCGAAGGCCTGGTCCGACGATGCGCTCGCGCGCGTGCGCGAGATCGCGGACAAGTTCAAGCCGGCGGCCGGCGTGGTCACGCCGATGCCGACCGCGGCCGCCGCGGCGCCTGCGGTCGTCGAACTGACCCGCGCGAATCCGGCGGTGGCCGAAGTGCTCGCGAACCAGCGCATCGTGGGCCGCAAGGCACTGCGCGAAGTGCGGCACGTGGAGCTCGCGTTCCCCGGTCTCGGCAATCTCTACCAGCCCGGCGACGCGCTCGGCATCGTGCATCGCAATCCGGATTCCGCGATCGAAGCCGTGCTGAACGCGACGAAGCTCGACGGCGGCGCGACGGTCACGCACGAAGGCAAGACACACACGCTGCTCGAGTGGCTGCGCGACGAGCGCGAGCTCACGCGCATCGCGCGTCCGCTGCTGACCGCCGTGGCCGAGCGCGGCAAGGCGGACCTGTCCGAACTACTCGATCCGCGCAATCCGCAGCCGCTCGCGAAGCTGACCGCGACCTCGCAGGTCGCCGACGTGCTCGCGAAGTATCCGGGCGAGTGGACGCCGGAGTCGCTGGTCGCCGCGCTGCGCCCCGTCACGGGCCGCGTGTACTCGATCGCGTCGAGCCCCGCCGCGGTCGGCGACGAGGCGCACCTCACGGTGGCCGTCGTCGGAAGCGACACCGACCGCAAACTACTCGCGGGCGCGGCGTCGTCGTTCGTGGTGAACACGCAGGCCGATGCGAACGTCAGCGTGTGGATCGAGCGCAACGAGCGCTTCCGCGTGCCGGCCGATGGTTCGCGCGACATCATCATGGTGGGACCGGGCACCGGCGTCGCGCCATTCCGCGGCTTCGTGCAGGAGCGCGAGGCCACGGGCGCGACGGGCCGCAACTGGCTGTTCTACGGCGGCCGATCGCTCTACCACGACTTCCTCTATCAACTCGAGTGGCAGCAGGCGCTCAAGCGCCAATCCCTTCATCGACTGGACGTGGCTTTCTCGCGCGACCAGGCGGAGAAGATCTACGTGCAACACCGCATCCGCGAGGCCGGCAAGGACATCTTCGCCTGGCTCTCGAACGGTGCGTATTTCTATGTGTGCGGCGATGCGTCGGCGATGGCCCCCGACGTGAACGCGGCGTTGCTCGATGTCGTGCGCACGCACGGCAATCTCGACGCCGACGATGCCCAGGCCTGGGTGGCCGATCTCACCGCTGACGGACGGTATCTGCGCGATGTCTACTGAAGTTCTCGATCCTCCTCCCGTGACCATTTCGAAAGAGGCCGTCAAGGGCCCGCCGTCCGCGGTCGAAGTCATCAAGAAGGCGTCGCGCGGTCTGCGCGGCACGCTCGTCGAAAGCCTGCACGATCCGCTGACGGGCGCGATCCGCGAGTCGGACACGCAGCTCATCAAGTTCCACGGCAGCTACATGCAGGACGACCGCGACCTGCGCGCCGAACGCGAGCACCAGAAGCTCGAGCCCGCATACAGCTTCATGATCCGCACGCGCCTGCCGGGGGGCGTCTGCACGCCGCAGCAATGGCTGGCCCTGAGCCGACTCGCGCGCGAATACGGCACCGGGTCGCTGCGCCTGACTACCCGCCAGGCGTTCCAGCTCCACGGCGTGATCAAGAAAGACCTGAAGAAGACGATGCAGGGCATGAACGCCGTGCTGATCGATTCGATCGCGGCGTGCGGCGACGTGAACCGCAACGTCATGGCGAGCGTGAATCCGGTGGAATCGAAGGTTCACGCCGAAGTCTACGAATGGTCGAAGAAGCTTTCCGACCACCTGCTGCCGAAGACGCGTGCGTATCACGAGATCTGGCTCGACGGCGAGAAGCTCGTCGGTCCGGCCGAAGAGGAGCCGATCCTCGGACCGCTCTATCTGCCGCGCAAGTTCAAGACCGGCGTGGTCGTGCCACCGCACAACGACGTCGACGTGTTCTCGCAGGACCTGGGCTTCATCGCCATCCTCGATACGGAAGGTGTCGACGAGGGGGCATTGCTCGGCTTCAACCTGACTGTGGGCGGCGGACTGGGCGCGACGCACGGCGAGCCTCAGACCTTCCCGCGTGTCGCGGATGTAATCGGTTTCCTCAAGCCCGAGCAGGTGCTGAAGATCGCCGAGACCGTCGTGATGATCCAGCGCGATTTCGGTGACCGCACGGATCGCAAACACGCGCGCCTCAAGTACACGATCGCGGATCGCGGAGTCGACTGGTTCAAGGGCGAGTTGTTCAAGCGCCTCGGCTACGAGCTCGAACCGCCGCGTGCGTTCAAGTTCACGACCCAGGGCGACCGCTTCGGCTGGTTGCGCGGGCACGATGGCCGCTGGCATCTGACGTTGCGCATCGAATCGGGCCGCGTGGTCGACCGGCCGGGTGCGCCGTTCCTGACCGGCCTCGAGAAGATCGCGGAGATCCACCAGGGCGATTTCCGGCTCACCGCCAACCAGAACCTCATCATCGCGAACGTTCCGGCCAGCGAGTGCATGAACATCGACCGGCTGGTCGCGGACTACGGCCTCGGCAAGTCGCTGTTCACCTCGCCCGTTCGGCGCGATGCGCTTGCGTGCGTGGCGCTGCCGACCTGCGGCCTCGCGATGGCCGAGGCGGAGCGCTATCTACCCGCGTTCGTCGACCGCGTCGACGAGCTGCTCGCGAAGCATGGACTGAAGGACATTCCGCTCACCGTGCGTATCACGGGTTGCCCGAACGGCTGCGCGCGCCCGTATCTCGCGGAGATCGCGCTGATCGGCCGCGCGCCTGGACGCTACACGCTGCGTCTCGGCGCGGATGCGGTCGGCCAGCGGCTCAACGTGATCTATCGCGACAACATCGACGAGGCGTCGATCGTGACAGCGCTCGACGAGCTCATCGGTCGTTATGCCGTCGAGCGGCACACCGACGAGCGCTTCGGCGATTTCCTGTGGCGAGTGAACGTGCTCACGCCGGAGAAGCATGCATGAGCGAGTCGGCCGCGATCGGACGCGCGAAGGTTGCACCCGTGATCAACGGGTCTGGCGACGGGCCGCGCCTCGACATGTCCGCGGCTGAATTCGTGGCGGACGTCGACGGCGCCAAGCGCATCAACGACTGGCTCGCGTCGGTCGATGCAACGACGCGCACGCGCTGGGCGCTCGGGAACCTGCCGGGTCCGCACGCGTTGTCGTCGAGCTTCGGCGCGCAGGCGGCGGTGTCGCTGCATCTCGTCACCCAGCTCTCGCCGGGGATTCCCGTGATCCTCATCGACACGGGCTATCTGTTCCCCGAGACCCACCAGTTCATCGAGCAGCTCCGCAAACAGCTCTCGCTGAACATCCAGACGTTCTCGAGCCCGCAGTCGGTCGGGGAGTTCGAGGCGCAGCACGGCAAGCTCTGGGAGAAGGGCCGCGAAGGACTCGACCATTATCTCGAGCTGCGCAAGGTAGAGCCGATGCGCCGCTCGCTGGTCACGCTCGGCATCAAGACCTGGTTCGCCGGCCTGCGCCGCAGCCAGGCCGAGAGCCGCGCGAAGCTGAATCCGCTCGAAGTGCGCGACGGCCGCTTCAAGGTTCACCCGATTTTCGACTGGTCCGATCGGGACGTGTATCTCTACCTGAAGGCACACGGCCTGTCGTACCACCCACTCTGGGACAAAGGTTACGTCTCGATCGGCGACTGGCATTCGACCAAGGCGCTGCACGAAGTCGGGTCCGCCGAAGAACTGCGCTTCGCCGGCTTGAAGCGCGAGTGCGGCATCCACGGCCTCGAAGGTTGAGGGGTGGGGATAGCGGTGCCGGTGTAAAAAGTGGGGATTGTCGTGCTCACGCGCCTGATTCAACGGCAACGCTAATCCCCACTTTTTACACCGGCACCGCTATCCCCACCCGCCCTCCGATCGAGCGTGGCGCGGGGGCGTCGCACCGCGAGGGCGCGGAATGCGAAGCCGGCGGCCATAGCCGCGGCATCCACAAATGGCACAAGGCTTGCTGAGCACACGAATCAGGATATGACCTTCCGACGTCCCATCGTGTTAGGCGCGCGCGCCAGCGTACTGGCGCAGGTGCAGGCGCGTCTGGTCGGCAATGCGTTGATGGCTCGCAATCCCGGTGTCGAGGTCCAGTACTCCTTATTGTCTTCCCCGGCCGATCGCGAGCTCGACAAGCCGCTGCCCGAGCTCCTGCGGATCGGGGGCTACACCGGGGATCTAGGCGTCGCGCTCCGCGCGAATTCGATCGACATCGCGGTCCATCTCTGGAAAGACGTTCCCTTCGTCGGCCATCCGCAGACGTACATCGCCGCGACCCTGCCGCGCGCCGACACGCGCGATCTGCTGCTCGTGAAGAAGAGCTGGCTCGAAGGGCGCCACAACTCCGAGTTGCGCGTGTTGTCGTCGTCCGCTCGCCGCCGCACGAACCTCTCCGGCTTCCTGCAATGGGCGCTGCCGATCCGCGCGCCGCTCGTCACGTTCGTGCTCGCGCGCGGCGACTGCATGGCGCGGCTCGATCAGTTGATGAACTCCGACGCATCGGCGCTCGTGGTCGCGAAGGCGAACATCGATCGCCTGCTCGAATCCACCGAACCTGAATTCGCCGATGCGCGCGCACGCGTGCGCGCGACGCTCGATACGTGCGAGCTCATGGTCCTGCCGCTCGCGCTGAATCCCACCGCGCCCGGGCAGGGTGCACTCGCACTCGAGATCCGCCGCGACCGCTCCGATCTCGCGAAGTTGTTAGCCACCATCAACGACGCGCCCACGTTCAACCGCGTGCTCGCCGAGCGCGCGCAGCTCGCACCGACCGGCGACGAGGATCATCCGCTCGGCGTATCCATCATCCCGGTTCACTGCGGCGAGGTTGAATTCACGCGCGGCCAACGCGCCGGCCAATGGATCCAGAGCGCCGAGCTGCGCCGCCACGACTCACCGCTTCCTCCCGCCCATAGTCACGATGCGGTCTGGACGGGAGACGAGCTCAGCGCGGATCGTTATCGCCGCGTCCCGATGCTCGTTCGTCACGACGAGTTCGCGGACGCACGCGTCGGCTGTTTCGTCGCTCGCTCCGAAGCGTGGCCCGACGGTTACACCCCGCGCCCCGGCCAGGTCATCTGGAGCGCCGGTATCGACACCTGGCGCCGACTCGCGTCCCGCGGCATATGGGTCCACGGCAGCGACGAGAGCCTCGGCGAGAACGCGAAAGGCGGCATCCGCGCCCTGTTTCCGCGGGTCGAGCACTGGGTCCGGTTCACCCACGAGCACGGCTATGACTCCCCCCACAGCGAGCGCATCACGACTTATCGGCTCGAACGTGCCGCCCCGCTGGCCGATTTGAGGGGCCGCACGCACTTTTTCTGGCGCAGCGGCGCCCAGTTCTACGACTATCTGCAGGCCAACCCCGAAATCCGTGGCGCCTGGCACGGTTGCGGACCCGGCAATACATTCAGCATCATCCGCGCCGCCATCGGCGAGGAGCGGGTTCGCGCCTTCCTGTCGGCGGAAGGGTTCAGGCGGGAAATAGAGCAATGAAACGACTGCAGAGACTGCGCGCGACGGCGGCGCTTCGGGACATGACCTCGGAGATCGGGTTTGGCGTGAGCCAGCTCATCCAGCCGCTGTTCCTGTCCGCCGCGGCCACGAAAGAGGAGCCGCTCGACGGTTTGCCGGGCACGTCGCGCCACACGCTGGCCTCACTACTCACGCAGTTCGAGAAGGACCTGGCCGCGGGTGTGCGCCAGTTCCTGCTTTTCCCCGTTCCCGCCACCAAGTCGAACCGCAACTTCAACGCCGACTTCACCAGCACCGCGCTCCAGCAGATGCGTCAGCGCGCCGGCAGCGACGCGGCCATCTGGGTCGACACGTGCCTGTGCAGCTTCACCGAGTCCGGCCACTGCTGCGTGCACGACTCGCGCGGGCACCAGGATCTCGCGGCGACCCATGCCGCGCTTGGGTTGTTAGGCGTGAGCTACGTGAAGGCGGGTGCCGACGGCGTCGCGCCTTCGGACATGAACGATGGTCGCGTCGCCCACTTGCGGGCCGAGCTCGACAAGGCCGGCTTCGACATGGCGCCGATCATGAGTTACAGCACCAAGTTCGCGAGCACGTTCTACGGACCGTTCCGCGATGCCGCGGACTCGGCGCCGCAGTTCGGCGACCGGCGCAGTTATCAGCTCGACGTACGCAATCGCCAGGACGCGCTCGCCTCGAGCCGCCGCTGCGCGGAAGAGGGTGCGGACCTGCTGATGGTGAAGCCGGGCCAGCCGTCCGCTGACTTGATCATGTCGATCAAGGAACAGACCGGGCTGCCCTGCGGCGCCTACCAGGTGAGCGGTGAATACACCTCGCTCGTGCTGCTGTCGCGCGAGAAGTTCCTCGATTTCGAAGCCGGGCTCCTCGAGAGCTGGTACAACCTGCGCCGCGCGGGCGCGACGTTCATCATCACGTACGGCGCGCGGCTCGCGAGCGGCATGGGGTTGCCCCGCTGATGCGCTACTTCCCGTTGTTCCTCGATCTGGCGGCGAAACCCGTGTTGCTCGTGGGAGGCGGGGACGTTGCCGCGCGCAAGTTCGCGTTGCTCAGCGATGCGGGTGCGAAGATCACCGTCGTTTCGCCGGCGCTCGGCGATGAGCTGACGACCGCGCTGGCGCGCGGGGCGTTCGCGCACGCGGCGCGCGAGTTCGCACCTGCCGACATCGAAGGCGCCTGGCTGGTCGTTGCCGCGACGAACGATCGCGCGGTGAATGCCGCCGTGGCAGCCGCCGCGAATGCCGCGCGTATTCCGTGCAACGTGGTCGACGACCGCGAACTGTCCAGTTTCATCATGCCCGCGATCATCGATCGCTCGCCGGTGCAGATCGCGGTGTCGACGGGCGGCACCTCGCCGGTCCTCACGCGGTTGATACGCGAGCGGCTCGAAACCCTGCTCGATGGATCGCTCGGCACGCTCGCTGCATTTGCTGATCGTTGGCGCGAAGTCGTGAAGCGCAGGTTCGCCGATGTCGGCGCGCGTCGGCGGTTTCTGTCGTGGATGTTGACAGGGCCCGTGGCTGCGTCCTTGCGCGCCGGGCGCGAGGCGAAGGCCGAAGAGCTGACGCGCAAGGCGCTCGAGAATGAGAGTGCCGTGCCGCACGGACATGTGGTGCTCGTCGGCGCCGGTCCCGGCAATGCCGGCTTGATGACGTTGCAGGGATTACGCGCGCTGCAGGAAGCCGACGTGATCGTGCACGACCGGCTCGTGTCCGCCGAAGTGCTCGATCTCGCGCGCCGCGATGCGGCCCGCTTCGACGTCGGAAAGTTCGTCGGTGGCGGCGGCGCGACGCAGGAAGAGATCAACGAACTGCTCGTCGAACATGCGCAACGCGGCGAATACGTCGTGCGGCTCAAAGGCGGCGATTCGTTCGTGTTCGGTCGCGGAGGCGAGGAGATCGACTTCCTGCGCCAGCATGGTGTGTCGTTCGAGGTGATCCCGGGAATCACGGCCGCCATCGCCGCGGGCGCGTATTCCGGCATCCCGCTCACCGACCGGCGCCACGCGCAGGCCGTGCGGTTCCTGACCGGCAACAGCGACGAGCAGCTCGCGCAGTTCAATTTCTCGGATCTCGCGGCCGGCCGCGAGACGCTCGCGTTCTACATGAGCGTCGGCAAGCTCGTGTCGCTGCGCGACAAACTACTGCTGTCCGGCGTGCGCGGCGACATGCCCGTCGCGTTCATCGAGAACGCGAGTCGGGGCGAGCAGCGCGTGATCGCGACCACGGTCGAGGCGATGCATCGCGAGGCCGTGCAGATGAAGCTCAAGGCGCCGTCGATGCTGATCGTCGGTGGTGTCGCGAAGAGTGCGGCCGAGCTGCAGTGGTTTGGGCGTGCATCCCTGGTGGGTGGGCAGACCGCCTGAGCCGTTCCGGCGCCACGAGTACCTGTTCGTGGACGACTGCCTGATTTCGACGCCCTCGCCAGGATTGCGGCGGGCAAGCTGACCTCCGGATTCGTCGAATGGTTTTCAAACCGCTGTCACGGATCGGCGCCAGGCGCCAGATATGAAGTTCGAACGTTCGCCTTCGGAGAGTGCGCGCCTTGGAGAAAGGGTGTCACGAATATCCATCGGCGAATGTGTGTACCGCGCAACTCATT
>JAEZCN010000107.1 GCA_023433515.1 Pseudomonadota bacterium
TGAGCATGCCGCTCTCGATGACCTCGCCTTCCTTCATGCCGGCCATCGCCAGCCATTTCTTCGTGCGATTCGGATCGCCGAAGATGCGCATGAGGTTGTCTTCCATCGATAGATAGAAGCGGCTCGAGCCCGGGTCGCCCTGGCGGCCGGAGCGTCCGCGCAGCTGGTTGTCGATGCGGCGCGACTCGTGGCGCTCGGTGCCGATGATGTGCAGTCCGCCGGCCGCGAGCACCTTGTTGTGTCGCTCCTGCCATTCGGAGCGGATGCGCGCCGCGGTCACTTCGTCGAGGCCGGCTTCGCCCGCGTCCTTCGCCGCCGCCTCGAGCTCGGCTTCGAGATTGCCGCCGAGCTTGATGTCGGTTCCGCGGCCGGCCATGTTGGTCGCGATCGTCACCTTGCCGGGCATGCCAGCCATCTCGACGATGTGCGCCTCGCGCTCGTGCTGCTTGGCGTTCAGCACATCGTGCGCGATGTCCTGCTCCGTCAGCACGCCCGACAGCAGCTCGGAGGTTTCGATCGAGGTCGTGCCGACCAGCACCGGCTGGTCGCGCTTCACGCAGTCCTGGATATCCTCGATGATCGCCTTGAGCTTGTCGGCCTGCGTGAGATACACGAAGTCCGGGTTGTCCTTGCGGATCATCGGCTTGTGCGTCGGGATCACGACCACTTCCAGGCCGTAGATCTGCATGAACTCGGGCGCTTCCGTGTCGGCCGTGCCGGTCATGCCGGACAGCTTCTTGTAGATACGGAAATAGTTCTGGAACGTGATCGACGCGACGGTCTGGTTCTCCGCGCGCACCTTGACGCCTTCCTTCGCTTCGACCGCCTGGTGCAGGCCGTCGGACCAGCGGCGGCCCGGCATCGTGCGGCCGGTGAACTCGTCGACGATGATCACCTCGCCGTTGCGCACGATGTATTCGACGTCGCGCTTGTACAGCGCGTGCGCGCGCAGCGCCGCGTTCAGGTGATGCATGAGGCGGATGTTCGCCGGGTCGTAGAGGCTCTCGCCTTCGCGCAGCAGACCGGCCTCGAGCATCAACTGCTCGACCTTCTCATGGCCGCCTTCGGTGAGGTGCGCCTGTCGCTGCTTCTCGTCCACGGTGAAATCGCCGGGAACGAAGTCGGCGCTCTGCTGGCCGTTCTTGTCTTCTTCGCCGATCTGTTTCTTGAGGCGCGGGACGAGCTTGTTCACCTTGATGTACAGCTCGTCGTTTTCCTCGGCGGGACCGGAAATGATCAGCGGCGTGCGCGCCTCGTCGATCAGGATCGAATCCACTTCGTCGACGATCGCGAATGCGAGCTTGCGCTGCACCCTGTCCTCGAGACTGAACGCGAGGTTGTCGCGCAGGTAATCGAAGCCGAATTCATTGTTGGTGCCGTACGTGATGTCGCACGCATAGGCCGCGCGCTTCTCGTTCGAATCCTGCTGGTTTCTGATGACACCGACGGTGAGTCCGAGGAAGCGGTAGATGGGACTCATCCACTCGGCGTCGCGCGCCGCGAGGTATTCGTTGACGGTGACGACGTGTACGCCTTCGCCCGTGAGTGCGTTGAGATACGCCGCGAGCGTGGACATCAGCGTCTTGCCTTCGCCGGTACGCATCTCGGCGATGCGTCCGTCGTTCAGCGTAAGGCCGCCGATGAGCTGCACGTCGAAGTGCCGCATCTTCAGCGTGCGCTGGGAGACTTCGCGGACGACGGCGAACGCCTCCGGAGCCAGGTCGTTTAGGGTCTCGCCCGCCGCAAGCCGCTGGCGGAATTCCTGGGTCTTGGCGGCCAGCGCCTCGTCACTCAAAGCCTGGAGCGCCGGCTCGAATGCGTTCGCCTTGCGCACCGTCGCTTCATAGCCTTTGACGATGCGGTCGTTGCGACTGCCGAAGAGTCGCGTCAGAAGATTGAGCACTGAGAAATCCTTGCGAAAAACTTCAAGGCAGACAGTTACTTAGGACTGCGCCTTGCCGGAGGCGGCCCGGTATTCTACGGATAGACCGTGATGACGGGGAGGGGTTTTCGGGCCGCGACCCGAAAATGCAATTGGGGGCAGCCCCCGTTTCCCAGCAAAAGGGGTCAGTCCTTGGGAGTGCAGCGAAGCAAGAGCCATTTTCCGAGCTAAGGGCTGACCCCTTTTGCTGGGAAACGGGGGCTGCCCCCTTTCGATCAGCGACCGATGAAGGTGAGCGGGTCGACCTGGCGTCCGTTCTTCAGCACTTCGAAATGGACGTGAGGCCCGGTCGAGCGCCCCGTCGACCCGACGTACGCCAGCGTATCGCCGCGAGCCACGGTTCTGCCGACGGTGACGGCAATGCCCTGGTTGTGGCCGTAGCGGGTCACGAGGCCATTGCCGTGGCTGACCTCGACGAGGTTTCCATAGCCCGCCTTCTCGCCCGCATAGGTGACGACGCCGGCCGCCACCGCGACGACGTCCGCGCCGTTGGTGCTCGCGAAGTCGATGCCCTTGTGGAACGCCTGGTGCCCGGTGAACGGATCCTGCCGCTCGCCGAAATAGGAAGAGATGTGGCCTGCGCGCACCGGCCGGCCATCGGGTCGGATCTGCTCGTCGAGCTTCTTCGACAGCAGCGCGTTCTCGAGTGCGGCCATCTGCGCGTCGCGCGAGGAGATCTTCTGCTCGAGGCCGTTGAGCATGGAGGTAAGGTCGGGTTCGGTGACCGCCGAGCCAGAGTCCTCGGGGCCGCCGATCGCCGGCGAGCTCTCGAAATCGAATTCGCGGTTGTCGATGTTCGCCATCTGGGTCAGGCGCTTGCCCAGCGCATCGAGGCGGATGACGTGGGCGTTCATCTGGCCGATGCGCATGGCGACCGCGTCGACGCGGCGCTGGAGCTCGGCCTTCACTTCCTGGATCTCCGCCTGCTGTTCGGCCAGCGTGTCCGACCAGGTGGCGCCGACCCGCGGGCTCGACTTGCTCTCGCCGATCTTGAGACCGAGGCTGAAGGCAGTGGCGAGGATGGCCACGAGCACCGCCGCGAACGCGGTGACCGACAGGGGGTGTGCAAGATTGAAATGACGGGCTCGACCTTCGCGACGCGAAAAGAAAATGATGTTCATCGCGCGCGCTCCGCCAGGGTTACACCGTCCGGGTCTCGAAGACCCTGTTCTTCGTGCATCAAGCACTTGCGCCTGGCCGGCGTCCTCGTTGTCATAGCTCCCTCGAGACTTTTGACCAGCAAACCATCAGGGCCAGCAGGCGCGCGAGACTATGCCCAAAAGACCCCGACGAGACAAGCAACCGGTCCGACCGGGTGCCAAACCGCGCACGATCGGCGACTTGATGTCGGCCCGTTTGCCAGCTCTTGCCCAGCGTGCCCTTTCGACGCCGGAGACGTCCGAGTGGCACGTCACAGTGATGAAGGTGCTCGGTCCGGAGCTTGGAAATAAGGTAAATAGCTGCTCTCTCGACAAGGGCCGGCTGGTCGTCGTGGCCGAGTCTTCTGGCTGGGCCGCCCGGATACGCTTTCGTCTGGCCGAACAGGAGGCGCTGCTGCGCGAGAAGACCCCCGACTACCGGGAATTCAACGTCCGCGTACGGCCCCGACAGACCCGTACCGGCGGCGCCTGATCACAGCTCGCCGGAGGCCAGCCGGTCGACGGCATGGTTCGCCGCCCGGGCGGACAGCGCCATGCAGGTGAGTGATGGGTTCACCGAGCCGGTCGATGCCATGCACGAGCCGTCCGTGATGAACAGGTTCTGCACGTCGTGCGCCTGGTTGTGGCGGTTCAGGACCGAAGTCGCCGGATCGTGACCCATACGCGCCGTGCCCATCTCGTGGACCGCCGATCCGGGCGGCAGCGGCGAACCCAGCTCGCTGACATTTTCGAAGCCCGCCTCCTTCAGCATCTGCACGGCATCCGCGCTCGCGCGTTGGGCCATCCGGCGTTCGTTGTCGCCATGCGTGCATGCGATGTTCAGGAGCGGCAGTCCCCACTGGTCCGTGCGGCGCTCGTCCAGAGTCACGCGATTCTCCGCGCGCGGCAGCATCTCGCCGAAGCCGAGCAGCCCGATTTCCCACTTGCCGGGCGACCGCAGCCGTTGTTTGAGCGGCGCGCCGATGCCCGCTTCCTGCGCGCCGCGATGCCAGCTCGACCGTTCGCTGTAACCCTGGAAACCGAAGCCGCGTACGAAATCGGTTTCGGCGCGTTCTGTGGTGTTGAGGTAGCGCGGCACGTAGAAGCCGGTCGGGCGGCGGCCGTAGTAGTAGCGGTCGAGGAATCCCGGGTGCGTGCCGCGGGCGCCGATGCCGACCACGTGGTCCATCAGATAGCGGCCGACGGCGCCCGAGCTGTTCGCCAGTCCGTTCGGGAACCGCTCGGACTGCGACCACAGGAGTATCTGCGCCGTGCCCAGGGTCGACGCGCACAGGAAGACGACACGCGCCTGGTACGAGCGTCCCTGCTTCGTGTTCGCGTCGATGACGCGCACGCCCGAGACGCGACGCTTGGCATGATCGTAGTCGAGCCGCTCGACGATCGCGTCAGTGACGATGGTGAGGTTGCCTGTGCGGCGCGCGGCCGGCAGCGTCGCGGACAACGACGAAAAATACGCGCCGTATCCACACCCGCGTTCGCACACGCCGCGGAGCTGGCAGGGACCGCGACCGAGCGCACTCTGTTCCGCCGATGGTTCAGTGAGATTCGCGCAGCGGCCAACCGTCACGCGACGGGACGGGCGGCGCGCCTCCGTGCGTCGCTTGAATTCGAGTTCCACGCAGGTGAGCTCGAGCGGCGGAAGGAACTGCCCGTCCGGCAGATGATCGAGCCCCTCGTTCGCACCCGAGATTCCGGCGAATCGTTCGACACGGTCGTACCAGGGTGAGAGATCCGAATAACGTATCGGCCAGTCGACTCCGTGGCCATCGAGCTTGTTGGCGTTGAAGTCCACGTCGCTCATGCGATAGCTCTGACGGCTCCACGTCAGCGAGCGGCCGCCGAGGTGATACCCGCGGATCCACGAGAACGGTTGATCCGGCGGCGTGACGTACGGGTGCTCGCTGTCCTTCACCCACCACTGCCTGGTCGCCGAGTTGAACGCGGGACTCTGGCTCTGGATCGCGTAGTGTTCGGCGATCTCGTCCTGCGGCACGAGTCCGCGATTCGGCACATCCCACGGGGTCGCGAAATCCTGGTAGTCGACTCCGTGTTCGACGTGGCGTCCGCGTTCTATGACGAGGGTCTTGAGCCCCCGCTCGCACAGCTCCTTCGCGACCCAGCCGCCGCTGATCCCGGAGCCCACGACGATGGCGTCGAAGATCATGCGCGCGCTCCGTCAGACCGCCGACGCACGACCGATCTCGTCCAGCGACAGGCACGCGCGCCAGGTGCCGGGCACCATTTCGAAGCGCAGCTCCTGCGTGGCGCCGATCTCCGAGTGGTAGTAACCCGCGAGCACGAGGAACTTGAGCCTGGAGTACGCGTCGTCGCCGAGGACAAAGGCGGCCGCATCGAAATCCCGCAGCAGCTCATGTCGCTGTTCGGGCAGGACCTGGGCGAACGACGCGCCGAGGCGCACCCACGCGCGCTTGTCGATCCGTTCGAGCACGCCGGCGATCTGCGCGCGCGTCTCACTCGAGGCCCACTCCTCCAGCATCGTGCGCAGGAACTGCGGCACGCCCGCGGCGAGCGCCCCGGGCGTATCGGTGTCCGGAATCATCACGTCCGATATCGTCTCGAGCAGCGCGAACTCGGCGGCCGCGAGCGCACCGGCGCCGGCAGTCCGGTCCCCACGCGCGAAACGCGTCAGCGCGGCGGCACCGCCGACCAGGAACACCGCGCCGAGCAGCAACGCCCTGCGGTTCAATTGCGGATTTGAAGTGGAATCGACCACGAGAACCTCTGCCCGCTGTAACGGCCGGCGCTCGAAGTTCTGCACCGGAATATCGCGGACGCGGCAAGTCATTGCCGCGGCGGCGGCATGCGTCACAGGCCGAGAGGAACGCTGGTTAGATAGTCGAGCCGACCGGGACCGGTGGCGGCTGCACGTACGCGATGGGCGCGTCGGAAGGCTTCTCGAAGACGACCGACTCCCACGCCTGCGGGGTGGCGATGAGCTTGCGCAGCAGCATGTTGTTGAGCTTGTGGCCCGACTTGAAGCCGCTGAACTCGCCGATCAGGCTGTGACCGAGTAGATAGAGATCGCCGATCGCGTCGAGGATCTTGTGCTTGACGAATTCGTCCTCGTACCGCAGGCCGTCTTCGTTGAGCACGCGGAAGTCGTCGAGCACGATCGCGTTGTCGAGATTGCCGCCGAGCGCGAGATTGCGGGCGCGCATCATCTCGAGGTCGCGCATGAATCCGAAGGTGCGGGCGCGCGCGACTTCCTTCAGGTAGGAGGTCGTGGAGAAATCCATCGACGCCTTGTTGGCGCGCCGCTTGAACAACGGATGGTTGAACTCGATTTCGAAGTTCACCTTGAACCCGTCGAAGGGACGGAACTCCGCCCACTTGTCCCCGTCCTCGACGCGCACGCGCTGCTTGATGCGCACGAATTTCTTCGGCGTGCGCAGGTCCTCGAAGCCGGCCGATTGCAGCAGGAAGACGAACGGCCCCGCGCTGCCGTCCATGATCGGCACCTCGGGCGCGCTCACTTCGACGTGCGCGTTGTCGATGCCCAGTCCGGCGAACGCCGACATCAGGTGTTCGACGGTCGACACGCGAGCCTCACCATTCACGAGAACGGTGCCCAGCTGCGTGTCGCCCACGTTCTCGGCGTAGGCGCGCACTTCCGAGGGAGGATCGAGATCGGTACGACGGAAAACGATGCCCGTATCGGCTGCCGCCGGCCGGAGGGTCATCAGGACCTTCTTGCCCGTGTGCAGTCCCACGCCCTGGGCGCGGATGGAGTTTTTTAAGGTTCGTTGTCC
Source organism: Pseudomonadota bacterium (assembly GCA_023433515.1). Lineage (GTDB taxonomy): Bacteria > Pseudomonadota > Gammaproteobacteria > Steroidobacterales > Steroidobacteraceae > CADEED01. The sequence continues at coordinate 6,873 of JAEZCN010000107.1, forward strand.
GAGCATGTGATTCCGACTCCCGCAACCGTTTTCACGCGGTACGGGTAGCGCCGCCCGTGGGGCTCGGGGGAGCGGCCGCAAAAAGACTGCGGCACCGAGACGCACAAAAGGGGCGCTACCGTAACACAGTTCGAACCGACCCGTTCCTCGGGGGTCAGTCCGCCTGCCGCCGCAGGAATGCCGGAATATCCAGCACGTCCTCCGATTCCACATCCGCACGGAGGCCATCGCCTACCGCTCGCTGGCGCTGCACGGCCGGTTTGTCCAGCGCCGCGTAGTCCGCCGCGGTCAGGGGACGCCGGGGAACGACACGCATCGGGGGCTCCGCCTGCTGCTGAGCCGCCGGCGCGGCCACTTTCTGCAACGTGGGCACTTCGCGTCCGAAGGGGGAACGTCCCGTGGCGACTTCCGGCCTGCCGAGGCCGGTGGCGACCACCGTGACACGCATTTCGTCCGACAGCTCCGGATCGATGACGGTTCCCACGACGACCGTGGCGTCCTCCGACGCGAACTGCTTCACGATTTCACCCACCTGCTGGAACTCTCCGATCGAGAGATCCATGCCGGCCGTCACGTTCACGAGGATGCCGTGAGCGCCGGACAGGTTGATGTCCTCGAGCAACGGCGAGGAAACCGCCATTTCGGCCGCTTCCTTCGCGCGATTCTCGCCGCGCGCCGAACCCGAGCCCATCATCGCCATGCCGGTCTCGCTCATCACGGTGCGCACGTCGGCGAAGTCCACGTTGATGAG
>JAEZCN010000172.1 GCA_023433515.1 Pseudomonadota bacterium
CCACGTATTTGGCCGTCTCCGACCAGGACAGATCGATGAACACGTGCGCGAGCGCCGGATCGTCGAGCGCGCGGGCGATCATCCGCATCTGGTCGGCGACCGGCCGCACGATGCGGCCCACGCCGCAGTGCGCCCAGATGATCTTCGTGCGCGGATGGCGCTTGAACAGCGCGGAAAGCTGCTCGATGTCCCAGGGTTCCTGGTCGGGCTTCGGAAACGGCATGTCGACGTCGTTGTGCAGGATTACGACGAGGCCCGCTTCGCCGGCGAAATCGAAGATGCGGTCGAGAGCGGGATTCGTGAGGCTCGCGGTGTCGCCGGCGATCTTCGAAGACACGAACTCCTTGTGGATCGTGAATTCGCCGATCCCCGAGAAGACGCCGGGAAACACCTTCAGCACGCGTTTGATGTGATCGGTCGCGTACATGTCGGTGGGATTGAAACCCGTGATCATCGGATCGAAGCGCGCCCGCTGCTCGGGCGGCAGCGACAGGTACGTCATCGCGATGTACGCATCCGTGAACGAGTAGTAGTAGAGCGGCGAGTCGGTCTGCAGGTAGTAAGTCGGCGCGTAGTCGCCCGTGTTGCCGTACGACCAGGTCTGCTGCAGGGGGATGCCGAACAACGCGACGCGCCCCACCTTGTCGCCCATGATCTTCAGGAACTCGCGAATATCCGTGCCTTCCTGGACGTAGTTGGTCAGGTGGAAGTGCGCATCGTGGACGGCGTAGTCCTGCGATGCCTTCGCGCCCTGCCCGTAGGACGGCAGCGCCGCGGAAAGCAATACGAAACACGCGAGCCGGTAGATAGTGTGCATCTCACGTCCCTATGACACGGCTCCTGCGTTCGGCGCCGGTGCACTCGCGGGTGAGGGATGAACCGCGTGCACCGGCGCCGATGCGGCGACTCGCATCGAGTGATCGAGCGCGAGCTCACCGTCGCAGGATTCGTTTACCGACACGGAAAACATGAGCGTGGACGCTACGGCGCACGGTCTTCGTCGTGTACTGCCTCAAAGGGAAGGCGCGAGCGGCTTCCGGCTTATCCCCACTTTTTACACCGGCACCTAATCCCCACCTGCTGGTGGGTCAGAAGAAGAAGGATGCGGCGAGGGAGAACGTGTCGCCTTCCTGGCCCGTCACGTAGTAACCGAAGGTGCTGCCCACCGGCGACTTGTTCACGCGGATGTACTGGAAGTTCAGACGATGGTTGCGCGAATTGAACGGGTAGTAGTTCAGGCCGAGGATGTACTCGGAGCTGTCGTCGAATCCATTGCCGGAATCGCCGAAGATCTGCGAGGTGGCGCCGTAGACTTCGAGTTTCTTCGGTATCGCGAAGAATGCGCCCTGCACGTAGAAACCCCAGTCCTCGATTTTCTCGGTCGGCAACGGACCCGTCGCGATGAAGTCGCTCAACCAGCGGTAGTAGAGCTCCGCCTGCAGGAAGATGCCCTGGTACTTCATGCCCATGTCGACCGCGAAGTCGCGGTAGTTGACCTGTGTCACCGTCACGCCGGGCACGAGCGCGCCGGTTTCGAACACGTTGACGCCATCGGCCAGCTTGACCACCGTGTTGCCGGACGCGACGTCCGCGGCCGTGTAACGCTGCTCGGGACTGTCGGCCACCGAAAATCCGAAACGGGTGGCGAGTTCTTCGTGCCCTTCCCAGTCGCCGTAGCCGCCGCGCGGCCCGAATTCGTGTGTCGTCGGCATCCACCACATCGATCCGCTGTAGGTGAAGTTGCGATCGAGCTGGACAGCCGTCGTGCCGAGCGTGCTCGAGGTATTGCCGATGGCGACGCCGTACCACAGTCCCGGGGCGATCTCGCCGTTCGCGAAGATTCCCTGCGTGAAATAGGGCCGGAAGAATTCATCGGCCATCACGCGGTCGTGCCCCAGCCAGTAAGGATGCGAGCCCTGCATGGAACGCGAGCCCATGTTGCCGAAGATTCCCGCGTACAGATTGAACCTGCGATCGAACTGGTAGCCGACGTTGGCGATGATTGCGTCCTGGTCCGTGGTGTTGACGGTCCAGAAGGTGAGCGTGTAGCGGAATTTCGGGTCGCCTAACCACCCGTCGAGCCACACGAGCACGCGGTGGCTGTAGATGTCGTGGCGGCCGTCGACCGGCCGTTCGCGTCCGAGATGGTCCGTGAAGACCTCGTCGTCGTCGAGTTGATTCATGTACCGCAGCAGACCGTAGCCGCTGATCGACATCTCGCCGTGTCCGGTCTTGCCGACCAGGAATCCCTCGCCGGGGTCGAAGTAACCATAGGTTTCAGTGAAGGGCTCGGGCTCGTCGGGACGTGTCATGGGATCCGGCGCCGGCGCAGACGCAGACGCAGACGCAGGCGCAGGCGCAGGCGCAGGCGCAGGCGCGGGTGTTGCCGCGGCAACCACGAAGTCCGCGCCGCACCCGTCCTGCACCCAGACGCCCTTGTCGTCATAACCCCAGTTCCGGCCCAGCAGGCAGGCGGCCGTCCCGGTCGAGCGCGACAGCAGGATGCCGGCCGACGTATTCGCGGGGCAGTGACGCTTCTCGCCCTGAGCCGACGAGCAACTCAACGTCTCGGTCGCGGCGTGCGCTGGACGCGCATGCCAGGCGCACATGCATGCCAGCGTAGTCAGAACCACTGCTTGCCGCGAACGAGTCTGGTGATGCATCGCCGACCCACTCTCCGTCGTGTTGGCGAAGCATCATTCCAAAGAGTCGCGCCCCTCTCGTACTGCCCTTTGGTGCAGCACCCGCGGAGTCAGCGGTATCAGCCTCCGAGCGCGTAGTCCCGAAGGAGGACTTCCCTCGGCGCCCTTACTGGCCGAACCGCGTCAGAGCCACTCCTGCGCACTCTTCATGAGCGACTGACGCTGCCGAACCTGCGCCGCATCCATGAGCATGCGCCCGGCCCAACGGTAGACGTTGTTCTCCTTCACGGTGCGGCGCATCGATTTCATGCGCACCCGGCGTTCCTCGCGCGGCATGCGCATCGCGGCCTTCATCGCGGCGGCGGTCTCGGCGACGTCGAACGGATTCACCAGCAACGCCTCGGGCAGTTCGCGCGATGCGCCGGCGAACGTGCTCAGGCTCAGCACGCCGTCTTCGTCGTCGCGCGCGGCGACGAATTCCTTCGCGACGAGATTCATCCCGTCGTGCAGGCTGTTCACGACGCAGAAGTCCGCCGCGCGGAACAGTTCGAACACCTCGCGCGGCTCCTGGTGATGATCGATGAGCACGATCGGCTTCCAGGTCGCCGTCCCGAATCGCTCATTGATGCGCGCCACTTCTCTCTGGGTCTGCTCCTGCAGCGCCTGGTAGGCCGGTAGTTTGCTGCGCGTGGGCGCGGCCACCTGCAGCAGCGTGATCTTTCCCCGATATGATGCGTTCTCGTCGAGCAGCGATTCGAGCGCCAGGAAGCGCTCGACGATGCCCTTCGTGAAGTCCCAGCGTTCGACGCCGAGGCCGATGGCGACGTCCGCCCCGATTCCGTGCCGCTCGCGAACCGTCCGGCGCGAAGTCCCGACCTCGGGAATCTGCGCGAGCCAGCGCGGCGGCCACTCGATCGAAATGGGATAGGAGACGACGCGACACACGTGTCCACGCAGCGTGACGGTCATGTGCTCGTGATCGATCTGGCATTCCATGAAACGGTCGACGGTCGCGAGGAAGTTCTGGCAATGGTGGCGCGTGTGGAAGCCGAGGATGTCCGCGGCCAGCATGTGCTCGAGGATTTCCTCTTTCCACGGACACACGCCGAAGGTTTCCGCGTTCGGCCAGGGGATGTGCCAGAACAACGCGATGGTTGCGTTGGGCATCCGGCGGCGCAACAGCCGCGGCAGCAGCGCGAAGTGGAAATCCTGGACCAGCACGACGGGGTTCTTCGTCCGCGACTCTTCCGCCACCGCCTCCGCGAAGCGCGCATTCACGGCGCGATACTGCTCCCAGTCGGAGCCGCGAAACGCGGGACGCACGTACGCGAGATGGCACAGCGGCCAGATACCCTCGTTGGAGAAGCCGTAGTAGTAGCCCTCTTCCTCCCTTGGACTCAACCACACGCGGCGCAGCGTGTAGTTAGGATCGCCGGGCGGCACGCGCACGCGATCGTGGCCGTCGACCACATCGCGGTCCGCCGAGCCGCTGCCGTGCGCGACCCAGGTGCCTTCGCAGGCGCGCATGATCGGTTCCAGCGCGGTGACCATGCCGCTCGCCGGAACCTGCACGATCGGGCCGTCCGGACCCTTGTTGTGGATGTAAGGCTCGCGGTTCGAAACGGCGAACATCTCCGGGGAATCCAGGTGCTCGCGCACCACTTGCTGCAGCGCCTGCGGAGTCCAGTTCTCGCGGAAGTCGATTTCGAGACGCTGCGTGGACTCGAGCTCGCGCATCGCGCTGCGCACCTGCCTGAGCACCGGCCACGACGCGGGCCCCGATTCGGCTTCGTCCTGGAAACGCTGGCCACGGATGTCGCCGACCAGCACCCGGACCCAGCGGCGCACCAACAGCCAGAACAACGTGCCGACGAGCAGCGCGAGCGCCGTCGCGAGCACGCCGGCCAGCGCGAACACGTGATTGCGCGCCGTGGATTGGCGGCGATCGATGAAACTCAGGTCGTGGATCAGCAGCGCTCGAAAGGTCTCGTCCGCGTCGGTCGTGAAGGAGAACGCGGATGCCTCCACCGAACCCGACTGAAGCTTCAGGATCTCGCTGCCGCCGGCCTCGATGCCCGACGTCGATCCGCAGCTGATCGTCGCCGGAGTACGGTCGGTCGCGTAGATGAGCGTTCCGTCCTGCTTGCAGACCATGATCGCCAGCAGGCGTTCGTCCGTGGTGATGGCCGCCAGGTACTGGCGCAATTCCTCGATGTCGCCCTCGCCCACGATGCGGCGCATGGACGTCGCCATGGAATTGGCGACGAGTTGGGCGCGCAGCGCGACGTCGCCGCGGAACCACCCGGCGAGCAGCCGGTCGGCATACGGCACTCCGACGTAGGCCAGCAGGCTCACGGCCACCAGCGTCGGAATGCCGAAACGGAGCAGCATGGCGCGCATCGCTCAGCTCCGCACGGGCGTTTCGAATTCGGTCATATCTTCATTGTAAGCAACTATTGGTGCCCATGAACTATCAAGTTCGAATAAGGGACGGACGGCGCAAACGGGAACGGCGCCGGCCTACAGACGGAGCAGTCGGCCGGGCTGGCTAACTACCAACCGGGAATCCCGGCCAGGATCAGGGAGTCGATTCCACGCGATCGATCCTGAACACGAATGCACCCGCGAAGGGCAATCCGCCGTCCTTCAGGCCCGGCGCCTGGATGACGAGATCCGTCCCGCGCTGCCGCCAGGCGACCTGCGCGTGACTCGTGCCCAGCAACGAGACCTTCGCTCCCTTTGCCGCCCGCACGTTCCGCACCACCAGTGTACCGTCCGGATATCGCGGCAGGATCGCGTATAACGCTTCGCCCTTGCGCGTGAACAGGATTTCCTTGCGCGCATCGCCCTGCGCCGGGTTCAGCAACAGCCGTTCCACGTCGTACTTCGCGCGATAGTTAGTCGACGTGTCGAGCTCCTGCCGGCGACCCGCGGACCATTGCGCGCCGTCGCGGAAAGTGCGCGTGCCGTAGACGGCCTCGCCGTTGTGCTCGAGCCAGGCACCGAGATACGCGAGCCGCTCCTCCATCACGACCGGAATGCGCCCGTCGGCCGTGGGCCCGATGTTGAGCAGCAGGTTGCCTCCGCGGCTCACCGTGTCGAGCAGCGTCAGCAGCAGCCGCTGGCCGGTTGCGTAGTCGTCGAGCGTTTCGTTGCGATTGAAGCCGTAGGAATGTCCGATGCCACGGTTCTCCTCCCAGGCGTGCGCCTCGCCCGGCAGTCCCGCGCCGTACTCCGTCGTGTAGTAACCCCCATGCCGGTGCCGGGTTTCTTTTCCCCACCGGTCGTTGACCACGACCTTCTGCGCGACGGGACTGTCGTTGAACAACCAGGCCAGCAACTCGGGCGCGCGCCACTGCGCCGATGGCAGATCCCATTCGCCGTCGGAGAAAATGATCGCCGGCGTGTAACGGGTCACGAGGTCCTTGAACTGCGGAAACATGTGTTGCTCGACGTATTTGCCGCGATCCGCGAGCCACAGCGGGTTGAACCACTCGTACAGCGAGAAATAGAAACCCATCTCGAGTCCCTGCTCGCGCACCGCGGTAGTCAGATCTCCGACCAGGTCGCGCTTCGGACCGATCGCCGTCGAGTTCCACGGCCGCCCCCAGCTCGCGTCCGCCTCGCGCGAGGGCCACAACGCGAACCCGTCGTGGTGCTTGGACACCAGCACGACGTACTTCGCGCCGGAACGCTTCAGCGTCCGCGCCCACCGACTCGCATCGAACATCTCGGCGCGGAACATCGGCGCGAAGGCGGCGTATTCGAAATCGCGGCCGTGAACGCGGTCGTGGAACGCGCGCGTCTCGGCGCGGATCTGCGCATCCCTCGACGCCGGATCGGGATTGCCCGGTTTGCCGATGCGCTCCCAGTACCACTCGGCGTATTCGCCCTTGGTCGCGAACGCCGGAACCGAATACACGCCCCAGTGGATGAAGATCCCGAACTTCGCGTCGCGCCACCACTGCGGCGTCGGCCGGCTGTCGATGGACTGCCAGTCCGGCGTGAAACGCTGCGCGCTGGCCGCGGACGCGGCACACAGCAGAACAAGCATCGCGAACCTGCGCATCGTCACGCCCTCACTCGAGATGGAACACTTCGGTCATGTTCGACCACCACTCCTCCGCCGACGCGGTGGGCCATTTCTCCTGCATGGGCTCCATGAAAGCCCACCAGCGTTGCGTGGCCGGATCCGCGGCCATGGCGCGCATGTCCGCTGCGAAATCGCTACCGACGTACTCGAAGTACGCGAACAGGATGCCGTCGCGCAGGTAGATGGAATAGTTGCGGATATTCGAGCGCTCGATCTGCTCGAGCACCTCGGGCCAGACCGCCGCGTGCCGACGAACGTATTCGTCGCGATGTTCGGCGCGCAGTTTGAGGATCTGGCCGAATCGTCTCGCTTCGTTCGTGCTGCTCATGTGTGAACCCTGGATTTTGAAAGTATTGCAGCGCCATGTGCCGGAACCACCTGAGCTCGCGCCGGGCACGGATTTTCACCCACGACGGAAGGTTATGAAACAGGAATGCCGCGAGATTGACATCGAAGTGCAACGCAATCGTCCGACACTTCCCGCGATCGCAAGGGCTACAGTCAGGAGCAGGAGAAATGAAAACGGTTCAAGGTTTCGTTGCGTGCGGCATCGCCGTATTACTCGCCGGATGCGGTGCCGACGACATTTCGTCGCCGGGAGGCAGCGGCAACGTCACGATCAACAACAACACGACGCCTCCGCCCGACACGAATCCACCGCCGCCGACCAACACATTGGTCACGCCGGCCACGGGCTGCCCGACGATTTCGGATCCCGCGGGCCTGCACGATGCCGGCACCATCACCGGGCCCACGGGTGAATACCGCGTCTGCGAACTGCCGAGCAGCTTCACGGTGAGCACAACGCTCGAGAAGTTTGCCGGCCTGCTTTATTCGATCAATGGCCGCGTCGATGTCGGCCCCGATCGCGGCGCCGCGCCGACCGCGGATTCTGCCGTGGTCCTCACCATCCGCCCCGGCGTGATCCTCTACGGAGGCACCGGCACCTCGTGGCTCGTGGTCAATCGCGGCAATCGCATCCAGGCCGTGGGCACCGCGACCTCGCCGATCGTGTTCACGAGCCGCGACAACGTGCTCGGTCTCTCGAACGATGATTCGCAGGGTCAGTGGGGCGGCGTCGTCCTGCTGGGCCGCGCTCCGATCACGGATTGCACAGTGGCGCCGTCGGCGACACCGGGAACCGTCGATTGCGAACGCCAGACCGAAGGCGCAGTCGACCCGGCCTACTTCGGCGGCGCGACGGCCGACGACAACAGCGGCACGATCGATTACGTGCAGATCCGCTACTCCGGCTACGTGCTCTCGGGCAACAGCGAACTGCAGTCGCTCACGCTGGGCGGCGTCGGCTCCGGCACGACCATCGGCCACTTCCAGACGCACAACAGCTCGGATGACGGCTTCGAGATATTCGGCGGCCGCCCCGCTCTGCGGCACGTGGTGATCACCGGCGCGGACGACGACAGCGTCGACGTGGACACGGGTTACCAGGGCACGATCCAGTACGTGATCGCCGTGCAGAAGACCTCGGGCAACGCGGACTCGATGATCGAGCAGGATTCCGCCAACGCGCTCGAAGACAACACCCCGCGCACGCACATGAAGCTCGCAAACTTCACCTTCGTGCATCGCAACCCGGCGACCGGCAACAACGCGGCCATGCTGTTCCGCGGCAAGTCGGACGCGACGCTGGTCAACGGCGTGGTGACGAGCCCGATGGCCTGCCTGCGTCTCAATGGCACGAACATCCTGACCGCGGACGCGCCCAACCAGAAGCTCGGGCCGCCGGTGTTCCAGTCAGTAGTGATGCAGTGTGGCGGCGCCAGCGCCTTCGTGGGATCGGGCGGCGTCACCGCGCAGCAGGTGGCGGACGTGTTCAACGCCGGCACCAACAACAATGCCGCGTTCACGGCCAGCCTCACGGGCACGTTCATCAACGGCGCCAACGAGACCGCGGTGACGGCCACGAACCCGCAGACGCTGGATCCGGCCTTCGACGTGACCCACTACGTCGGCGCCGTGAGCGGCGCGACCGACACCTGGTACGCGGGCTGGACCTGCAATTCCTCGACGGCCACCCTCGACACGACGAGCACGGCCTGCACCACGCTGCCGGCGCTCTGATCGGACGGCAGTTCCGGGAGCAAAAATGTCCAAGCCACTCATTTGGGAAACGTTGCTCGTCACGACCGCGCTCACGGCGGGTCCTGCGCTCGCGCAAGCGACGCAGGACGCCGCCGAGGCGGACGTCTCGGGCGAAGAGGAAGTCGACGTCGCGATGCCGGGCATCACGGTGACCGGCGTCCGCGAGCGCAACATCCAGAAGGCGACGACCGAGGTCATCTCGGTCCTGTCGACCGAGGACATCGCGCGCACCGGCGAAGGCGACATCGCCGGCGCGCTGTCGCGCGTCACGGGGCTCAGCGTCGTGGGCAACGGCTTCGTCTATGTCCGCGGACTCGGCGACCGCTACTCGCTCGCGCTGCTCAACGGCTCGCCGCTGCCCAGCCCCGAGCCGATGAAGCGCGCCGTGCCGCTCGAACTCTTCCCGACCAACGTGGTCGCATCGTCGCTGGTGCAGAAGACGTATTCGCCCTCCTTCACGGGCGAGTTCGGTGGTGGTGTCATCAACCTGACCACCGTCTCCTCGCCCAAGACGCCGTTCTTCACCGCGAGCGTCGGCACCAGCGGTGACACCGAAACCACGCGCAACCTCGGCTACGACTACTACGGTGGCAAGTACGACTGGACGGGCTTCGATCGCGGCAATCGTGACATCCCGCCCGCGCTCTCGGCGTTCTTCGGGAGCGGCGAGCAGATGAGCTCCGGAAACGTGGACACGGGCGCGATCGCCAGCGAGTTCGTCCGGCCCGACAACGCGCTGGTACAGCGCATCGACCACGTGCCCTACAACTTCTCGGCCAACGTCAGCGCCGGGGACGCCTGGTCGGTGGGCAACGACTCGCGTATCGGCCTGATCGGCACGCTGGGATTCAGCAACGACTGGCGCACGCGTGACATCCTCGAGCAGACCCCCGGCAGCGCCGATCTCTCGGTCATCGACAAGGACTACCAGCGCGTCTCGACCGGCAACCGCGCCGTGACCAACGGCATGATCGGACTGTCGTACGAGTTCGGCGCGGGCAGCAAGCTGCGCTGGACCAATCTCTACGTTCACGACACGCTCAAGCACACGAGTCTCGCTGCCGGCGTACAGAACAACCAGCGCTCGGGCGCGGACTTCCAGGAGCAGGCGACTGGCTGGTACGAGCGCCAGCTGCTGGGCACGCAGTTCACCAGCGAGATCCATCTCGATCCCGTGACGATCGGCGCGCGCGCGTCGTATTCGAAATCGAAACGCGACGCGCCGTACGAGCTCGCGATCGGTTATCAGCGCAGCAACCAGGACGCGAGCCCTTACGGCGGGTACTTCCTCAACCGCCTGGATAATGGACAGACGGGTTACGCCACCGCCGCGTTCTCGTATCTCGACGAGAAGCTCAAGTCCGCGGGCGTGGACGTCACGATGGAATTCACGCTCTCGTTCAAGGCGACGGTCGGCTACGACTTCGCCGACACGCAGCGCGAATCCACCCGGCGCGAGTTCCAGATCGTCGCGCCGTCGACCTTCCCGAGCGGCGTCGCCATGTTGCGCCCGGACTATCTGCTCGGACCCGCAGTCATCGATGCGTTCGACATCGGGCTGGTCGAGACCACGGAGACGGATCCGGCGTTCGCCGCGCAACTGCGCACCCACGCGGGCTACCTGCAGTTGCAGGCCGAGCTCGGTGATTCGTTCGATCTCAGCATCGGCGCGCGCCATGAGCGCGCCGAGCAGGACGTCGAGCCGCTGCAGGTCTTCAACACGTTGACCAACTCGGGCGCATCGACTCACCTCGACAACGACTACCTGCTGCCCGCCGCCACACTTACCTGGCGTCTGGGTGACGACATGCAGGTACGCTTGAACGCGTCGCAGACCATCGCGCGACCGCAGTTCCGTGAGCTCATGTTCCAGAGCTATTACGACCCGGAATCCAATCGCCGGTATCGCGGCAATCCGTTGCTCATCGACAGCGAGTTCGTCAACGCGGAGGCGCGCTTCGAGTGGTACTTCGCGCCCGAGGAGCGCGTGTCGGCCGCGGCCTTCTACAAAAAGATCGACCGTCCCATCGAGGCGTTCACCGGCTTCGACGACAACAACCCCGTCACGAGCTTCGCGAACGCGCCGGAGGCCACGTTGTACGGCGCCGAGCTCGAACTGCAGAAGTACATTCCGCTCGACGAAATGTTCAGCGGATCGTTCTTCGGTTCACGCCGCGCGGTGGTGATCGGCAACTACACCTTCACGGACTCCGAGATCACCGTTGGTCCGGCGGATACGGTGTCTGTCTATGGCACCACGACGCAGCCGGCCAGCAACTTCTTCCGCGATGGCAGCCAGCTCACCGGCCAGTCCGACCACCTCGTGAACCTGCAGCTCGGCCTGGAGCGGACTGGCCGGCTCTCGCAGCAGACGATATTGCTCTCTTACGCCAGCGATCGGGTGACCAGCCGCGGCGCGGCGGGCCTGCCCGACATCTACGAATCGCCGGGATTACGCGTGGACGTCGTCATCCGGCAGGGCCTGACGTTCTTCCAGCAGGACATCGAGGCCAAGCTCGAGGCACGCAATATCTTCGGGCAGGGCTACGAGGAATTCCAGGAGCGCGGCGGCAATGTCGTGTACTACAACAAGTACGACATCGGAACTTCGTTCGTCGCCTCCATCACCCTGAATTTCTGATGCCCGAAACGAAATCGGCGCGAGATATGCGAGTCGTAGCGCCGACCGTGCGGCGCCTGGCGGCAGGATGTCGCCGGGCGCCGCGTTTACTCTTGAACGATCCATCGAGAATCCCGCTCCGCCCGTCGCGTCGCCGTGTAGCTGGCCGGCATTGGCGGCGCGCACGAACGGGTGGAAAGTGCGTGCCCCGATCGCAGCCCCCTCGGCGAGCTGACACCCGTCGTCTTCGTTGCGACGGGCGGATTTGAGCTAGTCGGCCATCCAGAACCAGGTCGGATCGCGCCAGCTGAAGGCGGCCACGATCTCACCTTCCAGGTCGACTTCGAACTCGCCTTCGAGGGGCTCTTCCAGCAGGCCGAGTCTGACTTCGCAGCCGGCGATCGACTGTATCTCGCGCACCCACTGGTGGTTGCAGGCGAACCACGTCGGCCCGGTATCGGCGTTGTCTACGGTGGGCTCCACCGTCACGATCACCCCCAGCGCGCTGCCCTCGCGGATCGCCCACAGGCGGCGGATCGCGGGATGCGCGTCGTACCAGTCCGCGAGCGCCTCGGATTCCGCGGTGACATGCCTCGGCGCCGTTCTCGCCGGATCGATGTTGAGCCTCATGAACGTGCCTGCCTTCCACCGATGATGTCGTCTTTCATCTGCTGCCTCCTTGGCTTGCGCGACACACTAACTACTTTGACGGGACTGGCGCCTCGCTCGAGGTCGCGGCGCGACGCAGGCGCAATGTCGAGGATAAACTCATGTCACGCGCGCCGGTATGACGGCAAGCGGATCCGGCACGGTTGATGCGTCGCGCGACGACGACTGCGCGCGATCGGGAGAGCGACGGGGTCGTTGGCCTACGTGCCCGCGCACCCGAATGCGATTGACTTGGCGTCGATTCAGGTGGCGTGCAGGCCATGGCCGCCGATGGGCAGCGTCTGCACGAAGTTGCCGAAGCTCGAGATCAGCGGCTTCGCACGCTCGATCGCCTGCTTCACCGCAGGCAGCGACAGCGAAGCGCGGTGATGCTCCTGCGTCGCCCACACTTCATTGACCCAGATCGAATCGGCATCCGACGCGTCGTGCGCCACGACATAGCTCAGGCAGCCGGGCATTTCGCCCGAGCCTTCGAGCAGGATCGCGACGAGTTCATCCCGCTTCCCGGCTACCGCGACGATTTTTCCGATCAGCCCGAACATCGATACCTCCGGTGGATCCGCATCAAGAGTAGCGCACGAGGCGACAGTCAGCGCCAGCGTTCCGAAGACTGCACTTCGGCGAGTGATTCGAACGGATGGCGGGCGCATGTTTCAGAGAAATCCTGCCAGGAACTTCGCGGCCGCGTCGGAGATGCCGCCGATCTTGTCGGTGGCCTGCCGGTAGAACTTGAAGTTGAGCTCGGTCTGCGGCTTGCCGTCGTTCCAGTCGCGGTGCGGCTTGAGTTCATCGCGCCCGAGACGCCGCCTCGCGAGTTTCGTCCGGCGCACCTCGATGCTCACGCGCGGCGTCTGCCGCTCGAGGCCGGGTTTCAACGGAATTGCCCGCGCGGCGGTGACGACACCGCGCGCGACGAGCCCGGACCCGCCTCCGTTCTCGCTGTCGAAGACGAAGATCTCGTCGCCGACCGCGATGTTCTTGCCGCCGTACATCGTCTTCTGCGCC
>JAEZCN010000244.1 GCA_023433515.1 Pseudomonadota bacterium
CGCGGTTCTTGATCGCGTTGTAATCGGTGTCGCGATCGAAGTGCTCGTAACGCAGATCGAAGGTCATCGAATCGGTCGGCGCATAACGGAACGCCACGCGGCCGGCGAGATCGCGGCCGCTGCCGGGTTTGCTCGAGCTCGGACCGATGTTGTCGGTGAATCCGCCGCGATCGTCGTACACGCCCGAGACGCGCATCGCGAACTTGTCGCCCGCGGGAATGTTGACGGCCGCGACCGTGCGATACCAGTCGTCGCTCGCGATGGTCTGATCGAAGTATCCCGAGAACTCCCCGAACTGCGGCGCCGGCGTGCGCACGTAGATGGCGCCACCCGTGGAGTTCTGGCCGGTCAACGTACCCTGCGGGCCGCGCAGCACTTCGATCGACTCGATGTCGAAGAACGTCTGCGCGATGAACTGTTCGTGCGGGATGAACATGCCGTCGATGTAATACGCGACACCCGGGTTCGACGTGGGCGCGGACTGCCCGATGCCGACGCCGCGGATGTTGATGAACGTCGAGCGGTTGTACGTGTTGATCGCGACGCTCGGGGCGACGTTCTGGACGTCGAGCACGCTGGCGACGCCCTTGGACGCGAGCGCCTCCGCGGTGAGCACGGTGGCGGACGCGGGCACGTCCTGCAAATTGATCTCGCGCCGTTCGGCGGTGACCACGACCTCTTCGAGTTCGGCGACCGCGGTCGGATCGGCGGCCATCAAGGGACCCGACGCGATCCCGCCAGCGGCGACGAATGCGATGCGGGCGGGAAGATTCCAGCGAGAGCAATCACTCATGTACGACTCCTTCAGACCCCCCAGGAGTTGTACGAAGTCTAGTGAGTGGCCGCGTGCGCGGGGGAACACCAAAATTGACTGGCGCCATAAGCCAGACCGATGCGTGGAAATGATTGTAAGTGGTGCGTACATTCCCGCGCATGAACAAGAAGTTGCTGCCCGCACTCACGCTGCTCGCAATGACCGCCGCCGCCAACGCCCAGTCGCCGCCAAACGTTCCGGATACTCCGGGGACCGGCAAATACCCGGCACTGAAGGAAGAGACTCCCTCACTTCCCGAGCACACGGTCTATCGCCCGGCGGATCTCGCCGTGCTCGGCGCGAAGAAACTCGGCGTGTACGTGTTCGGCAACGGCGCATGTTCGAACGACGGCGCGAGCTCGCGGCTGCACCTGCTGGAAATCGCCTCGCATGGCTATCTCGCGATCGCGCCCGGACGCATCCGCACCGGCCCCGGCGCGACCGTGCCGCCCGATCCGCCGCGCACGCCGCGCAGCGAACAGGGAAATCCCCCAAAGCTGCCGAAGCCGCCCACCAGCTCGGCCGACCTGCTCGCCGCGCTCGACTGGGCGATCGCCCAGAACCGCGACCCGGGAAGCCCCTACCACGGGAAGATAGACGAGTCCGCCATCGCCATCTCCGGCTTCAGCTGCGGCGGACTGCAGGCGCTGCAGATCGCCTCCGATCCGCGCGTGAAGACGCTGATCGTGATGAACAGCGGCATCTTCAACGACACGACCCAGGGCATCTCCGGTATCGACGTGTCGAAATCGCTGCTCGACAAGATCCACACGCCGACCTTCTACATCCTCGGCGGCGAGACCGACATCGCGTACACCAACGGCATGGACGATTTCAAACGCATCACGCACGTGCCGGCCTTCCTCGGCAACCTGGTGGGCGTGGGCCACGGCGGCACGTACTGGCAGCCGAACGGCGGCAAGGCCGCGGCCGCGGTCGTCGCCTGGCTCGAATGGCAATTGCGCGGCGACCAGCAAGCCGCGATCAACTTCACCAGCGAGGATTGCGGCCTTTGCAGGGATCCCGCCTGGCAGGTGGTCGCCAGGCTGGCGAATTAGCTAGTCAGGGACCCCGCATCAGCATCTGGGCGACGTAGTTGCGGATGATCTGCGCCTTCTGCGGGTCTGGCGTGCCCTGCAGGCCTCTCTGCCGGTCGGTCAGGTGCGCGAGCGCCCCTTCGCCGCCCGAGAACACGAAATGCTCGAACACGCGCCGCCAGACCTCGCGCCGTTCGGGCGGCAGATTCCGCACCGACAGAATGGCGTTCATCAGCGCCAGGAACGGCGCGCCCTGCCAGGCGGGCGTGTCGTCCCACCAGTAGTTCACGAGGACGTTGAAGTTCTCCCGCGACTCGACGTGGTGCCACCACATGTAGGGGATGAACAGCGCGTCGCCGGGCTCGAGGTCGGCGTATTGCGCCGCGGCCAGCGCCTCGGCGAAGCGCGGATATTTCCCGAGATCCGGCGACTCGAGTCTCACCATGCTGATGGGTGGACCCGCGAGCGTGAATTCGAGCGGCCCGACGTACATGTTCTCGAGCTGTTCCGGGGGAAACAGCGTGAACCGGCGGCGCCCCGCCACCACGCAAGCCACGTTCAACGACATGTCGTAGTGAGTCTGCACGGTGACACGATTGCCGACCCAGATGTTCGGCGCGACTTTCGGCTCGAGGAGCCCGAGCGAGTTGTCGCGTGTGAATCCCGGCAATTGCTCGGGGATCGGAATGGAGCCCGCATACACCGCCGGCGGCGCGGATGCGTCGAGCAGTCCGAGCAGTCTCGTGAGCACGCCGCCGAACGGTACGGACTGGTTCTCGAAGTTCCTGCCGGTGAGATCGTCGTTGTAGAAGAATCGCCCGCCGATGGCGGGGTCGGCGAGCATGACGTTCACGTTCGCGCCGCTGGAGTATCCACGTAGATAGTCAGCCATCGACGCGGGCGAGGCGCGCCCGGCCTGCACCGCCGGCCAGTGGTCCACGAGTCCGCGCAGCACCGCCGGTTGCCCGGCCGGAAGGATTTCGCGGGTGAATTGCGCGGCGGTCACGCCGCGCCACTCAGCAATGGCTTTCATGCCCCGGCCCTGCAGTTTCGATCTATGAACTGCTGGTGCGTGGGCATCGAGGCCAGGCACTGCTGCGTCATGTCGGCCATTTTTTTCATGCGGGCATCGAGCTCCGCCGCGGGAAGCAGGTCCGCGATGGGATGATACCGGCTCGGGGTGATGTTCTGTCCGTGCATGACCGCGAACCAGCTTGTCTCGCTGAAAAGCTCGTTGTCGTGGCGGTAAAGCCGGGCGTTCTCGCGATAGATGGCGATGCGCTCCGCGAGCGTTTCCGGAATCGGCATGTTCCGGCAATAGTTCCAGAAAGGCGTGTCATCCCGCTCCGTCGCGTGATAGTGCAGGACGATGAAATCGCGGATCTGCTCGTATTCCAGCCGCGTCCGCCGGTTGTAGTAGTCGATGTCGGGCTGGTTGAACGTCTTGTCCGGAAAATTGGTCATCAGGCGGGCAATGCCGGACTGGATGAGATGGATCGACGTCGATTCGAGCGGCTCCAGGAATCCCGACGCGAGGCCCAGGGCGACCACGTTCTTGTTCCAGGTCTTGCGGCGTATGCCGGCGCGGAAACGCAGGAAATTCGGCTCGGAGATCGGCTCGCCGTCCAGATCGGCGTTGAGGCTGTCGAGCGCCGCTTCGTCGGAGATGTATTCGCTGCAGTAGACGTGGCCATTGCCGGTGCGCGACTGCAGCGGGATGCGCCATTGCCACCCGGCGCTCTTCGCCGTGGCGCGCGTGTACGGGATCGGGTCGCCGGTCTTCCGGCAGGCTCGCGCGATCGCCCGGTCGCACGGTAGATAGCTCCCCCAGTCGTCGTAGCCACTCTTCAGTGTCTGCTCGGTGAGCAGCCCGCGGAAACCGGAGCAGTCGATGAACAGGTCGCCGGCGACGGTCTGCCCGCTTTCCAGGGTGACGCTCTCGACGAAGCCGGATTCCGGATGCTGTTGGACGCGGACGATCTTGCCTTCGATGCGTGTTGCGCCGCGCGCCTCTGAAAACTCGCGCAGGAATTTCGCGTAGAGCGACGCATCGAAATGGAACGCATACGAGATGGTGTTCAGCGGCGATTCCTGCAAAGTCCGCTCCGCGCGCTGGAACTTGCCGGCGCGCGCCGCGAGCACCTGCAGGTTATAGGCGTCGATGTCCGGAACATTTCCGGATTGCCGGTGGCGCAGCCAGAAGTGGTGGAAGTGCAGACCTTCCATGTTGAAGCCGTATTCACCGAAAGGATGAATGTAACGCTGGCCGATCCGGCCCCAGTTCACGAACTCGATGCCGAGCTTGAAAGTCGCCTGGGTCGTACGGACGAAGTTGTTCTCGACCAGGCCCAGCAGTCGATTGAAGTAGAGGATGTGCGGAATGGTGGCTTCGCCCACTCCGACGATGCCGATCGCGTCCGATTCGATCACCTGGATCTTGATGTCGGGGCTCTTGATCAGCCGCGCGAAACAGGCAGCCGCCATCCAACCGGCCGTGCCGCCGCCGACGATCACGATGTTGCGTATGCGCAGATCTGTCATGACGGCGCCATCGGGGACGGACAATAGCGGCGCAGGAATTCCTCGTGAGTCAGCATCTCCCTGGCCGCCTGGGCCATCGCCAGTCGCATCGACTCCAGGCTCTCGTGCACCGCCGCGTGCGGCAACAAGGCGACGATCGGATCATGCCGCTTCGGCACGATATTCTGCCCGATGAACACCGCGATCCAACTGGGCTTCGCGAACAATTCTTCTTCATAGCGGAACACCCGTGCGGCCGTGTGGAACAACTCGATCTTGTTCCGCAGGGTGTCGGGAATGCTCATCGTCCTGCAGTAGTTCCAGAAAGGCGTGTCGTCGCGTTCGGTGGCGGAGAAATGCAGGATGATGAAGTCGCGGACCTGCTCGAACTCCGTGCGCATGTGCCGGTTGTATTCGTCGCGGACCACGTCCGGAAGCGTGGCATCCGGGAACAGCGAGATGAAGCGGCTTATGCCCTCCTGGATCAGGTAGATGGACGTCGATTCGAGCGGCTCCAGGAATCCGGCGGACAGGCCGATCGCGATGCAGTTCTTCGACCAGAATGCCTTGCGGTGGCCCGCGGTGAAGCGGATCTGGCGCGGATCGGCCAGGGCTTCGCCGTCCAGATTGGCGAGCAGAACCGCCGTCGCTTCGTCGTCGCTCATGAACTCGCGGCAAAAGATGTGTCCGTTGCCCGTGCGCTGCTGCGTCGGGATCCGCCACTGCCAGCCGGCGGTCCGTGCCGTTGCCCGCGTATAGGGCAACAGGGGTCCCGCATGGCGACATGGCACCGCGAGCGCGGAATTGCACGGCAGCCAGTGGCTCCAGTCGACGAACGGTATGCCGAGGACCGATCCCAGGATGAGCGACCGGAATCCGGTGCAGTCGAAGAAAAAATCGCCGCGCACCTGCCGGTCGCCGTCGAGCTGCAGTGATTCGATGTTTCCGCTTTCCGGCGCTTGCGAAACGCGCAGGATCTTTCCTTCGACGCGCTGGACACCGCGTGCTTGCGCATAGCCGCGCAGGTAGCGAGCGTACAGTGTCGCGTCGAAATGATAGGCGTAGCGGATATGGCTCAGCAGCGAGCGCGGATTCGGATCCGGCAGCGTGAACTTTCCGAGCCTCGCTGCCACCGCGGACAGGCTGTAATCCTGAATGGGATGCTGGCCACCCCCGGCGCGCTCATGGAGCCAATAGTTATGAAAATCGATGCCCTTCATGTCCACGCCGTGAACGCCGAAGGGATGAATGTAGGTATCGCCCTTGCGTCCCCAATCGATGAACTGGATGCCGAGTTTGAAGGTGGCGTTCGTGGCCTTCATGAACTCCTGTTCATCGAGGCCGAGCATCCGATTGAAATTGATGATGTCGGGGATGGTCGCTTCGCCGACGCCGATCGTCCCGATCTCTTCCGACTCCACGAGCGTGATGGAGACGTCTTTCGGATCGAGCAGACTCGACAACGCGGCGGCGGTCATCCAGCCGGCGGAGCCCCCGCCGGCAATCACGATCTGCTTCAGGCGTGCTTGCATGATCTCATTGCTGGTTTTGCCTGAGGTACCGCACCAGGTTCACCATGTAATCATGGTGAGTCGGCATCGATTTCACCAGGTTCTCGATGTCGCGCGGCATCGTGTCGAACATCGGGCGCACCTCCGCCTCGGGTGTGCGGTCGGCCATCCGGTCGTAACGCTCCGGCTTGCGGCGCATGCCGTGATGCAGGATCACCCATTCTTCGGGAGTGAACGGCTCGAGATCGAACGCCGCCAGCGCTGCCCGGCTTTCGAACTGGGTGAGCTTCTGGACGAGCTTTTCATGCGGCGGTTCCGCGCGGGCCGCCAGCCAGAAGTCCGACTGCGCCTGGAGCGGCGTTTCATACAGCGCGCGATTGAAGATCTCCGCGTGGGTGAAGTCCTCGGCGCTCTGTCGGTTGTATTCGCGGCGCTCCACTGACATGTCGTTCGTGAAAGGCACCAGGGTCAGAAGCCGGTTGATATCCCGCTCGAGGAGCAGCATCGGTGCGTGGCTCAGCGGCTCGAGAACCGAGGCGGCGTGCCCGATGGCGACGCAGTTGCTCGTCCAGGCGCAGGCGCGGCGGCCCAGCGTGATCTCGCCGGCGTGTTGCGGAGAACCGCCATGCGCCGCGATCGCCTCGCTCTCCGTTTCCGGAGCATAGACAGTCAGCCGCGCGATACTCGTCTTGAGCGACGTTTCGGACTGCCAGCCGAAATCGCGCGCGATCACGCTCCGGCACGGCGGACCGATCCTTTCCGCGTGAAGCTGGCTGAAAGCGGCGCGCAGGCGCCGGCCGACCGGGGCTTCGACTCCGAGTCGTGAGAGCAGTCGCGCATCCGGGCCGGTGCAATCCACGAACAGATCCGCGGAGATTACGCGGCCGTCGGCAAGATGGAGCGCGGAAATCGTGCCCTCGGCGCACTCGACATTGGTGATGTCGGCGGTGATCGTTTCGACCTGCAATGCCCGCGCCGCCGCCGCGAACGGCGCCGCATAGGAATAAGGATTGATCTGGTAGCCGTACTCCGCGCGCGAGAGGAGCTTGGGTCCCTTGGCGACGGGATGTGCGAACACGCCGCGACGAGCGGCCATGGCCGGGGCCAGGAATGGTTCGAGCGGGCCGATCCCCAGACGCCACAAGTAGTGATGGAACAGGACGCCATTGACGATCGGCAGCGCGAGGTGGGAGCACTGGACCCACGAAACTTTCCCCGCTCCCCAATCCTGAAAATGGGTGCCCCACGAGAAAGTCGAATCCGTGTCGATGATCAGGCGAGGCTCGGAGACTCCTGCCGCGAGATTGAAGGCATATGCCGAGGGTGCGGTGACGCCGCCCAGGAACAGATCCGTATCCCGCGAATCGGCGCCATTGACCCAGACGATCCGAATCGCCGGTGGCAACTGGCGGGCGAGCGCCACCGCGGTCAGATGAGCGGCAACACCACTGCCGCAAACGACGATGCGCTCCAGAGGTTTCACTTGGCGACCATCGGCGCTGTATCGGACGCGCCGCCGATCTGCCGGATGTACGCGACGTGCTCCGGAGCGCTCAGGGCCGCCGCGCGCACTCCCTGCTTGATGGCCGCGGCATTCCTGACGAGAACATCTTTCGGTGCGGCATCCGCTCGCCGGTCGTAACCCCGAGGCAGCAGGTTCTGCCCGATCAACACCGCGATCCAGCTGGGAGGCAGGAATACGCCGTGTTCGTATTTGATGATGAAGCCGCGGGTCGTCCAGGCCTCGATCTTTTCCTGAAGGCTGTCGGGAAGCTTCAGATTGCGGAAGTGTTGCCACATCGGGCTGTCGTCGCGCTGGGTGGCGACGTAGTGCAGCAGCAGGAAGTCGCGTACGCGCTCGAAATTCACGCCCATGCGCCGGTTGTATTCATCCGCGTCGGATTGGGCGAAGCGTTTGTCGGGGAAGAGCTGGATGAGCTCGGTGATACCTTCATGGATCAGGTGGATCGACGTCGATTCGAGCGGCTCGAGGAATCCGGCCGACAGCCCGATCGCCACCACGTTCTTGTTCCAGAAAAGGCGCCGCCTGCCGGTCGTGAAGCGCAGCTTGTTAGGCGCGGCGAGCGCCGGCCCTTCCAGGTTGGCCAGGATGAACTCGGTGGCTTCGTCGTCGGAGATGAAATCGCTGCAATACACGAGACCGTTGCCCACGCGATGCTGCAGCGGAATCCGCCATTGCCACCCCGACTTGCGCGCCGTGGCGCGGGTCAGCGGCAACAGTGGCCCTCGCGATTCGCATGGGACGGCGACGGCCCGATTGCAGGGCAGCCACTGGCTCCAGTCTTCGTATCCGGTCTCGAGCTGCTGTTCGATGAGCAGGCCCCGGAAGCCGGAGCAGTCCACGAACAGGTCGGCGCTCAGGGTTTCGCCACGGTCGAGTTTCACGGACTCGACGAAGCCGGACTCGGCGTTGAGTTTTACATCGACGACCTTGCCTTCGGTACGCACCACGCCGTTGGCTTCCGAGTACTGACGCAGGAATCGCGCGTAGCGCGTCGCATCGAACTGGTATGCGTAGCGATAAGTGGATTCGACGCGCGCGGGGTCCGTGCCGGGCATCGTGAATCGCCCCATCTCGGCCAGCACGATTCCGAGCGCGTAATCGTCGAGACGCGAGGTATCGCCGAGCTCCCGCAACCTCAACCAGAAATGGTAGAAGGGGACGCCGTTGACGTTGGGTCCGAAGTCGCCGAACGGGTGAATGTAGCGATCGCCGATCCGGCCCCAATCGCAAAACTCGATGCCGAGCTTGATCGTGGCCTCCGTCGCTTTCATGAGCGCCGGCTCGCCGATGTTCAGCGCATTGTTGAAGTTGCGGATGTGCGGAAGGGTGGCCTCGCCTACCCCGACGGTTCCGATTTCATCGGACTCGACCAGCTGGATGGAAACCGGCAGGCCCTTCAACTTGTGCGAGAGCGCGGCCGCGGTCATCCATCCGGCCGTACCTCCTCCCACGATGCATATGCGCTCGATCTGCATGACGACGCCGGCAACTCACCGCGGCAGGCGCAAACTGCGCCCGCCGCGATGACACGGCAATTCATCCCCCGTTCAGGGGTTCATCTTCGCACGGATCTCGCTCGCGACAGTCTTCGCCGAGAAGATTTCCGGAGCCTTGTCGAGGCCGGGGAATTTGGCCTGCTCGCCTGAACCCATCTGGATCACGATGACGGTCTGCGGAACCGTGGGCGGAGTCCACCGCTCCAGCACCTGCGTCGGCGGCGCACCGCCACCGAATCCGCCCGCCGTCGCGCCGCCGCCCGTCGTTGCATCCCTCGTGCCCGGCGACGGCGTTCCGCCGCTACCCCCCGCGCCGGTGCCGCTGCCGCCAGGTCCGCCCAGGAAGCCGCCGCCGCTGCGGCCTTTCAGATCTTCCTGCGACGGCACGAGCTGTACTCTCTGGTTCTTGGTCTCGATCACCGCGAACCATTCCTTCCCCGCCTCGGCGGTGAATTCGGCCGCGCGCAGCAACGCGAACTGCGCCACCTGTTCGCGCGTCATTCCCTTGGAGCCGGTGTAGGCAACCATGTACCGGCCATTTTCAGCCGGCGCCGTGAGATAGCCGGCGCCATTCACATCGGTGGCCGCTTCGTAAACGGGCGCTGGCGGCGGGGAAGTGGCGCAACCCCACAAGACGATGGCCGCAGCCGTGACTCCGATGGTGCGTTTCATGCTTGATCCCCTCTGTTCGTGAATGAGAAGGGCGGCGACAAACGTCTCCGCCCTCCTGCAAGACCCCGATTCTGATCCGACTCAGAACTGGTATCGCATTCCCAGGACCATACGACGATCGTTGAGGAACGCGAAGCGCGGCGCGGTCTGACCCGTCTCGTTCAAGAGCATGATCGCCTTTTCCTTCTTGTCGAAGATGTTGGAGATCGAGGCGCTGACCTGGAAATGCTCGTTGAAGTCGTACCGGAACGAACCGTCAACCAATCCGCTGGAGGAATTGTAGATCGGATTGCCAGACACCCAGTCGCGGTAGGTCGTCAGGTACTCGGAGCGCCAGTTGTATGCCAACCGGAACTCCATGTTCGCATCCTGATAGATGCCGACCAGGTTGGCGATGTGCTCGGACTGTCCCAGCAAGTCCCTCACACCAAAACGGAACGCCTGGGTGACATCCTCCGGTACTCCGTCATTGTTGGCGTCCACACCCATGCCCGGCGGATCCGCCGAGGCCTGGATGTTGGTGTAGTTGGCCTGCACGCCGAGATGAGACATCCAGCCCGGCAACCGGTCGAAGAACTGCTGGTACGACAGTTCGAAGCCGTGAAGCTTGGCCTCCGCCTGGTTGATCGGGCCGTTGTACACCAGGTCGACCGTCTGTCCGTCGAGCGTGATCTGGCCCAGGGTCAGATCACCGGTGGTGATGATGTTCTTGAGATCCTTCTTGAACACCGCCGCCGACAGGAAGCCGCCCTGGAAATACCACTCGTAGGAGAGGTCCAGGTTGATCGAGGTCGTCGGCTTCAGGTCGGGATTACCGCGCGTGATGGTGACGCGCGCGAGGTCGATGTCCTGCGCACCACGATCATAACCAAACAGCGGGTCATCCTCGTCCGTGATCCGCTCATAGTTGCTGCGCGTCGTGGTGGCACCCAGGAGGCGCGTAGCGCGCAGATCCTGGATGTTCGGACGCGTCAGCGCCTTGCTGGCGCCGAAGCGGATCAGGCTGTTGTCGTTCAGGTTCCACTTGATATTGAGGGACGGCAGCCACTTCGTGTCGCTCTGGTCGACGACGTAGGCCGTCGGCTGCTGCTCGAGGAAAGCCGTCGTCTCGGGCAGGAAATCGCGCGGATGGTCGTGGTCTTCGGCATCCGGAGTCCGGAGTCCGTCCTCGACGTTATCCGCATCGAAGTCGTCGTACGCGAGGAAGCCGTTCGATGAGAGATTGGACTTCGAGAAGCGAACGCCGATGTTGCCATCGATCGACATGCCATTGCCGCCGATTTCGCGACCGAAATCGAACCGCACGTAGGCGTTTTGCGTTTCTTCGGTGATGTCGGAGATGTCTTCCGGTCGATACGCGCCGGTTCCATCCAGGTTGCCGCGTGGCGCCCACGGATGATTGGTCCCGATCGTCGGCTCGTTGAGCATGTAATTGCGCATGGCGCCGTAATTCATCAGCAGGTCGCTGCGAATGTACGGGAACATGGTGTTCTCGCCCTGCACCACTCCGCCACGGAAGAAATTCTTGAAATCGACGAGTTCGTGAGCGGGCGTGGTCATCTGCGAGAGCATGCCGTAGCCGCCCGACCAGGCCGGGGCGATGGCACCCCAGTTGCCGCCGATTTCCTTGTTGAGCTGCTCACGCTCGGAGTAGCGCACGCCGAAACGCACGGCCTTGAACCAGGAGTCGTTGTCGAATTCGTAACGCGAATCGGCGCGGAACGCCATCAGATCGCCGGTGCCTTCGCGGAAAGAATCGGAAGCGAACAGCCAGAATGCGTTGTTCGGATCCTGGGTCGAAGTCGGAGCCGGAAGTTGACAATTCTGTACGCAGTTACCGTCTTCATCCTGATCCGCCGGGGCGACGCCCACGCGCGTATTGCTGCGATTGATGGCGGTGTTCGGATTGATGTTGAACGTGACCCGCGGGCTTTCCAGATCCGGATCCACGAACACGTCCGAGAAGAACGTGCCGCCACCCCAGACTTCGACGTAGTCCGCGTCGGCCTTGGTCAGCTGGGCATCGAATTCCAGGAACAGCTTCTCGGTGGCATTGAACTTGATGTTCAAGCTGAGGTCTTCGGTGGTCGCTCTCTCGTGCTTGCCCACGCCGAGCGTACCCACTCCCACGCCGTGCGCACCGGTCCAGGCATCGATCTGGCTGGAAACCAGGCCCGACTGCATCAGGCCACGCGCCGGCACCATGACTTCGCAGTCGCCGGGGTTCTGGCCATCGCCATTGGGATTGTCCGGGGTGCCATTGATACGGCCGCCGTCGCCGTTGCACAGCGCGATGCCGGGCGTCCTCCAATCGTTGTCCATCGTGAGATCGCTCACGGTGAACTGGTTCGCGCCGGAGTGATTCGGGAACCACTCCGTGGTGTGCTCGAGGCTGTCGATCGAATTCTCGACGCGGGCGTACTTGACCGTCGCGCGGAATGATTCCTTCTGCCACTGCAACGCCAGGTAGACGCTTTCGCGGTCGCGATCGACATCGTTGGTGCGCAGCTGGAATCCGGGCACGTAAGCCTGGATGTCGTTTTCGGTCAGGCCGTCGTAAGCATTGCGCCTGTCGAAGTCGTTCGGGAATTCGCCGGTCGTCACGTCCGTGCGCGGAGTCGGCGCACCCTGCTGCCAGCCGTTGATGGCGGAGCGCAGCTTCGATCTGGAATAAGACGCCAGAACGCCGAATTCGCCCGCGGCGTCGGTGTCCCAGCGATTGCCGACGACCGCCGCGTATGACGGAGACCATTTCTCGCCGAGATCGCCATAGGTGCCATCCGCCGAGAACGCGATGATGTGCCCCGAGCGATCGAATGGCTCCAACGTGCGCAGGTTGATCGTGCCGCCGATGCCGCCTTCGATCAGGTCGGCCGACTGGTTCTTGTAGATGTCCACCGCGCCGACGAGCTCGGGCGGGATGCTCGACCAGTCGAGCGCGCGGCCGCCGTTGGCGGAGAACGCGTCGCGGCCGTTGAATTCAGAGCGGATGAATCCCAGTCCGCGGATCAGGTTGCCGCGACCTTCCGGAGACGGAAAGTCGGGCGACGCGCCGCCGGTGGTCGGGAAGCGGGAAACCGTGACGCCGGGAATGCGCTGCAACGCTTCGGCTACCGACAGATCGGGCAGGCTCGTGACGTCGGACGCGGTGACCGAGTCGACGAAGGTGTCGGCACGGCGCTTGATATCCGCCGCGGTCTCGAGCGCCGCACGAATGCCGGTGACGACGATCGCGTTTTCTTCCGCCTCGTTCTGCGAGGCCTGGACAGGCGTGGTGGCGCTTTGGTTTTCCGCCTGTTCCGCCTGCGCGGCAGCGATGGCT
Source organism: Pseudomonadota bacterium (assembly GCA_023433515.1). Taxonomy (GTDB): domain Bacteria; phylum Pseudomonadota; class Gammaproteobacteria; order Steroidobacterales; family Steroidobacteraceae; genus CADEED01. The sequence continues at coordinate 12,898 of JAEZCN010000244.1, forward strand.
GACGACACGGCCATGGCGATGGCCGACGCCCCCACGAGCAAATGATCCAATCTGGACTTGGTTTTCAAGCGCACCCCCCTCTCTGTAGTGCCAATTAATGGTCTTTTTTCGTGTGAAAGCCGCAATACAGACCTGCGGATGAGGCTTTCACCTATAACACTTGCTTTTATTAGTCCATCCGGAGGCCATCCGCGTCTAATCGATTTTTCGGCGGTTGCGATATCGGATTTCTGATCGGGCCGGCCCCGATGCAAAAATCGATCAAGTCCGCGCAAATCCGCCCATGGGTAGTTAGATATATGGGTGGATGCCAAAAGCCGGATTGGCGCAGCCGGCCAAATGGCCGGTTAATTGCGCCCGGATGTACGTCCGGTCCGAAGGGGTCGAGCGCGCATTGGGGGCGCCGGCTGCAAACGGCGCCCCCACTCATTTTCACCGAGCTGCCGCCATCATGAAAAACGCATTACGTCGAATCCTCGCCCTTCTCTGCCTCGTCGGCCTCGCGACCGCCGTGCAGGCGGCCCCATCCGGCGAGAAATACACATTCGTGCTCGTCCACGGCGCCACGGCCGGCGGCTGGGAATGGAAGAGCACCGGCAAATTCCTGGCCGACGACGGCCACACCGTCTATCGCGCGACGCTCACGGGTCTGGGCGAGCGCATGCACCTCAACAGCACCGAGGTGGACCTCGATACCCACATCAACGACGTCGTGAACCTCATCCTGTTCGAGGACCTGAACGACGTGGTGCTGACCGGGCACAGCTACGGCGGCATGGTGATCACGGGCGTGATCGACCGGATTCCCGAGCGCATCCGGCACGTCGTGTTCCTGGACGCCGCCGTGCCCGAAGACGGCATGGCGCTGTGGGACATGTTCGGCGGCGGCAGAGGTATGCCAGAGGACCGCTTCAAGGACGGCTTCATGCAGGTGCCGTGGGTCAAGGAAGGCGCGAAGCCGCCGCACAGCGTCAAACACTCGATCAAGTGCTTCAGCCAGCCGGTGTCGTACAAGAATCCGGCGGCGCTCGCGCTGCCGGTGACCTACGTCGCCTTCGTTCCCAAGGACCAGTCGGCCGAGGAACGCGCGAAGAACGACAAGGGCTGGCAGCGCGCGGTGGCCCGCGGCTGGACGATCCGCACGTTCCCGGGCGGCCACGTCGCGCAGCAGGAAGATCCGCGCGGCGTCGCGACGCTCATCGAAGAGTCGGTCAAAGACAAGAACAAGCCGGTCGCCAAGGCAGCTGCCCAGGCGACCCACTGAGCGGATGACTCATCCGACGGAGCGCTGGTACTCCCGCTCCCGGTATTCGAACCAGTCGAAGTCCGCGGGGCGCGCGGTGCCCGAGACGTCCTGGCACGCCATGCCGACGAACGCGCCGGTGAAGTTGGGCGCGCCCGGCGTCGTCGCCTCGTCGGAGAGGATGCTCGCATCGAACAGCTCCGGCAGGAATTTCCAGTCGCCGTCGACGCGGTAGGCGAAACGCAGCCGCTCGAAGTCCACGTCCACGCGCAGCTCGATGCGGCCCTTCGGGATCGGGATCGGGGTCGTGAACGCATCGGATTGCGGCGAGTCGGGAGTACACGTCATGACCCGCACGTGACGTCCCACCGTCTCGTCGTGCGACACGTGCAGATAGTGGAACTTCGACGAGTTGTAGTAACAGACCAGGCCCGCGGCCTGCTGGTAGTGCTCGGGCTCGAACTCCATCGCCGTGATCGCCGTGTAGCAATGCGCCTGCTGGCGGCGCGCCACCAGCGACTGGCGGAACTGGCTGCCGATCGTTTCGCGGCCGAACAGCCGCAGGTACCCGGGACGTTCGCTCAGCGAGAACAGCTCCGCGGGATACGGCGAACGCAACCACTGGAAATGGATCGGCAGTTCCTTGCGATCGAAATTCTCGCGCGCCTGCGATTCCGGAAATGGCGCCTCGGGCAAGGTCGGCCGCGGCGTCTCGAGCTCGGGTGCGCCGCTGCCATCGCGGGTGCGCAGCCAGTCGTCGCTGCCCCAGACCATCTTCTGGATCGCGGTTTCGCGTCCGAGCACGCAGCGTCCACGGTTGTGCAGCGGCCGGCCGCATAGATAGACGGCATACGTGTCGCCGGCCTGCGTTTCCACGAGATCGCCATGGCCCGCGCGCTGCAGCGGCGCATCGGGCCGCTCGCGCGCGGTGATGATGTACTTGTCGGGATGCAGCTCGTACGACCCGGTCAGCGAACGCGAGCGCGCCATCGTCATCGCGTGGCCCCAGCCCGTGCCGCCCTCGGCCGTGATCAGGTAGTACCAGCCGTTGCGCTTGTAGAGATGCGGCGCTTCGGTGAAGCCGATGGACGTGCCCGGGAAGATGTTCTTGCGCTCGCCGATCAGCTTGCGCTGCTCGTGCGAGTACTCCTGCAGCACGATGCCATTGAAACGGTTACGGCCCGGGCGGTGATCCCAGAGCTGGTTCACCAGGTACTTGCGGCCATCGGTATCGTGGAACAGCGACGGATCGAAACCGCTGCTGTTGAGATACACGGCATCGGACCACTCGCCGTCGATGGTCGGACAGGTCACGAGGTAGTTGTGGAAGTCGCGCAGCGACGCGCCCGACGCGCCGCCGACGGTGGTGCGGCCGTAACGCTTCACGTCCGTGTAGATGAGCCAGAAGAGCCCGTCGCTGTACGTGAGGCACGGCGCCCAGACGCCGCACGAATCCGGATCGCCGAGCATGTCGAGCTGGCTCGGGCGGTTCAGCGGCCGCGTGAGCAGCCGCCAGTGCTCGAGGTCGCGCGAGTGGTGGATCTGCACGCCCGGGTACCACTCGAACGTGGAGGTCGCGATGTAGTAGTCGTCGCCCACGCGCAAGATGGACGGATCGGGATTGAATCCCGTCAGGATCGGATTGCGGATCATGTCGTCTTGGGTTCTCTAACTACAGTCCAGAGCCAGATGGCGCCGAGGATGTCGAACAGGGCCAGCGCCACGAAGAACGGATCATAGCCGATGGTCTTCACGAGCCCACCGACCACCAGCGTGAACAGGAGCACGCCCATGTTGCCGCAGAAGCCGGCAATACCCGCGACCGTCGCGACCTCGTTCTTGCGGAACAGGTCCGACGCCATCGTGATGACCGTGATCGACAACGTCTGGTGCGCGAAGCCCCCGAGGCAAAGCAGCAGCAGCGCCAGGTACGGGCTTTGCACCTTCGCGACGAAGATCATGCTGGTCATCAGCAACGCGCCGACGGTGAACGCGATGCGCCGCGCGTTGATGAGGCTGATGCCGCGCCGCTGCATCCAGTAGGCGATGGTGGGCCCGGTCATGGAGCCGAGGTCCGCGGTCAGGAACGGCATCCAGGCAAACAGGGCGAGCTGCTTGATGTCCCAGCCACGCTCGGTCGCGAGATACAGCGGCATCCAGAAGTTCAATGTGCCCCAGGTCGGATCCGCGAGCATGCGCGGTATCGCGATACCCCAGGTATTGCGCTGCTTGAGCAGGCTCCCGATCGAAGGCTTGGCATCGACGGCCGCCAGGTGCGCTTCCTGGTTGGACTCGATGTACTCGCGTTCCTTCTCCGAGAGCGTCGGATGCTGCTTCGGCGAATAGTAGAACTTGAACCACATCGCGACCCACACGAGCGCCGCGACGCCCGCGATGACGAACGCCAGGCGCCAGCTGTGGAACAGGATGGCCCAGGCCACGAGCGGCGCGGCCAGCATCGGACCGAACGAGGCGCCGATGTTGTAGAAGCCCGCGGCGAAACCGCGCTCCTTCGCCGGAAACCATTCGGCGACCGCTTTCATGCCACCCGGTTGCGCCGTTCCCTCGGCGAATCCCATGAGGCCGCGCATCACCGCCAGCATCTGCCAGTTCATCGCCGCGCCATGTAACGCCGTCAGCACCGCCCATGCCGCCGCGAACAGACCGAAGCCGAGCTTCAGCCCGATGACATCCATGATGTATCCGGCGACGGGCTGCAGCAGCAGGCCGACCTGGAAGAACGCCGTGACCCAGGAATATTCCTTTTCGGTGATACCCACGTCCGCGGTGAACGCGTCCTGGGTGATGACCACGCCGAGAATCGCGCGGGTGAGATAGTTGAAGACGGTGCCGATGGTGATCAATCCGATCATCCACCACCGCATCGCCCAGATCTGGCGGATCAAAGCCACAGATTCCCCCCTTGGAATACTCGCGTGTTTGTGACCGTTACCCTAGCATTCCCGGATGCGCAAAGTCTCCCTGCACGCCTCGGCGTACTTATTCTTCTATATCGTTCTCGCCATCGGTGCGTCATCACACGCCAGAGCAGCGCAGCCCTGCGCATCGCTCGCGAAATTCTCGATGCCCGAACATCGCGTGGTCGTTCGCGCAGCGAAGCGGGTCCCCGCGTCTGCGCCTGGTGTCACGCCCGCGCTGCCCGAGCACTGTCGCGTCGACGGCGTGATCGACGAGCGCACGGGCCGTGACGGCAAGCCGTATGGCATCGGATTCGCCGTGGCGTTGCCCACGGACTGGAACGGACGCTTCCTCTTCCAGGGCGGCGGCGGATTGAACGGCAGCGTGCAACCGCCCGTCGGCGGCGGCTACGCGGGCGAACGTTCCGCCCTCTTGCGCGGCTTCGCGGTCGCGAGCACGGACTCCGGACACCAGGCCACCGGTTTCGACGGCAGCTTCTTCCGCGACCAGCAGGCCGCGCTGAATTTCCTGTACCAGGCCGTGGCCGAAGTCACCGTCGTCGCCAAGGCCATCGTCCGGCAGCACTACGGAAAACCGCAGCAGCACGCCTACTTCGTCGGCTGCTCCACGGGCGGCCGCGAGGCGATGATGATGTCGCAGCGCTTCCCTGACTACTACGAGGGCATCGTCGCGGTCGCGCCCGCCGCGCGCACCAGCTTCTCGAACCTCGGGCTGCGCCACGCGACCGTGGCGCTGAACGCGGCGGGACGCCTGGACGAAGCCGAGCGCAAACTCGTCGTCGATGGCGTGCTCGAGCGCTGCGACGCGCTCGACGGGAGCAGGGACGGACTGATCTTCGCGCCTCACAAGTGCGATTTCGATCCCGGCACGCTCGCACTGCCGCCCGCCAAGGTGGCCGCGGTCCGCACGGTGATGCAGGGGCCGCGCACCGCGGCCGGCCGGCAGGTTTATCCCGGATATTTCTGGGACACCGGCATCGCGAACACGCAGGGCCTTCCCGGAATCCTGGTCGGTCCCGTCATTCCCGAGGGCGCCCCCGTCGGCGCGACTTTCGACGTGGATGCCGCCGCGGCCGAGGCGATGGACGCGCGCGCGATGGTGGGCGACACGAGCGACTGGACCAACCTCAGCACGTTCCGCGGCCAGGGTGGCAAGCTGGTCTTCGCGCACGGCGTGAGCGACCCGTGGTTCTCCGCGCAGGAGAGCGTGCGGTATTACGAAGAGCTCGGCCGCGACAATGCCGAAGCGCCGCTGCGCGACTGGAGCCGGCTGTTCCTCGTGCCCGGCATGGGTCATTGCGGCGGCGGCGCGCGCACGCTCGACCGGATCGATCTGCTGAGCGCGGTCGTCGACTGGGTCGAAAATGGCCGCGCGCCGGAGCGCGTGATCGCCACGGGCGCCTCCGCGCCGGGCGAGAGCCGCCCGCTGTGCCCTCATCCGGCGTACGCGAAGTACTCCGGTTCGGGCGATGCGCGCGACGCGGCTAACTACAACTGCGCGGAATAAGTACCGCTAGCGGGCATCCGCGGCCCATCCCGCGGGCGAGTCGTTGTAGTTCATGCTGGTGTGTGCCGAGGCGATGCCGATGTCGAAGCCGCGCGCCAGCACGACCTGCACGACGTCGAGCTCCATGTACGAAGGTTCGGCGTCGAGCGCGGCCTTCGCCAGCTGCTTCGCCAGCGCCGGATCCTGGACCCGCGGCTCGGCGATGTACGCCGTGACCTGTAGATAGGTCGAATTCGCGCCGCCGCCGATCGTCTCGCCCTTGTTGACGGTGGCGACGACGACTCCCGGCACCGCGTTCACCGCCTTGTAGGCCTGCATCAACGAGGCGAAGAGCTCGGAGTTGGCGGCGAAATTCATCGTGAAGTACGGCATGACCGCCGCCGCGACGAGGACGACGCCGACGACGACCTTGTGCACGCCCCACACCGGCGCCGGCGCGACCGCGCCTTCCGCCGGCACCCTGACCACGTACGAGCCGACGACCAGGTCGTGCAGCGACTGCCGGGTCGACCGGTTGAAGATATATAGATAGACGATCGCCAGTCCCAGACCGAACACGCCCAGCGAAAGCAGGTACATGAGCGGCGAGGACACGAACTCGGGTGGAAACGCCGCGCCGTTCAGGAACCACGGGATCCCGAGCACGGTGAACCGCAGCAGCGACTTGTGAACCGGCAGCGTGGCGCCGTCGGCGCCCACTACCTTGATGTCCACGAGTCGCTTGCCGACGGTCTGCCCACCACACGGTTTCGAGTTCATGATCCCGAAGTACGCCAACGCGATCGCGAAACCGACCAGGCGGCCCCATACCCCGAGCCTCGCGAACGTGTCGTAGAGAACGAGGCCCAGTCCGGCACCGACCAGGCCGATCAGGATCACGTCGATCGCGAGCGCGCCCAGCCGCCTCCAGAATCCGGAGATCTCGCCCGGGTCGGCGGCCGCGTCGATGGCCGCCTCGGAAGTCAGCTGGGTATTCATTGTTCTTCTTCTCCCCTCTCCCCGACTGCCCGGAGTCTAACTGGACTCAGGGAGCCACGGGTAACACCACCGCGCTGGGCGTCGCACCGCCAAACCACACGCTCTGCGTCGCCTTTTTGTAGTCGCCGGGCTTTGCGTGGAAGATGTTCTCGACGTAGGTCTGCGGGTTGCGGTCGTAGAGCGGGAACAACGTCGACTGCACCTGCACCATGATCCGGTGGCCCGGCAGGAAGACGTGGTCCACGTCCGGCAGCTTCCACGTGTAACGCTCCACCTTGTCGGGCTCGAGCGGCGCGGGCTGCGCGAAACTCTCGTGATAACGTCCGCGGAAGATCTCGATGCCGACCGGCAGCTCGAATCCCGCCATCGACGGCTTCGCGCCCTGCGAGGCGGGCTCGGGCACGTCGTTCGGATACACGTCGATGAGCTTCACGACCCAGTCGCTGTCGGTTCCGGTCGTGGACGCGAACAATTCGACTTCGGGCGCGCCCATGAGGTGCACCGCCTTCTCGAGCGGCGCGCTGGTCCACACCGCGACGTCCGGCCGCCCGGTCACGAAACGCTGGTCGTGCACGAGCCACGGCTTCCACTGCGTCGCATCGCTCATGTCGATCGGCCGCGGCAGGAACGGCACGGGCTTCGCCGGATCGCTCACGTATTCCTCGCGCCCGGCCGCCTTCGGCTTCTCGAACGTCGCGACTCCGTTCGCGGCGAGGTAGATAGGCTTGGGCGCGCCCATCGGCCAGCGCGGCGATACGTTCCACTGGTTGGCGCCGGTCGCGTACGTGAGCACGGGCGGCGTCTTCGGATCCGGAGCGCCCTTCAGGTGATGATCGAAGAACGGCTTCGCGTACTTCACGCGCCACTCGAGCGCGGTGTCGCCGGTGAAGGTGAGCTGGCCGAGGTCGTAGCCGTAGTGGTTGAAGCCCGAGTGGCGCCACGGGCCGATCACCAGAGACACCTTGTCGTTGTTCGTGTCCTTGGGTTCGAGCGCGCGGTACACGGCGGGTGCGCCGTAGCTGTCTTCCTGGTCCCACTGGCCGACGACGATCATCGTGGGCACGGTGTGCGGCCGCGCCGCCAGCCACTTGTCGACCGCCTGCAGCGACCAGAACTCCGTGTACGCCGGATTCTCGAGGAACTTGCGGATGCCGGGCACGTGTCCCGCGCCCATCTTGTTCACGAAATCCCCGACCGAGCCGGCTTCGAGATAAGTCGTGTAATCGTCGCCTCCCCCGAGCGCGAATCCGCCGCCGCCTCGGCCCTTGTTGAGTCCGAGGTACAGCGGAAAGCCGATGGAATTGATGCGGAACGCGCCGTAGTGGAACCAGTCGTCGCCCATCCACCCATCCACCATCGGGCTCTGTGCGATCACCGCCTTGAGTGCCGGGTGGGGGTTGATCAGCGTCATCAACGCCGTGAACCCGAGGTAACTCGAACCGATGGCGCCGACGTTGCCGTTCGCCTCAGGCGTGTTCTTCACGAGCCACTCGATGGTGTCGTACGCGTCGGTCGACTCGTCGATGCCGGTGTCGTTGAGCGGTCCCACGAGCGGCCGGTTCAGGACCCAGGTGCCCTCGGATTTGTACATGCCGCGGATGTCCTGGTACACGCGGATGTATCCATCCTCGGCGAACTCGGCATCCATGATCTCGAGGATGTCGACGATGCGCTGACTGGCTACCCGGCTCGTCGCGCGGGTCGCGTTGTACGGCGTGCGCGAGAGCAGGATCGGCGCGTTCTTCGTCCCCTTCTTCATGACGACGACGGTGTAGAGCTTCACGCCGTCGCGCATCGGCACCATCAGCTCCCGGCGGACGTAGTCGGCCGAGGGCAGTACCTGTTCGTATTTTTCGACCACGTCCGGGGTCATGGGCGTGACCGGAGGCGGGGTCTGGGCGATGACGCTTGCGCAGAACAGAGCGAGGAGGTATTTCATGGCCCGAAAGGCTACGAGTCCGCGGGTCACCGGTTCAACAGGTAAACTCGCAAACCAGACCCTTCTCAGGGAGACGAACAATGAACGTGTCGAAGGCGATCCTGACGGCAGCGCTGCTCGCGTTCGGTTGCACTGGCGCCCTTGCGCAGATTTCGTCGAGCCACCCGATAGTCAACAATGGCGCCGGCAACGCGGCCGGCAACGGCCCTCATCAACTCACGAACGAAGCGACCTCGAAAACCGGCACGATCATCCGCAAGGATCTCGTGTGGAATTCGAAGATCCCGCTCAACAAGAAATATGGCGAATTCACGCCCGAGGAAAGGGCTGAGCTGCACGCGCTGTACGAGTCGATGCCGCCCGGCGACGAGCCGCCGTTCCCGGTCCAGGGGCTGAAGCCGATCTTCAACAGCATCAAGAAGGGTCAGCAGATCGTGAAGGCGCGCGGCACGCTGAACCTGGTCGTGACGGTCGGACCGGACGGCAAGGCGACGGAAGTGGCGGACATGGGCGGCGTCGGCGGCGTCAACGCGAGCGAGATGGTGAACTACGCGGGCTCGGTGCTCCTGATGGCGAAGTACAAGCCCGCGATCTGCGGCGGCAAGCCGTGCAAGTCCCAGTTCCCGTTCGTGCTCGACCTGAAGATGCGCTGACTACCGGGCTCGACCGCCGACCGGAACGCGCTCGCGAATCCAGTTCATCGCGCTATCCATGTCGGTGAAGATCGCAGCCAGTGCGCCGCGGTTGTGCATCACGTCGTGAAAAAAGCCGCTGAGCATTTCCTGGCGCGCCACGAAGGCGACATAGAAACCGTACTGGTTCAGCGAGGCTGCATCCATGCCGGCGCGAAATTGCTGGAACGTATCCAGCTCGACGTCCAGCTCGCGCGCGTCGATGACGGCCCCCTGGCACTTGTCCTCCCGGCAGGCATCGATGAGCGGATCGAAGACATTCGCGCGCGCCTCGAGGCGTTCCTTGGGATAGGTGCCCGCAAGCGTCACGCGTAGCAAGTTGCCTTCGACGCGGAAGTCCCGTTCATACTTTTTCATGCGGCGCATGCTACGCCGAAGCGGCCCGTAAGGGCTCGGGTCAACGTCGCCTGGCCCGCGCGAGCAGGTAGATGGCCAGCGCGGCGCCGCTCAGCGCGGCCACCTTGTATACCCGCGCGCGGTTGTGTCGCCACTCGCTCCTGAGCCCCATTTCCCGGACGACGTTCGGCGGTCTCAGCCTGCCGACATCCGCGAGCACGCCCTCGACGACGTCGACACGATCCGCGACGAGCAGCGTCACCCAGCGCACGAGGCGTCCCTCGCTGAAGCGGTATGCGATGTCGCGCAGCCGCCCACTGAGTCCGCGCGGCGGACAGGACGTGCCGAAGACCGGCGTCAGCCGCGCGTGTTCGGTCGACTTGTGAATGCGGTGTGTCGGGTGCTGCGGAATGATGTCGATGTACAGCGCTTCCGCTCCGAGCTCGGGCGCCTTGTCGCGCGGCACACCTGGCCGCATCTCCGAAGCGGCGTCGGACGCCCACCCGGAGATCTCGCCGGAGCGGTCGATGTGCCCGCGCTCCTCGGTGGTGAGCGAATCGGCGCCCGGGACGGGGCGCGGTAGTTTGTCGATCGACGAAGAACCGTATTCCTGCTGGCGCATGCCGGGCTCCTCAGTGAACCATGACCATGGGCTTGATCATCTCGTCCAGCTTGCTCGCGTACATGTGATAGGCGTCGCCTATCTCCTCGAGCGGAAAGCGGTGCGAGATCACGTCGCTCGGCCTGATGTGGCCGGCGCGGATGTGCTCGATGCAACGCGGCAGGTTGCGCAGCACACTGGTCTGGTTCGTGCGGATTGTCAGGCCCTTGTTCATCGCATCGCCGAGCTTCACCGCGTTGAGCACCGGGCCGTAGGCGCCCACGATGGAAACCACCCCGCCCTTGCGCACCGAATCGATCGCCCAGTTCACCGCCGTCGCGACTCCGCCGAGTAGTTTGAACGGATGGATGCCGAACATGCGCTGGAACGCGCTGCCGCGGGCCTCGCAGCCCACGGCGTCGATGGCCGCGTCCCAGCCGAGCCAGTCCGAGCTGCGCTTCAGGTACCAGACCATGTCGCGCACGCTGCGGAAGTTGAGCGTCTCGCACTGCGCGAAGCGGCTCGCAAAGTCGAGTCGATAGTCGTATTCGTCGACGATCAGCACGCGGCTCGCGCCCATGAACCAGGCCGATTTCGCGGCGAACAATCCGATCGCGCCCGCTCCGAATACCACGACCGAATCCCCGCGCTTGATGCCCGCCATTTCCGCTCCCTGGTACCCGGTGGGAAAGGCGTCGGTGCAGAGCACGGCGTCATCGTCCGATATGTCTTCCGGAATCGGGTAAGCGCCCGTGTCGGCGAACGGCACACGCACGTATTGAGCCTGGCCGCCGTCATAACCGCCCGCGGTGTGCGAGTAGCCGTAGATGCCGCCCACGGCTGTCGCGTTCGGATTCACGTTGTGACAGTTGCTGTAGAGCTTCTTGCGGCAGAAATAACATTCGCCGCAATAGATGTTGAACGGCACGAGCACCCGCTCGCCTGGTTTTCGTTCGAGCACCTCGTCGCCCACCTGCTCGATCACGCCGACGAACTCGTGTCCGAACGTGTGTCCGACACGCGTGTCGGGTATGAGCCCGTGATAGAGGTGAATGTCCGACCCGCAGATGCAGGCGCGCGTGACGCGCACGATCGCATCGCGCGGATGTTCGATTCTCGGTTCTTCCTTGCGCGAAACGCGCACGCGGTACGGACCGCGATAGGTCATGGCGAGCATGGAGCCCTCCTCGATGCAGGAGGGCAGTGTCGACGCCCGCGCGCGGATTGGCTGTCGCCGCGGGCACACGCATCGTGTAGTCGATCAGGCCATCGGCGACGCAGACGAATCAGGCCGCCTTGTCGAGCACCGCGCGGACGCGCGGCAGACTTTCGGGGTAATTCTTCTGCAGGAACGTCACCAGTTTCTCGCGTACCTCGCAGCGCAGGTCCCAGGCCTTGCCCGCGTCGGGCGCGCTCGCGAGGGCGCGCAGCTCGAGTGTCGTGTTCTTGACGTCGGTGACCTGCAGGACGTTGACCTTGCGGTCCCAGAGCTTCGAAGCCTCGAGTATTCTGGTGAGCTCCTGCCGCACGGCGTCCACGGGCACCGTGTAGTCCACGTGCAGGAACACGGTACCGAGGATGTCCGCCGACGTGCGCGTCCAGTTCTGGAACGGCTGCTCGACGAAATAGTTGATGGGCACGACCAGGCGGCGCAGGTCCCAGATCCTGATCACGACGTAGGTCAGCGTGATCTCCTCGATGCGGCCCCACTCGCCCTCGACGATGACGACGTCGTCGATGCGCAGCGGCTGGGTCAGCGCGATCTGCAGTCCCGCGAGCAGCGTGCCCAGGCTCTTCTGCGCCGCGAAACCGATGACGATGCCGGCGAGGCCGGCCGACGCCAGCATCGCGGTTCCGAGCTGCCGCACGGGCTGGAAGACCATGAGCATCGCCGCGATCGCGAACAGCACGATCACCGAAGTCGCGATCTTCCGCAAGACGGTTACCTGCGTGTAGACGCCGCGCGCCTTCCGGTTGTCCGCGACGTCGATGCGGTAGTGCTGCAGGACGAGTTGCTCCATCGCCTTGACGAACTGCACGAGCACGACCGCGATGGTGGCCACCAGCAACATGCTCACCGCGTTCTGGATGAGCTGCTTGATCTCGGGAGAGACCTGCAGCGCCGGCGCGCCGAGGATCAGCGCGATCATCGGCAGGATCAGGCGCAGCGCGCGGCCCGCGAAGGGCATCAGCACGTCGTCCCACTTCGCCTCGGTGCGGGCCGCGATCGACTTCAGCAATGCATCCACGGTGCGCGCGATCCGATGCAGCAGCCAGGCAAGGCCCAGCAGCGTGCCGAGGCCGCGCAACCAGTCGAGCGTCACGAGGCCGCGGCCCCTCCACGTCGATTCCGGCAGTTCCGCGAGCAGGGTCGTCGAGGCGAGATGCACGCCGTACAGCCACAGCAGGAACGCGATGGGCGGGACCGCATTGCGCAGGCCGCGGGCGATCCAGTGCCGCACCCTGACGGTATCCCCGGCCTCGGGCGGCGCTTCGCGGCTCTTGCGTTCGTGGCGTCTGGCCCACCAGCTCATGGCCACATGCGCAATGGCCACCAGCAGCACGATCGCACCGCCCAGGATCCAGGTCCTGAGCTCAGCCCCAAGGAATTCGTTTTGCATGTTGGTGACCCACTTGGCAAAAATTATTAGTTAATTGTACGCAACCATTGTTATATATGAAGCATGAACCACCGCCCCACATTCCTGCGCGAGCGCGCGCTTGCGTTGTTCCTCGACGTGGACGGCACGCTGCTCGAGCTCGCGGCGACGCCGGATCGCGTCCGCGTGCCCGCCGCCCTGCGTAATACGTTGCAGCTGGCGCGCCAGCGTGAACACGGAGCCCTCGCGCTGCTGAGCGGACGATCGCTCGTCGAGCTCGACGAGTTGTTCGCGCCCAGCAGATTCGTGGCGTCGGGCAAACACGGCCTCGAGGTGCGGCTGCCGTCGGGAGAGATCGTCCGCCCCGACTTCGACCAGGCCGTGCTCGATCGCGCGCGCCAGTGGTTAGGCCTGCTGGCGAAGGAGAACCGTGGCCTGCTGTTCGAGGACAAGGGCGCCGCGCTCGCCATGCATTTCAGGCTCGCGCCCCGCATGGCGCCCGAAGTGCACATCGTGATGACGGAGCTGGTGGAGGAGCTGGGAAAAGACTTCGTGCTGCGACCCGGCAAGTTCGTGCTCGAGATCATGCCGCGCGGCTTCTCCGAGCGCAGCGCCATCGAGCTGCTCATGCAGCAGCGCGAGTTCGCCGGGCGGACGCCGGTCTTCGTGGGCGACGATCCGACGGACGAAGTCGGCTTCGAAGCCGTCAACGAGATGGGTGGTCACACCATCCGCGTCGGCGACCTGACCGAGACCGCCGCGCGCTTTCGATTCAGCAATCCGGCGACCGTCGTCGCATGGCTCAGGGACCGGAATCTGAATCGCTGAACGCAGGCGCCGTACGGGCTGCGCTCGAAATCAGACCTGCAGCAACGCCTTTATCGCCCGCCGCTCGTCCATCGCCCGATATCCCTCGGCAACTTCCGCCAGTGGAAGCGTCAGATCGAACACTCCCCCGGGATCCATCTTCCCGCTCTCCACCAGCTCGATCAGCTTCGGTAGATAGCGCCTCACCGGCGCCGGCCCGCCGTGAAGATGCACGTGCGTCGAGAACAGTTGCGCGCCGTCGAAGCTCACGCCATGCGGCACGCCGACATACGAAACGTACCCGCCGCGCCGTGCCGAACCGATCGCCTGGGCCATCGACCGCTGCGTGCCCACACACTCCAGCACCGAGTCCGCGCCGATCCCGCGCGTGAGCTCGCGAACTCGCGCCACTCCCTCCTCGCCGCGCTCGGTCACGACGTCCGTGGCGCCATGACGCCGCGCGAGCGCCTGCCGATTCTCGTGCCGGCTGAACACGATGATCCGCTCCGCGCCCATCTGCTTCGACGCCAGAACGCCTGACAATCCGACGGCGCCATCGCCCACCACCACCGCCGTCTTTCCCGGTCCGACACTCGCCGCATCCGCCGCAAACCACCCGGTGCCCATCACATCGGACAGCGTCAGCATCGCGGGCACCATCTCCCGCGAAGGATTGCCCGAAGTCGCCACCAGCGTCCCATCCGCGAGCGGAACCCGCAGGTACGGCGCCTGCGCCTTGTTGAAGAATCCGCCCTGCACGCAACCGGACTGGTAACCCGCCTGGCAATTCGCGCAGGTGTTGTCGGAAAACGCGAACCCGCCGATGACGAACTGCCCGGCCCTTACGGATTTCACGTCGCGCCCGACTTCCTCGACCACGCCGCAGTACTCGTGCCCCATCGGCTTCGGTCCGTCTAGCGGATGGGCTCCGCGGTACGGCCATAGATCCGACCCGCATACGCAACTGGCGGACAGACGGACGATCGCGTCGGTCGGCTGTTCGATCCTGGGATCCGGGCGCTCCTCGAAGCGCACGTCGTGAGGCGCGTGTAATACGGCTGCTTTCATCCGGTGCATTGAATCCGAGCGCCGCGATATTGGATGTCAGTCTCCTGAACCAGCGATATGCTCAGACAAACTGCCATTCAGGGAATGATATGAACAAGCAGAAGAAGGGATTGCCGTTGTGCGCCGCACCGGCGCTGCTCCTGTGCACCGCCGTCTCACTACCGGGCACTGTTGCGGCGCAGGAACAGGGCCAGCTCGAAGAAGTCGTCGTCACGGCCGAACGCCGCGCGGAGAACATCCGCGACGTGCCGAGTTCGATCTCGACGATCAGTCGCGCCGATCTCGACGTGCTCTCCACCGGCGGCCAGGACGTGCGAGTCCTCGCCGCGCGCGTGCCGAGCCTGAACGTCGAGTCGTCGTTCGGCCGTGCATTCCCGCGCTTCTACATCCGCGGCTACGGCAACAGCGATTTCCGGCTCAACGCGTCGCAACCCGTCTCGCTCATCTACGACGAAGTCGTCCAGGAGAATCCCATCCTCAAGGGATTCCCCATCTTCGATCTCGACCAGATCGAAGTCCTGCGCGGGCCACAGGGCACCTTGTTCGGACGCAACACACCTGGCGGTGTGGTCAAGTTCGACTCGATCCGGCCGCAGTCCGATTTCGGCGGATACATCAACGTGTCCGACGCCACGTACAACACGATGAACCTCGAAGGCGCGATCAACATCCCATTCGGCGAGGGCTGGGCGGTGCGCGTCTCGGGGCTCTACCAGCATCGCGACGATTTCGTCGGCAATGCGCTCACGGGCGAGGAAGACCTCTACGAGGGATACGACGACCGCGCCGCGCGCGTGCAGCTCAAGTACGAACGCGGCGACGAGTTCAGCGTGTTGTTCAACGCGCACGCGCGCAACCTCGACGGCACCGCGCGGCTGTTCCGCGCCAACATCATCCGGCCCGGTGACAACGACCTGATCGACGACCTCGACCAGGACTGGATTTCCGTCGACGGCCAGAACCGCCAGGAACTCGACATCCTCGGCGGCAGCATCCGGCTGCGCTGGAACTTCGGCGCGGTCGCGCTGTATTCGATCACCGGTTACGAATCGCTCGAGGCCTACAGCCGCGGCGACATCGACGGAGGTTACGGCTGCGGGTTCTGCAGTTTGCCCAACGGCCCGGGATTCATTCCGTTCCCGAGCGAAACCGCGGACGGCATTCCCACGCTCGACCAGATCACGCAGGAGATCCGCCTCGAGTCGCAATCCGCCGGCCCGTTCAACTGGCAGGCGGGCGTGTACTACTTCGACGAGGACTACGACACCGAATTCTTCTCCTACGACAGCCTGGCCGGCGGCGTGCAGAACCAGTACCTGCGCGCGAATCAGACCAACACGGCCTGGGCGCTGTTCGGATCGATCAACTATGAGTTCTCCGATGCGTTCGAAATGCGCGCGGGCGTTCGTTACACGAACGACGAGAAGGATTTCGTGACCGGTACGCCGGAGGGATTCGCATTCCCCGACCCCTCGCTACCGACCACCGCAAGCCTGAGCGACGACAACGTGAGCTGGGACCTTTCCGCGACGTTTTCGGTCAGTGATTCGGTCAATCTATACGCGCGTGTGGCGACGGGCTTCCGCGGCGCGAGCGTGCAGCCCGCGGGACCGTTCGGCAATCAGTCCGTGGCGGAGCCCGAGACCAATACTTCTTATGAGGTCGGCGTGAAGGCGGACCTGATGGATCGCATGGCAAGCGTGTACTTCAACCTCTTCTATTACGAAGTGGAGGACCAGCAACTCACGGCGGTGGGCGGCGCCAGCAACGCGGTGCGCCTGCTGAACGCGGACAAGACAGTCGGCATGGGAGCCGAGCTCGACGTACAGGCCTACCTGACGCCCCAACTACTGATGACCCTGGGCGCGAGCTACAACGACACCGAGATCCAGGACGACGGCATCTCCGTCGGCGTCTGCTTCGCCTGCACGGTCACCGATCCGGTCGTGGGCGGCCTGGCCGGGATAGACGGCAACCGGCTGCCGCAGGCGCCCGAGTGGATAGCCAACCTCACGCTTCGTTATGGCGTCCCCGTCGGCAACGGTGAGATCTTCGCGTACACCGACTGGTCGTATCGCAGCGAAGTCAATTTCTTCCTTTACGATTCCATCGAGTTCACGGGCACCGAATTCCTCGAAGTCGGGCTGCGCCTCGGCTACAACTGGGGCGGCGGCAAGTACGAAGCCGCGCTGTTCGGCCGCAACATCACGGACGAGGAAGTCGCGGTCGGCGCGATCGACTTCAACAACCTGACGGGATTCCTGAACGAGCCGCGCATCTGGGGCGTGCAGTTCAAGGCGACTTTCTAAGCACGGCTCCGCGCGCAGTTCGAGTTGCCGCCCTCGCGCAAGATCGGGCATCTGTCGCATGGAAATGTGAACGGCCTGCTCCAGCAGGCCGCCGGCACCACCGTCCTTCACCACCCCGAACCAGCGGCAGGTACTCGAGGCCATCGAGGAATTCAGTCAGCGAGTTGCGGCCGACGTTCCAGCTGGAACGTCGCCGAGCTCTCGTTCGAGCAGGTGATCGCCGATGATCGTGGTATAGCCCGCCTTGCGGCTCAGCAACGACGTCGGCGACGTACCC